>CAYUSL010000015.1:0-33739 GCA_964447125.1 uncultured bacterium | reverse complement strand
GCTGGTTCCGCTACGCCGGCAACTACCAGTGGTCGGAGCAGATCGATCTCTTCGATCTCAGCCACGTCATCGCCGTGGTCGACGAGCTCGGTGACGCCGTGCTCGAACCGCTGCGCCTCAAGATGGACATGGTGCGTCCGCTCTTGATCGAGAAGCTCGAGCGCAAGCCGCCCAGCATCGACCTCGCCGAGATCCTCGGACGGTGATGCGCTTCGCATGACTCGCCCGTGGCGCACGCTGGAGCGCGTCGAGACCCGAGACGGCGTGCTCGAGCTGCGCCAGCGGGGCGAGCGCGATTTCCTCATCCTCCGCGACGGGCGCGTGCTCATGACGAGCGCGCAGCAGCGCTCCGAGGAAGCGCTCGGAGCGCTGGCGTGCAAAGCCGTTGCGGCGCGAGTCGAGCCGCGCGTGCTCGTCGCGGGTTTGGGCATGGGCTACACGCTGCGCGCGGCGCTCGACGCGCTGCCACCGTCCGCACGGGTGGTCGTCGCCGAGCTTCACGAGGCGGTAGCGCGCTGGGTGCGCGGGCCGCTGGCGGCGCTCACCGCGGATGTCCTCGGCGACCCGCGGGTGACACTTGCGATCGGCGACGTCGCCCGCGTGATCGCCGCAGCCGGCGCCACGCCGGCCGAACACTTCGACGCCATCGCCCTCGATCTCTACGAAGGTCCGCGCCCGGGCGCCGGCGATCCCGCGGACGATCATCTCTTCGGCGCCGCGGCCCTCACGCGGACGCGCGCAGCACTGCGCCCCGGCGGGCTGCTCGCGATCTGGTCGGAGGGCACCGTGGCGCCCTTCGAGCGCCGGCTGCGCGCGGCAGGTTTCGCCGTCGAGGTGATGCACCCGGCGCGTGGCGCCCGTCGCTACGTCGTCTACCTCGCGCGGCCCGCGCGCTGATCGCATGGCTCGATTCTCGAGCGCGCCGGCGAGCGCGCGAGAGCCGGCGACGAGCGAACTGCGATGATTCGCCGGCAGCGCCACGCGTCGCACCACGACGCGCAGCTCCGCCGGTTGCTACAACCAGTCTTCGAGCGCGCGCACGCAGTCGAGGAACGGAACCACGTCGATGCCGCGGTCGTGCCAGCGGCGAGTGCCGAGGTGAAGTAGGCACGCGCGACTCTCCGGGAAATCCTCGCGGAAGCGTAGCAACGCGCGCAGGTCCTCCGCGCGCACTCTGTCGCTTCGCTTGACCTCGAACGCCCGCAGGCCCCGCTCGCCATAAAGCACGAAGTCGACCTCGTCGCCGACGGCCGTTCGCCAGTAATGAATGCGGTAGCCGAGCTCACCGTAATCGTTGGCCGCGCGGAGCTGTTGCAGGAAGAGTGTCTCGAGCGCCGCGCCATCGACCTCTTCCGCGGTGTCCAGCGGGCCGCGCGGTCGGACGGCACGAAACACGCCGCAATCGAAGAAGTAGAACTTGGGATGCGCCACCATGCGCCGCTTGGCGCGGCGCGCGAACACCGGCACCCGCACCGCGATCAGCAGATCCTCGAGGATGCTGAAGTAATCTTCGATGACTTTTGCGGAGATGGAGCATTCGCGCGCGACCGCCGCCATGTTGAGCATGGCGCCTTGCGAGAAGCTCGCCGCCTCGAGAAAACGGCCGAATGCACCGATGTTGCGCGCGAAGCCCTCCTGTTGAACCTCTTCTCGTAGATACGTGGCGACGTAGCTCGCGAGATAGGCGCGTGGGTCGTCTTCGGTGCAAGCGAGAGGCAGGCAGCCGAAGCGCAGCGCGCGCCCGAGGTCGAAGTCCTCACCGAGCTCACGCGCCGTCAGTGGGTGCATGTAGGTCGTGAGTGCGCGGCCGGCCAGAAGATTCACGCCTCTTCGTCTGAGCTTGCGAGCGCTCGATCCGGTCATCACGAATCGGATTCGGCGCGATTCGATCAGCCGGTGTACCTCGTTGAGGAGCTCTGGAACACGTTGAACCTCGTCGATCACGACCCGGCCGGTGTAACCGCCCGGGATGCGGTCGCCGAGGCGGCTCGGCGAAGCCAGCATCTCCAGGTACGTCGCGTGATCGAGTAGATCGAAGTAGAGCGCCTCAGGCCAGTTCGCCTTGAGCCAGGCGGTCTTTCCGACTCCCCGTGGGCCGAAGAGAAAGAAGCTCTTGCGGCTTGGAGCTTGGATCGATCGCGAGTACATAGTTCGTATTTATCATGTAAAAACGACTTAGCAAGGCTGTTGCGTCCAGCCGGCGGGTGCTTCTCCCGACTCGTCCCAGCGCACCGATTCAGGCTCGTAACGCCAGCAGGGGAGTGCCACGCCGCACGAAGACCAGCCAAACCCGTGATCGCCGCAGCCGGCGCCACGCCGGCCGAACACTTCGACGCCATCGCCCTCGATCTCTACGAAGGTCCGCGCCCGGGCGCCGGCGATCCCGCGGACGATCATCTCTTCGGCGCCGCGGCCCTCACGCGGACGCGCGCAGCACTGCGCCCCGGCGGGCTGCTCGCGATCTGGTCGGAGGGCACCGTGGCGCCCTTCGAGCGCCGGCTGCGCGCGGCAGGTTTCGCCGTCGAGGTGATGCACCCGGCGCGTGGCGCCCGTCGCTACGTCGTCTACCTCGCGCGGCCCGCGCGCTGATACGCGACGATCGTACCCTGCGAGGAGTGCTCGCGAGGCGCGGGAGTTTGATAGACGTAGACGTGATGAGTCTCACGAGAGGCGCGCAGCGGCGTGCCCAGCGAGTCCGCGGTTGAGAAGCGCGCGCTGGCCGGGCGGCACGATGCTGGCGTTCGCGGGCTACCTGGCGCTGACGGCGCTCGCGCTGGCGGTGTTCCACTCCGCGCTCGCGTTTCCGCCCTCGACCGCGGACGAAGTGATCCTGCTCTCCAAGCTCGCTCGCGCGAACACGTTGGGCGAGTTCCTCGCTTCCCCGTGGATGCCGATGGTGAACGGCTTCCGGCCGATCCCCGCGCTCACGCTGGTTGCCGCGGAGCGCTGGTTCGGCGTCGAGTGGTTTCCGAATCAGCTCCTGAACCTCACGCTTCACCTCGCCAATGCCTGCCTCTTGCTGCGTGTCCTGTCACTCGTCCAGCCGCGGCGCGAGATCGCTTGGCTCGCCGCCGCGACGTTCCTCGTGTCCCGTTTCACGATCTCGCCGGCTACCTGGGTGGCGGATCGGCCGAGCTTGCTGGTGGGCACCGCGATGATTCTCGCCGTGGACCATCGGATTCGGGCGGACCGATGTCAGCGTTCGCCCAACGCGATGCTGCTGTCGCTGCTCACGGCCATGGCATTGCTGAGCAAGGAGAGTGGCGCGACGGTGGCGTTGCTCGCCGGCCTCACGCTTGCGCGGCCGCGACAGGATGGCGGGTCGCGGCGTGCCGCCGTGGGCGGTTTGGTGCTGGTCGTGGCGGGCTACGCCATCGCCCGATTCGCGATCTTCGGCCGCGCCGCGGTCTCGTACTACGACATGGGCGGCAATCTCGCCGGCGTATTTCCCTACGATCGCTGGTCGGCGCTCCCGCTGGGCTTGCGGCTGCTCGTCCCCGTGGACAACACGCTCAAGAGTCTCATCTCGTTCGCGCTACCGGTCTTCGGCGAATCGGGATCGCTCGAATGGGGCGTCGTGCTCCAGAGCCTGCCGATCGCGCTCACGACGCTCGTGCTCGTGATCGCAGCGGGTCTTCACGGCGATCGTCGCACGCAAGCCACGGCGCTCGTGATCGTGGTCGGCAACGCGCTGGTGCATGCCTATCTCTTCCACTACCGCTGCCAATACCTCACCCAGATGGGGTGGGCGCTCTTCGTCGGTGCATTCGACTGGAAAGCGGCGGGACGCGGCTGGCGTGCAGTGGTGCTCGGGGCCGCGCCGCTGCTGCTGGTGACGTCGGCGATCGAAGTCGGCGTGCTGCTCGACCTCGAGCTCGCGAATCGAGAGCAGCGAACCACCGTCGATGAGCTGGCGAGCGTGGTCGAGGACTACCGCGAATACGTCGATCCGCGAGTGGTGGCTCGGATCGTGACGCGATACGGGCAGCGGTGACGGGGAAGCGCGCAAAACGCGGCGATCGTCACCGTTGATCGCCGCGGTCGATGGCCGCCGCTGCGGCGCGGCGCAAGTGTTCGTCCGGATCGCGTAACGCGCCGAGGACCAGCGGATGCCGGGGGATATCTCCGGTCGTTAGCCGGGCGATCGACCACAGCGCGGCGATCCGGAGCCGCGGATCGGGAGCCGCGAACGCGCGTTCCAGCGGCACGAGGACGCGATCGCGATCCTCGGATCGCGTGCCCAGGCTCCAGGCCGCCTCGATCCTGGCGCGCAGTGTGCCGGCATCGAGTTGCGTGAGAAGCGTGTCGGTGGTGAGCCCATCGGCTTTCGGGTCGTCGCTCTGCCCCACGCCGCCTCGCCACTCGATCCACTCGCGCCAGCGCGAGTCGTCGCAGAGGTCCTCCGGCGGTCGCCCGGGACTCCCGAAGACGTTGACCCGCAGCCGAAGGCCTCGGATGGCCGCGGATTCGTCCGCGCCATCCATCTTTTCGACCAGCGCGGAGCAGTCTCCCGTCGCATCCAACACCGTGACACCGAGGCGGGGTTCGCTTGCGCGCGCGGCTGCATCGGCGAGCGTCGACGCCGAATCTCCGGGCTCCAGCAACACGATCCGCGAGCTTCGGCTCGACGACGCCCGTTGCGGTTCGGCGGCCCCGCTCGCGCGCAACAACGGCGCGACGCGCTCCAGATTCTCCGGATCGTTCTCGGCGCTGCCGTCGAGCGACCCGAGCCAGACGACGGCGCCGATCTCGCGCGGATCGACCAGCAGCACGATTCGATCGTGAATGCGCTCGCACCAGCGGTAGCTGGTGAACGGATTGCCGCCGGCCCCACGGGCGCCATGCGTCGGTGAGACGTCCCAATACGGCTGGGCCCCCTCGCCGACCAATCCCGTCGCTGCGAGGAGCCCGATGGCGGCAGAGCCCGCACCCACCACCGCTCGGAGCCACGCCGACGAGAGCCAGGCGCTCGGCTCTAGCAGGCTGCTGAAAGAGGCACGCGCCAGCGGCGCGGCGACGAGCATAGCGAGTCGACTTGGGGGTGGGGCCCCGCAAAAACCGCGCTTTTTGCGGGGCGGGGGGCGTGAAAAGCCCCCCGAGGAAGCATCAACAGGCTCGGAAGACTCGCCCCAGCGAGTCTTTCCGCAGCCTGCGAGTGCGCCGAACGTCGGCCAACCCCAACCGACTCCCGCGAGCACCGAGGCGGGAATCAGGGCGGGTAGGAAGTAGCGACCGAGCTCGACTTCTTGGTAGCCGAGCCCGCGCGAGGCGACGAATGCCACGAAGGCGATGCTCGAGGCCAGCGACACCAGCGCGGTGGCCACCAACGCGCGCCAGTCGCCGGCCTCGGGTCGCTCCGTCCCGCGATTGCGCACGGCTGCGACGGCGATCACCACGCACCCGAGCGCCACACCGACCGGAAACAAGAGGTGCGGGTGACTCACCGTGGCGAAGCCCTGCCAGAACGTTCGGCGCGCGGCCTGCGGTGCGCCGCGGAAGGCGGCGCCCACCAGCAGCGACCACGCGGTGCGCGATTGCTCCCAGCCATGCTGGAAGTCGTGGGCGAGCCAGCTCGCGTAGGTGATCAGCACACCCGAGGAGTAGCCGAGCCAGGCGCGACGTGAGAGCGGTCGCCCGGAGCACCACGCGGCGATCGGCAGCACGGGCAGGTAGACGATCGCGATCGCGTGCGCCTGGCTGGCCACGCCCACCATCACTCCCGTCGCGAAGGCGACCAGCGCCGGCCTGCGCCACGCACGGTCGAGGGTGAGGGCGATACCGAGAAAGGCGGCGAGCGACGTCGCGGGCAACAAACCGTCGTGACGAAGCTGCACCACCGACTCGAGCGGAATGGGATGGAGCACGAAGAAGAGCCCGGCCATCAGGCCCGCGAGCGCTCCGAGGCGGCGAGCCACGTACCACGCGAAGCCGGATGCCGTGATCGCTTCGAGGAACCCGAACCATCGGACGATGGCCAGGATCGATCCACCGAGGCGAAACGCTGGAACGGCTAGATAGTCGGC
Organism: uncultured bacterium; assembly: GCA_964447125.1. GTDB lineage: Bacteria > JADJOY01 > JADJOY01 > JADJOY01 > JADJOY01 > JADJOY01. Next base: position 27,716 of record CAYUSL010000015.1, on the reverse strand, counting down.
GGCTGGCCCGTGTGAGATCGCTTGGCTGCCGACGACGTTCCCGATCGCCGGGAACGCGCGTCCCTCGGCGATGTCGAGGACGCGCATGAGCCACGTCGCCCCGTCGAAGGTGAGCAGTGTTCGATCGGGCTCGGCGCGGCTCTGCACGTGAGCGACCACCAGGACGATCGTCGCGATCGCGATCGGGATCGCGTTCCGCTCCGCGCGCGCTCTCACGGGGAACCCATGCGCGTGATCAGCGGCTGAGCCTGGCGTCGACCCACCACGCCGCAGCACCGAATCCGCTCTCGTCGAGCGCATCGGCCTCGAGGGTGAGGGCGTCGACGCCACTCACGTCGAGGAGTGTCGGCCCCGCCGCGCCTCCCGGCGGGACCTGCGTCGACCACAGCTCGTGCAGGTCGGCGAGAATTCGAAAGCGCACGGCACCGCCGTCCGGATTCGCCTCGTCACCGGTCTCACCGCCGGTGGACGACGGGTTGGACGCTGCCACCCGAGCGCCGATCGACAACCGGGAGAATCGCCCGGACAGACCATAGATGCGGCGAGTGAAGGGAGGCGAGGGGATCGTGCCCGCTCCCTCGTCACGAGCGCTTGGGTCCGGCTCGGGAAACTGCGCCTGACAGGCAGCAGGAACGCGAGCCAGCTCCAAGGGGGCGGCATCCGTCCCGGCCGCGGCGAGCAGTTGCTCCGCGCGATCGAGTGTGGCGTCGGGCGCGAGCGATGGGCCGCAGACGTATCGAATGCGCTCGCGGCCATGCGTCTCGGCGAATGGCCGAAGCGGCGGCAGCTCTTGGGCGAGCGGCAGCCAGCCGAGCGCACCGAGCTCGGCCGCCGCGAAGCGCGCCAGGAGATGGAAGCCGAGTGGGTTGGGATGGATCGTGTCGTCGGGCGCCGCCCGTACCCAGTCCGCTGGCAATCCCGTCAGGATCGGCTTCGGATCGAGGCAGCGGATACCCGCGGCTTCGATCCCGGTGCGCATCACTTCGCTACGGGCACGGTCCACCTCGCTCAGCTCGTCGGTGAGCTGTGGCACCAGGATGGCGACGACCTGCGCGCCGATCTTCGCGCTACAGCGTGCGATGTCGCGCATCGCCAGCGGGAAATCCGATTCCGGATCGACGGCCCGCAGCGGTCCCACGACGCCGTGCGCTGCCGCCCACGGCAACGCGGCGTCGAGCGCGCGGCGCGCCAGATGCGAGTGTCGCCCGATCGACTCGATCGGAACCCCGAGTGGACCTGCAGGCAGCAGCAGCAGCTCGGGCGCGAAGCTCACGGCCGTGAATCGATCCCCCTCGCGGACGAGACGCATGGGAGTGTCGGTGTCGTTCGCGACGACCAGCACGATCACGACGTCGGGTGCGAGCGGCGCGACCACCGTCTCGAGAAACGCCGCTTCCTGGGCGGCGTTGTAGCCCGCCACACCGGCATTGAGCGCTTCGATGCGATGCCCGGGCTGGGCCCGATCGGCGACGAGCTGCTCGAGCTGGGAGTCGAACGTGAGGCTCGCGGGAACCGTGTAGCCGAACGCCACCGAGTCGCCCAACACCGCGATCCGCGTCGTACCCGCGGGCTTGTCGCGCGAGGTCTCCTCGTCGCGCAGCCCCAGCGCGTTGATTCGGTAGAGCGGAGCGTGAGCTGCGCCCGGACGCGGCACGTAGGCGCGCACGTCGTCGACCAGCACGTGCAGCGTCTCGTCGAAGTCGAGGGATACGTCCATGCGCGCGGCGATGCGTCGGGGACGCGAGCGCAGGATGCCCTCGGCGATCACGCAACCGATGGTGAGCAGCAGCAGCGCGGCGATGGCGCGCACCGCGTGCAGGCGTCGCGGTGTGGGCGCTCTGCGGGCTGCGTCCCCACTCGACTGCGCACGCGACGAGAGCGGCCAAATCCGGTCGCGGAAACGCACGGCGACAGGGTCCCAAGCGCGTGCCAGCAGCGCGCTCGCCGCCAGATACGGGATCAGGAGCGGCCAGAACGCGCGCTCGAGCGGCACGTCGAAACGCAGCACCGTGCCGACGATGAACCGGAGCGCATCCTGCGCCACCAGTATCGAAAGCGAGTGTTGGCCCGCCCACCCGAGCGCGTGGCCGAGTCCCGGTGTGCGCTGCGCGGCCAGCGCCAGCCACAGCAACGCCGGAATGCCGAGGGCGAGCGGCGCCACTGGGCCGACCACGCCGGCGATCGTGCCCGGCGCGTTGGCGTGTGTGGCCAGTGCGAAGGACACGACGACCCACGCCAACGCGAGGATCACGCCGGCGTAGATGCGCACTGCGGCCGGCGTCCGCGGCAGCCGCGCCAACGCATCCGCGCTCACCATGCCGAGCGCCACCGGCGCGAGCCGGAACGGGATGAAGTAGAGGACGGTGGGATTCGGTCCGAAGCTCGCGAGAGGATCGAATCGGAACACGAGCCCGCGTGCGAGTGCCGTGAACGCGAGTACTCCTGCCAGAAACACCGGTGCGCTCGTGCGCTCTCGCAGCGCGCGCAGCGCCGGGAATACTGCGTACGCCTGCAACAGCAAGATCACGTACCACATCGACGGCGCGACCACCTGGAAGGTGCGCACTTCCTGAAACCGGCCCACGACCGAGAGGGATCGCAACAGGTCCCACGCCTGGAACGCGTACGGAGCGCGCGCCAGCCGGGTACCGCTTCCCACCTCGTCGACGAACGCGGTTCCCAGCGCGAAGGCGCGAAACGCGGCGAGCCCGACCAAGAGCAGCGCGACACCCAGGCTTCCCAGCCAGTAGTTGGGAAGCACGTCGCGCGCTCGGCGCTTCCAGAATTCGCCCACGGGTCGGTGTGGCCCCCGCACCAGGACCACACCCGTCACGAACAAGAAGAGATCGAGCCTGTACGCTGGTGCGGCCACGACGATCCGCGCCGCTTCGCCCAGCACCCCGCGCCAATCGTGCGCGGCCAGCGCGGCGAGCAGCACCTGCAGTGGCTCCGGCGTGAGCGCGAGCCCCCGCGTATCGGCATGCAGGTGATACGCGGTCACCGCGCCGATGGTGATGCCGCGCAGCACGTCGATCGTCGGATCTCGTCCTGCGCCGCGAGCCGCACGAGCCTCCATGTGACCAGCTTCGACGCCGGTCACGCCTGATGCAATCGGGCCTGCGTCGGAGCCGTGCCGCGACGGGAGCCTCCAGAGACGCGAGCGCCACGCCGGGACATCGGCAATCCTACCTAGGTCACACGCGGCTGAGGGGCGGCTCCGACTCGACGAGCGATCCGGGCTCGCTCCGGATCGTTCACGAAAACTGACGAGAATTCGGTTACTTAGGCCTGACTCACCAGCAAAATATGCTGGCGTCCGAGCACCGATGGTGTCTAGGCTGTTGGGTTGGCGTCACGAACGCCGGCAGTTTCCGGGCTGGCTGCGGATGGCCGTCGTCCGGCGCTCGACCCTCGCTGAGAAAGGCCCGCTCGGTGCATCGACTCGATTCGATTCCCTTGGCCATCGTCGGAATGGCCGCTCGCTTGCCCGGCGCCGCGAATCTCGACGCGTACTGGGAGCTCTTGCGCGAGGGTCGCAGTGCGATCGGCCCTCTGCCGCAGTCACGTCTCGATCGCGCGCTCTACCTTCAGCCCGGCGACGCCATCTCGGGCAAGACCTACACCGAGCTGGGCGGAACGGTTCCCGACGAGGATCTCGATCCAGCCCCGCTCGGGCTCGACGCCGACGAGCTGGCGAGCGCCGATCGCGCTCACCTGTGGTTCCTCGACACGGTGCTTGCGGCGCTCGCGAACGCCGGCGTGGATCCCGTGTCGCTCGCTGGCGAACGTGTGGGCGTTTACGTCGGCCACGCCCGCGGTAGCACGCTGGTCAGCGACATCGGCTTCGCCACCAGCATCGAGTCGATGGTCGCGAGCCTGCGCTCGCTGCCGGCCTTCGCGTCGCTGCCGGCGCGGCTCCAGGACGAGCTCGCCGAGCGTCTGATTCGTGGAGCACGCGAACGATTCCCGCGCATCCGCGAGGATGGCGGTCCGTTTACGCAGCCCAACGCCGCCGCCGGCTGGATCGCGCGTCGCCTCGGCACATCCGGCCCGTACATGGCCGTGGATGCGGCGTGCGCGTCGAGCTTCGCGGCTCTCGACCTCGCGGCCCGCGCCATCCACGCCGGCGAGATCGACCGCGCGATCGTGGGCGGCTGTAGCTACAACCAGTGGTCGAGCCTGGTGCTCTTCAGCCAGGCGCAAGCGCTGAGCCGCACCGGCAGCTTTCCGTTCGACGCCCGCGCCGACGGCTTCGTGAGCTCGGATGGCTACGCCGCCATCCTCGTCGAGCGGCTCGCGGATGCCCGCGCCGCAGGTCACACGGTGCTCGGTGTGCTGCGTGGCATCGGCGGAAGCTGTGACGGGCGAGGCAAGAGCCTGTGGGCGCCGCTTCAAGCAGGGCAGGTGGAGGCGATCCGCCGCGCCTATCACGATGGGTTGCGACCGGCAGACGTCCAGGTCGTGGAGGCGCACGCCACCGGCACCCAGGTGGGTGACGCCACCGAGATCCGCGCGCTCACCGAGGCCTTCACGACGCTCGGCGGCACCCGCGGCGCGCCGCTCCCGATCGGCTCGGCGAAGAGCAACATCGGCCACACCCGCGAGACCGCGGGCCTCGCAGCACTCGTCAAGATGCTGCTGGCGATGCGCGAGGGTCAGGTACCGCCCACGGCGAATCTGGTGAACTTCACGCCCGAGGTGGCGTGGGACGAGGTTCCGCTGCGGCCGCTCCGGGCGCTCGAGCCGTGGCCGGATCGCGACGGCGAGCCGCGCCGCGCCGCCGTGGATGCGTTCGGGATCGGCGGGCTCAATTACCACGTGGTGGTCGAGCGGCCGCTCGACGAGGCGCCGCGCGCCCGCGCTCGGAAGGGGAAGGGCCGCGCCGCCGCGAAGGCCGCGAGCGCCGCGACGCCCACAGGTCTGAGCACCCCCGCGATCGCCGCCGCGCCGGTGGTGCTCATCGGCGTGGGCGTGGTGTTGCCGGACGCCTTCGACGTCGAACGATTCGGAGCGCTCGGAGAACGGCCGATCGGATTCGCCGAGCCCGATCCCGAGCGCTGGGATCCGCGCATCTACGTGAGCCCCGAGGGCGGGCCGTACCGGGTGCGTGACGGGCGCGGCGGCTTCGTGCGCGGCTGGCAGCTCGACTGGCGCGCTTTCAAGATTCCGCCCAAGCAACTCGAGCAAGCCGATCCGCTTCAGTTCATGTTGCTCGACGCCGTGGCGCAGGCGCTCAGGCTCGCCGGCCTGGAGCAGCTCGCCAGCGACGAGCGACGGCGCACCGCGGTGTACGTGGGCTCGGTATTCGGCAGCGACTTCACGGGCGATCTCAACCTCGGTCTGCGAGCGCCCGAGCTCGTGCGCCTTCTCGACGCCGAGCTCGCCGCCGCGGGAATGGCGGACTCGGAGCGCAAGACGCTTCTCGCCGCGAGCGCCACGCGCCTGCGCGAGCGTTTCCCGATTGCCGACGAGGCCGGCAGCTTCTCGAGCAGCACGCTGGCGAGCCGCATCTCCAAGCACTTCGACTTCATGGGGCCATGCGCGGCCATGGATGCGGAGGAGGCGAGCAGTCTCGCGAGCCTCGCCGCCGGCATCGAGGCGCTGCGCGCCGGCGAATGCGAGCTGGCGGTGTGCTGCGGCGCCCAGCGCACGCTCCACCACACGCGCTTCGAGCAATACGACCGCATGGGGCGTCTCGCCGGATCGGGCGGTGGCGACTTCCATCTCGCCGAGGGGGCGGTGGCGCTCGTGCTCACGCGTGCCGATTCGCCGCTCGCCGCGGGACGGCGGGTGTACGCGACGATCGAGCGCGTGACCGCCGCTGCCAGCAGGGACGGCGCGCCCGCGGCACTCGGTGAAGCCGTCGCTCGCGCTGCGTCTGCCGGCGAATGCTCGGCACCAGCGCTGGTGGCGCGCTTCGCCTCGGCCTCGAGCCCCGCGTGCGCCGAGGAAGATCGTCTCTACGCGGCATCCAGCACCGCAGCGGCGCCGCCGCTCTGCGTGTCGGCGGTCGACCGTTTCGGGATGAGCCAGGGCGCCCACGGTGCGGTGACGCTCGTCGATGCCCTGGCGACCGCAGGCCGGCGTGCGACCGAGCTCTCCCGCACGGCGGATTCCGGCGACGTGAAGCTCGCGGTTCACGGGCTGGGATTGCGTGGGCTCGCGTACCAGGCGCGGGTTTCCGCCAGCGTCGAGGCCTGCCGCGCGCTCTTCGCGAGCGTCGCGGCGAATCGCGATTCGGTCGAGGTTGCTCCGCAGCCGCGCGGCCCACGGCTCCTCCGGTTGGGCGCCGAATCGCGCGAAGCGCTCGCGAAACGCATTCGCGCCGTGCTCGACGACGTGGAAGCAGCGTGGGAGCTGGCGGCTCGCGACACGCGTTTCGGCGAGCGCGACGCCTGGCGGCTGGCCGTGGTCGCCGCCGATCCCGCGGCCCTGCGCACCAAGCTCACCTCGGTGCGCGAGGCGCCGGACTCGCCGGCGCTCGCCGCAGCGCTCCACGAGCAGGGTGTGTTTCTGCAAGAGCGCCCCGAGACCAAGCCGGGGTTGGCGTTCGCGTTCAGCGGTCAGGGATCGCAATACGCGGGCATGTTGAAGGGCCTCGTCGAGGGCTACCCGGTCACGCACGCGGTGCTCGACGAGCTGGATCGCGAGCTCGCCGCCCTCGGCGAGCCGAGCTTCGCCGAGATCGCCTGGTCCGAAGAGGGTGCGGCGCGCCTCGGCCAGGACACGTGGCGCACCCAGATCTCGGTCTTCGCCGCCGACCTGCTCGTGCATCGCGTGCTCGCGAGCCTGGGCGTGGTGCCGAGCGTGGTGTTCGGGCACAGCTACGGCGAGTACCCGGCGTTGGTGGCGTCGGGTGCTTGGTCGATCGGCACCGGCGTGCGGGCCACCTACGGCCGCTGCCGCGCTCTCGATCGCTTGGGCGCTCCGCGCGGCAAGCTCGTCTCCACGTCTGCGTCGAGGGAGCAGATCGACACGCTAGTCGCCTCGTTCCGCGAACGCGGGTTCGTCGCACCCGCCAACTTCAACAGCCCCGAGCAGACGGTGCTCGCCGTGGAAACGGCGCTGGTCGCGGAAGTGGTCGCGCACATCGAAGCCACCGGCGAGGTGGCGCGGGTGCTGCCGGTGCCGCAGCCCTTCCACAGCGCGCTCCTCGCCGACGCGAAGTCCGAGCTGGCGACGGTGCTCGCCGAAGCCGCGCTGGCGCCGCCGCGCATTCCGCTCTTGAGTGGCATCGGCAACGAATACGTCGCCGAGCCTCGAGTGATCCGCGCGCGCTTGGTCGATCAGCTCACCGAGCCGCTTCGGTTCGTGGAGATGGTGCGACGCGCTCACGCCGACGGCGCGCGCGTCTTCGTCGAGGTCGGGCCGCGCACGGTGCTGACGCGTCTGATCCGCAGCATCCTTCAGAACCAGCCGGTGGCGGTGGTGTGCTGCGACCACCCCAAGGTTCCGGCTGCCGAGCAGTTGCTGCGCGTGCAGGCACTGCTCGAGACCCAGGACCTCTGGCCACTCGCCCAGCCTAGTGGCCGGGAAGCGATGGCAGCGTCCGCGACGGGTGTGTGGCCGTACGCCCGCACCCGTGAGCTACCCGCCCCTGTAGCGGTGCCGATTCCCCATTTCGACGCCACCCAGCGGCGTCGGGCACGTGTTTCCCAGTCGCGCGAGGCCCAGCGCGCCCACGGCGGCGACGTCGCGAGCCGCACGGCGCTCGCAGCGGATGCTCCGGCTGCTCCGGAGGCGAGTAGCGGTTTGAGCGAGATCGAGGCGCTGTTGGTGAAGTTCGTGTGCGAGCAGACCGGCTATCCGCCCGAGGTCGTGACGCTCGATCAGGACCTGGAAGCCGATCTGGGCATCGATTCGATCAAGAAAGCGCGGCTTCTCGGCGAGCTACGGGATCAATTCCGCATCCAGATGCCGAGTGGCGGTGGCGGCGCGAGCCTCGCGCAGCTCGTCACGTTGCGCGACATCGCGCGCTTTCTCGCCGAGAAGGCCCTGCTGCCGACCGCCGGTGCCGCTGCGACCCGTTCGAGCGATGCGCCGACAGCGCGCAGCGTGGCATCGCCAGGAACGGCGCCGGCGACCACCACCTCCGGCGCTCAGGCCGCGAGCCTGGAGCGCGAGCTGGTGCTCGTGGTCCACGGCGACGACCGCGCCATGGGACGCCGCCACGGCGAACGCTTCGCGAGTGCGATCCACGCGACGCTCAGGCGCTTCCAGGAACTTCTCGGCGTCCAGAGCGCGAGCGAGCTGCCGCTGGCTCGCGAGGCCCTCGGCCAGCAAGCCGCCTACTACGACGAGGCGGCGCTCGAAGAGATGCGTGGCATCGCCGAGGGCGCTGGCGTCGCGGCGGAGTCGATCATCGCCCTCAACCTGGCGATGGAGCCCCAGTTCGACGCCGCCGGCTGCACGCAGCTCGCGGCGACCCGCGCGGCCAACGGCGGCGGTCCGCTGGTTCACGCGGCCAACGAGGACAGCCCCGCGGGATTGAGGCTCGGCAACGAGATGGTGCGCGCCGTGCTGGTGCGGCGACCCGAGCCGGAGCGGCACGCGGCGGCCGTTCTCGGCGTCGCGGGACAGGTGGGCGGCATCAACGGCACCAACGCCCGCGGGATCACGGTGTCGAGCACCATGCTCCTCGATCGCCCCCGCGACCTGAGTGCGCTGGGGCGCGTCCATCCGCTCTTGGTGCTGCGCCTCCTCGAACAGGCGAGCACCCTCGACGAGGCGATCGCGATCGTCGAGGCGTGGCCGCGCGTGGGTGCTTGGAGCCTGCTCGTCTCCGATCGCAACGCCGATGCCCTCGCTTACCTCGAATACGACGGCCCGCTGCTGGCGGTGCGACGCGACCTGGATCGCCTCCTCACCACCAATCACAGCTTGTTGCTCGAAGGCGGCGGTGCGGTGCCCGATCACTCACGCCATCGGCTGACCCGCGCCCAGGCGTTGCTTCCCGACGGCGCACTCGACGCGGACACGGCGCGAGCGCTGCTGCGCGACCGCTTCGACCTCGGGCGTGGGCGCGAGGTCCGGCACGCGACGATGAACACCGTGTGCCGAGTCGACAATCAAGCGAGCTTCGTGCGCAGTCACGGCGGCGATCTCGACACGTTCGAGGTCACGCCTGGCCCGCGCCACGGCGCGGACGCCGAGCGATTCCTGCGCTTCGAGCCGTCGCGCTGGTGGCAGGACGCCGACGACGGCGACCACGCTGCGGCGCGCGCTGGACGGCGCATGCGGCGCTGGGTGCTGCGCAGCCTGCCGGCGACACCCGATGCGCGTCCCCGCGCCCAACCGGCACGGCTGACGACCTGGGTGGTGGGCGGTGACGCGGTCGCGAGCGCCGTCGCGCAGGCGCTTCGAGACGCCGGCTCGGAGGTGCGCGAGGTTTCGGACCCGGCTTCCGCCCTCGCGGCGGACACGCCGCCCAAGCGCTTGGTGTGGGTGGTGCCGTGCGAGCCGGCGGAGAGCTGGACGAGCGCCGCCGCGAGCGAACGTCGACGCCGCATCGACGCGCACGTGATCGCGCCTTTCCAGTGGGTGCAGCGTTGGGCCGTCGCGCTGCGCGAGGGTGAGGGACTCGCGGGAGCAGAGCTCGTGGCGCTCACGCGTCTGGGCGGAGATCTCGGATTCGGCACCGCGCGGGAGATCGAGCCTGCGGGGGGAGTGGCCACCGGGTTGTGGAAGGCCTTGCGCCGCGAGCTTCCCGGCTTGCGCGTGAAGCTCGTCGATTGCGCGGGCATCGAGCCGCCGGCGGTGATGGCGCAAAGCCTGATGGCGGCGCTTTCGAGCGACGACGATCGCGTCGAGACCGCTTGGGTGCGCGGCCGGCACCAGGAGCTGCGCATGGTGCCGCGGGAGCTCGGGGAGGACGTGCGTTCGCACGGCGGCGCGCATCCGCCGGTCGCCGCGGAGCGGGCCTGGATCGTGACCGGCGGTGGGCGCGGCGTGACGGCGCACGTCGCGCGTGCCCTGGCGCGGCGCTTCGGCGTGCACCTGCATCTGCTGGGCTCGACACCGCTCGAAGCCGTTCCCGACGAGTGGCTCGGTCTCGACGCCGCGGGCCGCCGCGAGCTTCGGCCGCGCGTGGTCGCCGACGCGCGGGCGCGCGGCGAGGACCCCGAGCGGGCGTGGAGCGCGCTCACCCGGCGCATCGATCTTCACCAGACCCTCGCTGGGCATCGCGCGGCGGGTGTGACGTTCGACTACCACGCCGTCGACATCACCGATCCTGTGGCGCTCGAGCGCGTGCTCACGGCGATCCGCGCCGCCGCGCTTCCGCTCGGCGGCATCCTGCACGGTGCGGGCATCGAAGCGGCCAGCGATTTCGCGCGCAAGACCGTCGAGCAGGTTCGCGCCACGGTCGAGAGCAAGGTGCTCGGTCTCCAGCATCTGCTGGCGCTCACCGCGGGCGACGAGCTCGGCCACGTGGTGGCGTTCGGCTCGGTGAGCGGGCGGTTCGGCGGGCTCGGGCAAGCCGACTACAGCCTCGCCAGCGATCTGCTCGCCAAGCTCGTCACCAGCCATCGGCGGCGCACCGGCGTCGCCGCGTGCACCTTCCACTGGCCCGCTTGGGACGAGGTCGGCATGGCCGTGCGGCCCGAGAGCCGCTTCGCGCTGGAAGCGAGCGGCCAGACGTTCATGCCGGTGGTGGAAGGCTGCGAGCACGTGCTGCGCGAGCTGACCGCGGGATTGCCGGAGAACGAGGTGGTGATCCTCGACAGGGCGACGTTGCTCGATCTCGACCGCACCGCGCCCACCACCGAGAGTGATCGCGCCTTGGACGCGAGCGTTGCCGCAACTCGCCGCACGGCGATCGTGGATGGGCTCTTGGAGGAGCGTCCTGCGTTGCGTCTCGCCGACGTGACCTTCGATCCCGCCGAGGATCGGTTCCTGGTCGATCATTGCTTCGAGCGTCAGCCGATTCTGCCCGCGGTGGTGGGGCTCGAGGCGCTCGCCGAAGCGGCACTCCTCGACCGCGCCGCCGGTACGCCGGTGCTGATCGAGAACGCCACCATCGAATCCGGTCTGCGCTTTCGCAACGGCGCACCGCAACGGTTGCGCGTCGAGGTCATCGGCCACGGTCCCGAGCGCTGGCACGCCACGCTGCGCGGCGACTTCATCTCCAAGGTCGGCAAGCTCGGCGAGCCGGACCGCACCTATTCGAGCGCCGAGATCGGCCTCGCCAAAGCCGTCACGCGACCGAGCGAGCTGCCACCGCCGCCCGCCGATCTCGATTGGTGGGACATGAGCTACCCGGCGTCGCCGGACGATTGCGAGCCGGGGCGCGTCTACCACGGCCCGTCGTTGCGCACGTTGAGACGCGTCGCTGTGCGCGGCGAGGACGCCTGGGGCGAGCTGCTCGCGCCCGCCGCCACGGCGCTTCGCCCTTCGCGTCCCCACGCACTCTGGCGCGTGCCGAGCGCGATCCTCGATGGCTGCCTGGTGGTATGCGGCGTCTACGCGCGTCTGGCCCTGTCGGCGACCAGCCTGCCCAGTGGCTTCGGCCGATTGGTGATCGAGGCGCTGCCGGACGAAGCCGAACCGTGTGTGGTCGTGGCGCGCTTTCGCGAGCGCACCGACTCCCATCTCTTCTTCGACTTTCAGCTCCGTGCGGCCGCAGGACGCCCGCTGGTGTGGGCCGAGAGCTACCGCGTCGAGGTGCTCGATCCCACGGGCGGCACGCGATGAGCGTGCGCTCTTTCGAAGGCGAAACTCGGGCATTGCCCGAAGCACACGCGTGGCTGGCGACGGTGCGCATCGCAGCCGACACCGATCCGGCGCGCTGGTCGGCAGCGATCGAGTGCCGGCCGCCCGACATTCACCCGGCGGAGTGGCTGGAGGCCGAGACGCTCACCGACTCCTGCCGCCGCATGCAGTGGCTCGCCGGCCGCCGCGCCGTGAAGCGCGCACTGTCGCGAGCGCTCGCTGCGGCCGAGTGGGACCCTGCGTCGCTCGCCGTGCGTTCCCGCGATCGGTTCGGGAAGCCCGTGCGACCGTCGGTGTGGTCACGCGGCGCACGCCTCGATCTGCACGTTTCCATCTCCCACGGCGATCGAATCGCAGCGGCGGTGGTGAGCCCGATCCAGGCCATGGGCGTCGATGTCGTCGAGTCGGAAACCGGCGGCGATCCTGACGCCTGGACCTGGAGCGCCCGCGAGGCCGCGTACAAAGCCAGCGCCGGACACGAAGCATTCGTGCCCGAGGATTGGCAGGTCGAGCACGCCGAAGCCCGTGCGCACGGCACCGCGATCCATCGACGCACACCGGGCCGAAGGGTGCGCGTGAGCTGGATCGGTGACGTCGCCGGTGCGCACGTGATCGCCGTGGGCTTTTCTTCGCACGAGAGGAGCAGTGAATGATCGACCTCACGGGTCAGGTCGCGCTGGTGACCGGCGCGTCGCGGGGAATCGGTGCGGCATGTGCGCTGCGCCTCGCCCAGGCGGGCGCCGACGTGGTGGTGAACTACGTGTCGAGCCGCAGCGCCGCGGAAGACGTGGCCGGGCGAATCGTGGCGATGGGCAGGCGCGCGGTGATCGTCAAGGCGGACGTGTCCGAGGGTGACGACGTCGAGCAGATGGCCGAGCACGTCGCCGGCGCGTTCGGACGCATCGACATCCTGGTGTCGAACGCCGCGACCGGTGGCTTTCGTCCCGTGGTCGAGACCACCTCGCGTCAGTTCCAGGCGGCCATGGCCACCAACGTCGAAGCGCTGATCCACCTGCTGCGCGCCTTCCAGAGTCAGCTCGAGCGACGGACTGGGCGCGCCAAGGTGATCGCGCTCTCGAGCCACGGCTCGCGCTTCGCGTTACCGATGTACGGCCTCGTCGGCATGACGAAGGCCGCCCTCGAGGGCTTGGTGCGTCAGGCGGCGCTCGAGTTCGGGCCGCGCAACGTCAACGTCAACGCGCTCTTGAGCGGGTTGGTGGACACCGATGCGGTGGCGATGATCCCGAACCGCGAGATCCTCTTCGAGCGGCGGCGTTCGCGCGAGCTCACCGGCGACAAGAGCCTCAGCGTCGACGACGTGGCCGACGTGGCGCTCTTCCTGGCGAGCCCGCTCGCCGATCTGGTGCAGGGTCAGACGATCGTGGTCGACGCCGGTACCGCCATCACCCTCGGCTGATCAGTCGTGCGCCTCGCCGGCTGCTGGGGCGAGGACTTCGACGACCTCCGCCATGAGCTGACCGGCAGGCGTGGCGATCTCGCTGTGCCGCCCGTAGAGGACCGGCTCGCGGCCCACCACGAGCCCGGTCGCTGCGAGCGCCTCTGCGGCCACCTCGAAGAAGCCGAGCAGCCGTCGCTGGTGCGCGACGCGATGCGCGCGCACGACGGCGCCGAGTGGCGTTTCCCCGGCGACGATCTCGGCGCGAACGTGCGGCGCGAAGCGCTCCAGATGGAGGCGAATCGCGCCGAAGCTCACGGCGCGACCGTCATCGGAGGTGATCAGCAGGATGTGGCGCGTGAGCGTGTCGCCGTCGCGGCGCATGCGCAGCGTGCGCAACCGAAGTGGCTGGCCCAGGTGGCGCTCGAGGGTGGGCGTCAGCCCGTCGGAGTGCACCAGCAGCTCGCGCTGGGGAGATGGGATCGCGTGACCGTCGAGTCCGCGCAGCGTCGCTGCGACGGCGGTGCTCACGTCGCCGTCGAGCGCCGCAAGAAGCGCCGCCACCCGCGACGACTGCGCGTCCTCGTCCGATACCGAGAAGGCAGAGCTCATCGCGTGGCTCGTCCACGCCGAGCGGGCTGATCGAGAGAGCGAATGCGCATCAGAAGATCGCGAAGTAGATCCTGAGCCGCACGCAGAGCATCGCCACGGCAGTGAGGATCGTCAGGATACCCAGCGGCGCCTGCAACGAGCCGAGGCGACGCCGGAACGGGATGACCCGGCCCGCGTCGTGGATGGTGCGCGAGCCGAGCTGGTCGAGCCACGGCAAGATTCCGAGGCCCGCGCGCGCGGTCAGGATGACGGCGAAGAGCACGTGACCAACGGTGTTGAGCGAGCGAGCGATGCTCAGAAACTCGCGCAAGCTGAGCGCGCCGCACGCGAGCAGTGCGCTCCCCAGCAGCATCTGGTAGGCGACGACGCGCGGCGAGCGCACGTCGAGCTTCGGCCCCACGGCGCGATGAAACGTGGCCAAGAGCCCCGCGAGGAACGGCACCACGATGTAGGTGAGCTCGTACACGAGGAGGTCTCGATCGAAGCGACGGCGCTTCGCTCACGGTTGCGGCGTCGGCGCGCTCGCCGGGGCAGCAGCAGCCGGCTCCGCTGCGATGCAATAGAGATGCTGGTGACCGCGGATGAACATGCGGTCGCCGTCGAAGACTGGGCTTGCTCGAAACTTTTCGAGCGGGTTGGTGGCCACGGGTGCGAAGCTCCTGCCCGGCGTGAGGACCAGCGAGGTGCCATCGAGCCCACTCACGAACACGTGCCCGCCGCCCTGGGTGGGGCTCGCGTAGACGTTGTTCACGCCGCCCATCTCACCGAGCGATAGGCGCTGGACGTAGACCTCGGCGCCGGTGGCGGCATCGAGCACGCTCAGCATCTGGTTGCGGGAGATCGCGTAGACGAGACCGTCGAGCACCAGCGGCGACGCGTAGAAGCGCGATCCCTTGACGTGCCCAGCCCATTCGGTGCGGAACGCGAGGGGCTCGGTGACGTGCGCGGGGATGCGTAGCGCCCGCGACTCTTCGGCGATCATGTAGATCACGCCGTCGCGGATCACCGGAGACGCGAACTCGAGGTTGCCCAGCTCGCGGGCCACGATGGTGCCATCGGCGACGCGCACACAGTGGCCGCTCGGGGTGATCAGGAAGAGCTGGTCGTCGAGGGTGAACGCGGCCGGAGTGCCGTTGCGCTGGGGTACGTCGCTGCGCCAGCGCACGTCGCCGGTGGCTTTGTCGAGCCCGAAGAGATCGTTGACGCTCACCACCAGCGTGTCACCGGCGAGCACCGGCGAGCTCGAGATGTTGCGGCGATCCTCGGGATGGTCGAGGAAGCGAATCCAGCGGCGTTGCCCTGCGAGATCGTAAGAGGCGGCGACGCCGCTGGCGTAGAGCACGTAGATCGCGTCGCCGTCGCTCGTGGGTGTGGGTGAGCTGAGCCCGCTTTCTTCGTCGACCTGTGGCCAGATGTGCGGCGCGAGGGCACTCAGCTCGGCGCGCAGCGTCGTGACCTCGGCGGTCTGTGAGCGGTTGAGGCTCGCGAGCGCTTGGTCGTCGGGCGCGGCGCGTGCTCGCCGGCGCAGATCGGTGAGCGTGTATTCCTTCTCGCGGATGGCGAGCTGGAGCTCGCGCTCGCGCGCGATCCCCTGGAGAAAGGGTGGCGCGGGGATGGGATTCGAGGTGGCCGCTTCCGCCGGGCTCGTCGCCTCCCAGAGGACCTTTCCGTCTGCAGCGCCTAGGCACAGGAGCCTGTCGGGCTCCGAGGTGACGAAGATCCGGTCGCCGACCAAGATCGGCGAACCGTTGCTCCAGCTCGGCATTGGTGCCCGCCAGCGCACGTGGTGCGTGGCGGACCATTCGAGCGTGGGTGTCGCACGCGGGAAGTTGCCGGTGCCGTCCATGCGCCAACCGACCGGTGGCGCAGCCGTCGCGCCCGACGGCAGAGTGACCACCGCCAACGCCGCGAGCGCTGCGCCGCGTCTCGCCCCGCGTGGTCTGGCGAGCGCGCGTTTCGCGACACTCGGTGCTCGTCCCCACGCCATCGCCATCTTCGGATTCGATCGCGTCGGGGGACGTGTGTCGCGTTGCGGGTGCCGCTCTCGCCCCGCGTTTGCGCCCGTGGCGTCGGCGTCGCGCTCAAGATAGGCGACGGCGCCGAGCCCCAGCAACGCGCACGCGTGGCTCGCCCCAAATGGTCATTCACGATTCGGCGCGAGCTGTTCGTAGGTGCGGCCGCGAGGTCGCCCGCAAGAGCTTTGCGTCGGCGGTCGAGTCGATCCAAATCGTGAATGCTGATTGGGCGTGACTCCACGCTCGGCATTGATCGCACTGCGAGCAACGCGAAGCGCCTTGGGGCTGGAACAGCCCCCCGAAGAATTCATGAATGGGAACCTGCGGCCGCGACGGAGCGCGGCCCTCCATCCTTGTTGCGCGCGCAAATCGATGGAGGGCGACGCTCCGTCGGCGCCGACGCGCTGTCGCGGGCACAAGCCACGGCCACTCGCGACGAGCGAGCGGAAAAATGTCGCGACTTCTGGCGTCTCGACACAGCGTTCGCGAATAGATCGGGCTAGTCCCGACGCAGCGCGGGTACCAGCTCGCCGCGCAGTGCCAGTGTCGTAGCGGCCACTGTCGCCGCGAGCCCGCTGGTGATCGCCAGTGCCGCGGTGAGCAAGAGGAAATCGAGCGGCAAGCGACCGCGTGCGATCGCCGCCGGGCCCGCGGCCACGATCGCAGCCGCGCTCCCGAGCACCGCCCCCAGCACGAGGAGCCCCACGTGCTCGAGCAACACCAAGCGGCGCACGCGACGCCGCGAGAACCCCACCGCCAGCAACACCGCCAGCTCGGCGCGCCGCTCGAGCACGTTCCTGAGCACCACCAGCGCGAGCCCCAAGCATCCGAGCACCAATCCCAATCCGCCCACCACCGAGAAGATCGTCAGATACGTGTTCTGTACCGCTTCGAACGAGGCCAACCGTTCGCGCGCCGGCACGGTCGTGAGCCCGTAGTCCTCGAGCGTCGATTCCTGGAGACGGCGATTCAGCTGCGTGTATTCGCCGGACGCGCCGTCCACGAGGAACACGCGATGGCCGGAGAGGGACGGGAAGCGCGCAGCGAAGTCGCGGGCACCGACCACGACGTAGCCTTGCAGGATCGAGCTCGCGAGCGTGCCCACGATGCGGATGCGAAACGGCCTGCCGGCCTCGTCGAGATACGCGAGCGTGTCGCCGAGGCCCACCTTCAGCACCCACTGCGCGACGGCGTCGTCGACGATTCCGGGGATCACGTCGGGTTCGTCGGGCTGCGCCAAGAGCGCCCACGGCTCCGCGCTGGGCGATAGGGTGCGCGCGAAGCGAAACGGGTTTCGCGCCGAGATCGTCGCGACGTCCACCCCTAAGAGTGGTGGGCGCTGTGGCTGATTCAGGTTGCGACAGCTCGCCTCGTCACCGTCGCGAACGCGAAACGGCAAGAAGCGAACGTCGTCCGTGCCTTCGAATCCGAGATGGGCTCGGCCTTCCGCCGTGGCCAGGTCGTGGGCCACGGGAATCGACGTCTTGGCGAAGATCGTGAAGCCGCCGGTGCCGACCGTCGATTCGTCGCGTTGGCGGAACACGTTGACGGCAACCACCAGGAACATGCCGCAAGCGAGCATGCCCACGGTGGCGAGCGACCGCCCGAGCCGCCGGCCGCCGCTCAGCCGACCGAGGGCCAGGAACGTGAGCGTCTGTGGCTGCGGAGCCGCGCCGTGGGCAGGCCGTAACAGCACCGCCGAGGCATAGAGCGACGCCACCAGCATCAACGCGCCGGCGCCGAAGAAGAGCCCGGTGGCGCGCGTCGCATCCGCGCCGAGCCCGCTCAGCGCCAGCCCGATCGCCGCCGCAGCGCTCGCGACCGCAACGACTAGTGCTCGCCGTCGCGGCAAGCCCGGATCCTCGAACGAGCCGAAGCGCGCCGACATGAGCGCGTGCGCGTCGCAACGCAGACGACGGCGGAGCACACGGCGCATCGCCACCATCGCGATGAGCACCGTCGAGACGAAAGCGATGAGCGGCGTGGCGGGAGCGACGTGGAAGGTCAGCGGAGTGCGGGCCACGGCTTCGGCCCACCGGCCCGAAAGCCCAGCGAGCATCGTCGCGGCGTAGAGGCCGCCTGCAGGCAGCCCTGCGAGGGCGCCGAGCACGGCCACCACGAGCCCTTCGCGAATCACGAGTCGCGACACGTCTGCGGGACGGAATCCGAGGGCCAGGAGCGTGCCCAGTTCGTCCGTGCGCTGCTCGACCAGGAACGAGAAGTTGAGCGCCACGAGCGTCACGGCCGCAACGATCACGAAGGTGCTCAGCGCCACGAACAGGTAGCCGAAGTACGAAGCCACGCCCTGGCGGCTGGCGGCGAGCGCCTGGTCGCGCACGGCGACGAAGCCGAGCCCGACGCGGCTGGGATCGCCGATCTCGGCACGCATCGCTTCGCGCAGCGCGGCCTCGTCGGTGCTCGCGGCGAGGCGCACCGAGGTCACGTCGCCGTAGGGCGTGCGCCACACGCCGTCGCGCCGCGCCCAGCGGGCGCTCACGAAGGCCTTGGGAGCGCCGCGGTGGGCGCGCCAGTACGCCGACTCGGCGTCGCTGATGCGGTCGAGCTCGATGCCGAGCTCGGGTGCCGGGGACCAGTCGCGCGGCGTCGCGGCGTCGGTGAGGCCGGGAAGATCGGGCATCAGCCCGCGGTCGCCACCAGGCGCCTCCGTCTGGACGATCGCCGCGACTCGGAAGCTCGCCGTGGATTCGACGAGACGGCGACTCAAGTCGAAGACCCAGTAACGCAAGTTGACCGGGTCGCCGACCTCGACCGCGAGCTCGGTGGCGAGCCAGTCGGTGATGACGATCTCGTCGTCGCGAAGTGTCGCGGGCACGGGCGCGGCGGGCGCTCCGGGAGCGGCGGCGGGATCGTACGCCGTGACCATCGCGTAGCGCGTGAGCCGGCCGTTCGGCGCTTCGATCGCGTTCACGAAGTAGGTCGACGCGCTCCGGCTCGGCGCCACGCGGCTCGCCGCGCGAGCCAGCGACTCGTCGAGGAACACACGTTCGCTCGCGAGATCGAACGGTCCGTCGGCGCCGACACGGCCGAGGCGGGCGCCGACGTCCTCCAACCGCCAGCTCTCGGCCAGTGCCTGGGGGACGAGGAAGCCGCCAGCGCCGCGCGCGCCGTCGCCACGACCAACGACTGGAACACGCGACGGATCGGCTGCAGCGAGCACCAGATTGCTACGGCCCACGAGCCCGACGCGGTGTTGCAGCGAGGCGCGATTCACGAAGACCTGAAGCGGCACCGTGGGTGAGGCCGCGAGGTCGAAGTCGCCGAACGAGCTGCCGTCGATCACGTCCTCGACCGTGACGCGCAGGGTGACGGTTTCCTGATCGTCGCTGGCGAGCGGCACGTCGAGGGGAAGGGCTCGCGGCTTGGCGACGCGCAGCAGGAGCTCGTCGCCGGGCGCCACGGAGAGTGCCCGTGCCAGTGCCTGGTTCACGATCGCGCCGTCTGGGTGATTCGGCCCGTGTCGCTCGCCGTGGCCCAGATTCCAGAATTGAGGCTCGATCCCGAGCACGCGTACCTCGGGTGCGCGTCGCCGTCCGCCATCGCTGATCGCCACTCCCGTGAGCCGAAGTGCCGCGGTGGCTGGCGCGACGTCGCTCGCGAGCGCTTCGACCAAGTGCGCGGCGAGCGTGTCGGTGAACGGCCGATCGCCGGCATCGAGCGCGAGCCGCACTCGCCCGATCCGTCGCAGCGCTTGCTCTTCGAGGCTGGCGCGAAGCGAATCGCCTACGGCCAGCGCTCCGACCAGCACCGCCGCAGCCGCCGCCACCGCCGCGCCCACGGCGAGGTGGGTGCGGCGATGATGCGCCAACGAACGCAGGATCAGGCGCCAGCCGTTCATGCGGGCGCTCGGCTCACGCGTCGCGAAGGTGCCCGTCGCGAAGGTGGAGGATGCGACCCACGCGCGCGGCTACGTCGGTGTCGTGGGTGGCCAGCACCAACGCCAAGCGCCGATCTCCGTTGAGCTCCAGTAGCAGATCAACGAGCGTCTCCGCGGAGGCGGCGTCGAGCGAGCCGGTCGGCTCGTCGGCCAGAAGCAGCCTCGGCTCGTGGATGAGTGCCCGTACCACCGCCACCCGTTGCCTCTGACCGCCCGAGAGCTGGTGCGGGCGCTTGTGTGCGTGCCCGGCGAGGCCCACGCGGGCGAGGAGCGTTTCGGCGCGCGCCATTGCTTCGGCGCTCGCAGCGCTGCCGCGGGCGAGGGTCGGCACCAGCACGTTCTCGAAGGCGGTGCATTGGGGCAGCAGGTGGTGCTCTTGGAAGACGAAGCCGATCTGGGTGGCGCGAACGCGCGCGAGCCCGTCGTCGTCGAGATCGCCGAGCGACTCGCCGTCGAGGGTGATCCGGCCCGACGTGGGACGATCGAGTGCGCCCATCAGGTTGAGCAGCGTGCTCTTGCCGCCGCCCGAGGGACCTTGGATCGCCACCGCCGCGCCGGGCTCCAGCGTGAAGCTCACGCCGTCGAGGACGGTCTGCGCTCCCGCTTCGCTTTCGAAGCGCTTCACCACCGAATCGAGGACCAGAAGCGGCGTGTTCACGGCCCGCCCTCGTCGGGAGCGCGGCGCACCCAGCGTCGCGCCTTGAGCTCGAAGCGCGGCAGCGCATTCGCGGCGGCGAGCACCACGGGAATGCGCAACGAGAGGATGCGCTGGAGGCGCTCTTCGAGTGCGGCGCGTACCTGCGCCGGCTCGGTGGTGCCATCGGGCTCGACTTCGAGTGTGAGCTCCGTCATGGCGTGGCGCGTGCCGACCACCACGCGGTACTCGGCGATGCCGTCGATGCTACGCACGATCTCGTCCACGGCGCTCGGATAGACGTTCACGCCGCGCACGATCACCACGTCGTCGGTGCGGCCGAGGACACCGCCGACGAGCGCCAAGTGCGGGCCATCTCCGCCGCCATCCTCGTCCACGAACACCGGCCGCACCAGATCACCCGTGCGGTAACGCAAGAGCGGACACGATGCGCGCCCGAGCGTCGTGAGCACCAGCTCGCCCTCGGCGCCCTCCGGCGCAATCTCGCCGCTTCGGGGATCGATCACCTCGGCCAAGTACGACGATTCCAGGATGCGCAACGTGCCCGCGCGCGCCGGGCACTGGAAGCTCACGGGCCCGACCTCGGTCATGCCGTGATGGTCGAACACCTCGCCGCCGAGCCCGGCGCGGATCGCGTTGCGGACCGCGGCAACGCTGCCTCCCGGCTCACCTGCGACGATCACGGTGCGGAGCGCGAGCGCCGCTGGGTCGAGGCCGATCTGGCGCGCGGTCTCGACGAGATGAAGCGCGTAGGTGGGCGTCGAGCAGAGCACCGTCGAGCGCGCGCGCACCATCGCATGCAGGCGCTTTTGCGAGCTCATGCCGCCGCCGCTCAAGCACTGCACGCCAATCTGCGCCGCGGCGTCGAACGCCGCCCAGAACCCCAGGAACGGCCCGAACGAGAATGCGAAGAAGATCCTGTCGCCACGCGCGACACCGGCGGCGCGGAAGATCTGCTTCCAGTTTTCGAGCATCCACTGCCAGCTCGCCGGCGTGTCGGGCCACGCCAGCGGCTCCGCCGTGGTGCCGCTCGTGTAGTGGACGCGCGTGTAGTCGGCGACGGGCGCACTCAGGTTGGAGCCGAATGGCGGATGCGATGCGTGATCGGCGACGATCTCGGCCTTGGTGAGGAGCGGCAGGCGCCGGAAATCCGCGAGGCTCGCCACCGTGTGATCGATCCGCGCCGCCGCGAGACGCGCGGACCAAAACGGGTTCGCGGGAACCAACACTCCGACCAGCTCGCGCAGACGCGCGAGCTGATCCTGCTCGATCCGCACCCGCTGCTCGGGAAGCGCGAGATGGTGCGTCATCGAGCGAGACCGTCGATGAGCGCCAAGAAGTCGCGCGTCATGCGATCGAGGGTGAAGCGATCCAGCACGGCTCGGCGTCCTGCCTCGCCGAGGCGTCTACGCTCGGCGGGGTCGGCGAGCAACCCAGCGAGGCCAGCGGCGAGTGCGGAAGGCTCGGCGCTCTCGGCGAGCAGCCCGCCGCCGGTAGCTGCGACGAGCTCCGGAAACGAAGCCACCGGCGGCTGAACCACCGGCACGCCGCTCGCCCACGCTTCCAGTAAGTAGAGCCCGAACGACTCGCCGTAGGTCGCAGGCACCGACAGCACCGACATCGTCCGCAGGAATTCTTGCTTTTCGGTGAGGCTCAGGTTGGTGCGGATTTCCACGTCGCGCGTCACGCCGGCGCTCGACAGCCGTTCCCGGACTCGGCCGAGATACGCGTCGTCTCCCGGCGCGATCGAGCCCGCGACGTGGAGCCTCAGGTCCGCAAACTCGGCGCGGCTCTTGAGCGCGATGAACGCCTCGGCCAGCAGCGCCAGCCCTTTGGCTTCGGTGAGCCGCGCCAGGTAGCCGACCACGGGCGGGCTCGGCTCGCTGGGTGCGGGCGCGAAGCCGTCGATGTCGATGCCGTTGTGGATGACGTGGAGCTTGCTGCGGTCGAAACCGAGACGGCGCTGCATCGTGTCGCCGTAGTAGTGGCTCACGGCCACCAGCGCGTCGACCTCGCGGATGCGCCGCGACATCTCGTCCCACGCCGCCGAGCGATCGGGCTCGGCGAGGGAGTCGAGAAACGCGTCCTCGCCTTGCAACGTGACCACCACTGGCACGCGGAGCGCCTCGCGAAGGCGGCGCGCGAGACCGACCAATAGCGCATTCGAGAGGCACACGGCCGTGGGCCGCGGGTGATGGTGGGCGAGCACGTCCAGCAGTTGGTCGAGCGCCTTGCGCTGGTTTCCTTCCTCGCCGCGCAGCATCGACACCGTGAGCGCCCCGTGCGCCGCGGTGTTGGTCATGTCGGAGAGGCTCGCCGCCGCGCGCAACAGCCAAGGTTGGTCGAGCACCCTGTCGAGCCACGCGGGCGTGTGGCGGAAGAGAGCCGCGTGCTGCTGGAGGTAGACGTTGATGCCGCCGAAGCAGATCGGCGCATCGCCCACCGCGCTCTCCACCTCGGTCACCTGTGGCAGGTAGAGCGGCACCATCCAGACGTCGCGGCCGGCGCGGGCGAGGCCACGCGCCAAGCCGTCGTCGCGGATGCAGCTTCCGCAATAGAACGTGCCCGTGCCGGGCGTGAGCAGGACCAGCGTCATGGCGGTGGAGCGGTTGGTGTCGGTAGCGACGTCTCCAGCGCGACCGAATCAGCGCACTGCTCGTTTGCGGCGAGGTCGCGCCACCAGCCGACCACGCCGATCAGCATGACGAGCGAGCCGATTCCACCGATGAGGATGCCGTGGGCGAAGATCACGTCCGGGCAGACGAGGAAGATGATGCCGATGCAGATCCACGCGAACAGCGACGCCGCCGTGGGCAGCAGCATGTATCCGACCACGGCTCGCCAGGTGCCCGCGTGGCGACGCATCGCCCGAAACATCCACCAGCCGAGGCCGAGGTAGAGCGCGATCGCGATCATCGCCGTGAGCGGCGTGAATCCGGAGAGGCGCTGGGTGTAACGCGCCATGAAAAAACAGGGCGGTAGCCACGTGAGCAGAAAGAGCCAGCGCGTCCCGCGCAGCATCGAGGCGCTGGGCGGGCTCGTGAGGCGCGCAGGTTTGCGGCTGATCCACCATCCCACCCAGCCTGTGAACACGATCGTCCACGAGAACGCGGCGAATAGGAACAGGTAGCGCGCATGGTCCTCGTTCACGCGAGGCGATTGCAGCGCGAAGGCGTAGCTCGTGAGCTGCGGCATGTTGAGCAACATCACGTGGCCGCCGCTCGAAGGGACGAACGTCGCGACGATGAGCGCGATCGACCCTCTGCGGATGCGTGCGCACCAGCGTTCTTCGATCAAGCGCACCGCCGGAAGCGGCGAGCAGAACCTGCCCACTCCATCGCTTCGTTCGTGGCGTCGCGCACCTGCATCGTTCCTGGCTCAGGTTCGGTGCAGATCGCCGCTGTAGCTCGGACGCGCTGAAGCCGAGCGCGAGCTCCGCTCCACGCTCGCGGGCCAGCAGCGATCGACCGTCGTGAGGCGGCATACCGAAGCTCGGCGACTGATGCACCGTGCAGTGCCGGGATGAGCGAACGCCGGTCGCGGCGGCATCCCTCGGGAGCGACTCATCGGAAACGATCGCGGTGGAAGGTGACGAACAGGCCCGTGCCGACGAATCCGAGCGAGAGTACCAGGTGGTAGGCGAGCCAGAAGAACACTCGGTCCTCGGCGATCTCGGGGTGCAGGAACCAGTAGGTGGTCAGGTTCACCGGCATGTAGAGCGCAAAGCCGATGGCGATGGGAACGACCCGGGCGTCGAGCTTCCACAGACCGTAGGCATACGCCGCGAGCAACGCGCCGAGCAGCGTGCCGACCACGGCGTTGCCTGCGACCGAATGAAAACGCGCGCCGAACAGCACCGCGCCCACCCTGGGGCGATAGAAGTTCTGCGCGAACATCGTGAGATGCGAGAGCGCGAGCAGCGCGACCAGCACGGAGGCCGTCGACAGCACGCCGCCTCGCGGCGCGCCCTCGAGGCTCGTCCGCTTCGCCTCTTCGATCGGCACGTCGCTCTCCTCGCGCGCCGCACGCAGGTTGGACGCCACGGCCGAACGCGCGCAGCCCGAGGCAGATTGCCATAAAGTTCCCGGTCGGGGAGGCTCGCGACGTGGACTACGCCGAGCCGCCCGAGTCGCTGCCTGCGCAGGAACCAGCTCGATCCGCCCTCGATGGGGGGGCCGGGCGGGACAGAGCCGCGCCGCCGTCGACCCTCGAAGCACCCATCCGCGCGGGCCTGAGCGGCCTGGTGATCTTCCTCGCCGCCAGCGGCGGGCTCACGTGGAGTCAGCCTCGACCCGCACTGGCGCTGCAGTTCGTGCAGCTCGCGCACTTGGTGGTCGGCTGTGCGGTCATCGTGCTCGGAATCGCCTACGTCGGCATCCACCTCGCGCAGACGCTTTCATCGATCTGGCGCCCCGTGCAGAGCACGCCTCGGTGGCCGTTCGTCGTCGTCGCACTGCTCGTGCTCGCTCTGTGGCGAGCGAGCGGCGAAAAGCCCAACGTGGAAACCGAGAGCGTGCCGCTCGTGCTGCTGCTCTGCGTCAGTCTATTCGCGCTCTTGGTGCTGGTGCGCGCGCTGGGCGCAAGCCGAGCGGTGTCGTTGACCATCGGCCTCGCCGGAGGTGCCGTGATCCTCGTCGTCGTCGCCGTGGCCACGGATCAGAACGCGCCGCTGGTGCTGGTCACGGGAATCGTCGTCGCCACGCTGCTGGCGTGGGCGATCGCACGTGGAACTGGACGCGTGACGCGCACGCCCGGTGGGCTCGGCAGCCTCGCGACCGTGAGCTCGTTCGTGGCTGCGCTGAGCGGCGCGGGCATCGCGTTCGGATTGATGCCGTACGCGGAGATCCTCGGCTACCCCGTGCCGTGGCTCGTGCACGTGGCCACCTCGTGGCTCGCGCTGGTGCTCGTTTTGGCGCACATCCGGTCCTCACGGGCACGCGCCCGCAGACAGCCAACGGCGCCGCGGCGCACGTATCCGTGGGCGACACCACTCGCCCGTCTGGGGTTGCCCGCATTCCTCGCCGCATGTGCGATGGCGGCCGGCTTCGCCGTCGTGGGTGGCGAGCGTGCCCCGAGCTTCGCCGTCGACCACGCGCTGGTGGTGCCGATGGATGCCGGCTTCAGCGAGCAGGTGCCAGCAACCTGTGAATCGTGCCATCCAGACGTCGTCGACGGCTGGACGCACTCGGCCCATGCACATGCGGCCACCAACCCCGTATTCACCGGTCTGGTACGGCGCCTCGGCGAGGAACGCGGACCCGAGGCGCAACGGATCTGCCTGCGTTGCCACGCGCCGCATGCGCGCGATCCGGTGAACGCGAGCTTCGAGACCGTGATCGCGAGCGAGGGCTACCGGGCGGGTGTCCACTGTGTGACCTGCCATCGCAGTCGGGCGCGGGGTGACCGCGACGGCGCGTTCGAGGTCATCCCGCCCAGCGCCGACTCGTTTCAGCTCTGGATCGATCGCCCCGGTGTCGCTGCCGCGCTCGAGCGGACTGTGGGTGCCTACCGATTCGTCCGCAACACCCAGATCAACAGCCGTCTCGACCGCCATCGTGAGCGCCATCGCTTCTCGATCCACGAGCCCGAGTCGTGTCAGCCGTGTCATGTGCAGACGCTCGCGCCTTCCACGCAAGGTCGCATGACCGAGACACTGCAGGATCCCTACGGCTCGTGGCGCTCCTCGCCCGCCGCCCGCGCGGGCGTGCAGTGCTCGACGTGTCACATGACGCTCTACGTGCGGCGCTACGGCACACCGTTTCGCGACCATCGTTTTCTCGCGGGTAGCACCTACGTGGCGAGCATTGCTCGCGGCGAAGAGGGCGTAGACGAGGTGGTGACCGCTCTTGAAGGCACCTTGCCGCTGCCGCTGGACGAGAGTGCCCCCCGCACGGAGCGCACACTGCCGCACGCCAGCCGCCGCGACGTGGAGCAAGGTCCGTTGCTCGTCCTCGAGATCGAGCGAGACGAAGATGCACTGGTGATTCGTACCGTGAATTCGGGACGGCTCGGTCACAGCTTTCCCGTCGGCCCTACCGACCTTTTCCAGATTTGGCTGTCGGTACGTGCCACCGACGCGCACGGCCGCGTGATGTTGGAGGTCGGAACGAACGGCCCTGAAGGGGCGCCCAGGCTCGGCCATCGGTTTCTCGGTGCCGACGGTGAGGTGATCCGAGATCACCGTCTGTGGGCGGTTCACGAAGTGATCGACGCCGGACGCATCCCCGTGGAGGGTGTTCACGAGGTGCGTGTCGATGCCGCGGCGCTCGCTTGCACCGAGGACGCGACCGACTGCAGCTTCCAGGTGGAGGCGGCGTGGAACTACCGCCGCCTGGACCCAGTGCTGATCGAGACCGTCACCGGAACCGCGGCACCCGAGCTGCCGATCGTGCAGGTCGGGGAAGTTCGGGCCAGCGTGTCCGGCCGGCCGGCGCGGCCACGATCGTGATCGCCGCTCAGGCCGGCGTGGAAAGGAATGGCCGGCCGTATTCGAGTGGCGCGGGCACCTTCGCGAACTTCGACACCGCCGCGAAGAGCGGATCGAGGTCCTTGTGCACGTTGCCGATCAAGCAATCGGTGATGTCGCCGCGGAACTCCGGGTGCGCCTTCAGGAATGCGCCGAAGCTGAAGCCCTCGTCGTAGAAGGCGTAGACCAGGCGGCGCATCGCCTCGATGGCGCGCCGCGCCCGCTCGCCGTAGGCCTCGAAGCGCGTCGCCGAGACATCGCCAGCGGCGAGCGCCTCGTGGACCGCATCGGCAGCCATGACTCCGGTGTGAAGCGCCAGGAAGACGCCTGACGAGAACACGGGATCGAGAAAGCCGAACGCGTCGCCGACGAGCACCAGGCCGTTGGCGGCGCAGTGACGGGAGCGGTACGAGTAATCACCCGTCACGCGGCAGGGGGCCGCTTTCTCGCCGCAGGAGACGTGATCCTTGATCCACGGCTGGGCTTCCACCTCGCGGGCGAAGATCGCGTCGGGATCACTCTTGCCGTCGCGGTAGAGGTAGTCGGCCTCGGCGACCACGCCCACGCTGATGACGTCGTCGGCGAGTGGGATGTACCAGAACCAGCCCTTGTTCGGGACGTAGGCGACGGTGGTGGCGCCCTCGTCCGCGCCGGCGTCTCGCTTGGCGCCGCGGTAGTAGCTCCAGATTGCCAGCTTCTTGAGTTGGGGATCCGGCACCCGCCAGCCGTAGCGATGCGAGGCGAAGGCGTCGCGACCGGTGGCGTCGATGGTCATCGGTGCGCGAAACGCGCGTGTGCCCGCGGCGTTCGAGGCCTCGACACCCACCACCGTGTCGCCTTCGGTGAGGAGCTTTCGCGCCTGAGTCTCTTCGAAGAGGGTGGCACCCTTGGCGACGGCGTTGTCGAGGAGCATCTGGTCGAACTCGCTGCGCAGCACCTGCCAGGTGCGCGCGCAGTCGTGCTCGGTG
>CAYUSL010000014.1:29280-35605 GCA_964447125.1 uncultured bacterium | reverse complement strand
CGGTCGGGCACGATGCCGACCAGCGGCAGCTCGCGAAGCGGCTCCCACGTGACACCGCCGTCGCGACTGAACGTGAGCCAGGTGCTCTCGATGATCCCGCCTGGCCCCGGGCTGCCGCCGAGGTTGAGCGTCATCGCCACCGTGCCGTCCGCGAGTGTCGTGAGTCGCGGGCAGTCGTACCAAGTGCGCTCCAGGTTCCTGGGGCGCTCGGCGAGCTCCCACGGCTCCGACCACGTGAGACCGTCACAGGTGCCGTGGCGGAAGCGGATGAACGTGGCGGTGGGATCCGGCGGGTAGTGGACGTTGGCGGTGCGGTAGGCGGCGAGCACCCGACCGTCGGCGAGCGTGGTCACGTCCGGAAAGGAGAAATAGCGCTCGGGGTGACGGTCGAGAACGACGCGATCGAGGACGCGTAGGCCGGCCATGACGAAGCGCTTCTCGGCTGTGCGGAATGCAGCAGACCAACCGCAGCGGGCGGTGTCCACGGTTGGATCATCGGCATGGCATGGACGGAACGTGAGCCGGTCTCGCCCTCCGAATGGAATCGTCGCGGTTTCGTCCCTGCGGCTGCTGACGCGGCACGTACGCGCATGAGACGATGAAAGATCGAGCAGCGACTTCCTCGCGGGGAGATTCAGATGCCACGGATCGAGAACGAGACATCGACGCGTCGCGGGATGGCGGCCGTGTTGGCGTTGGCGACTTGGATGTGCGCCATGCCGCGGACAGTTCACGCGGCCGCGTTCTCGGTGTGGGTGCGGCCGGCGACCGCGCGGGTGTTCCCCGACGATCCCATCCTGCCGCTCGGGCCCGCGGCACTTTCCGCGGCGCGAAACGAGAGCGAGAGCTTTCAGGTGGTGGTGCACGGCGGCGACGCCGGATTGAGCGGCGTGAACGCAACCACGAGCGAGCTACGCGACGCCGCAGGTCACGTGATCGCCGCGGAGCGGGCGCGGCTCTATCGCGAAGACTTCGTGAACGTCACGATTCCGTCCTTTCTGGGCGGGGTACTGCTCAATCCCCGCGCCGTCGGCGAGTATCCCGATCCGCTCATTCCCTTCGACGACCCGTACGACCCCGCGCATCCGCCGGTGGGGGCCCCTTTCGACGTGCCTGCTGGGCGCGCGCAGCCGATCTGGGTGACGATCGACGTTCCCGACGACGCGCCGTCGGCGGTCTACACCGGCACGCTCACCGTCAGCGCCGCCGGTCGCGACTCCACCGCAGTGCCGGTGCAGCTCACGGTGTGGGACTTCGCGATTCCCCACGAGCGCACGATCCAAACCGCCTACGGCCTATCGTGGAACGCCGTGCTCGACTTTCACGGCGGCCCCGACGGAACCTGGGACGAAGACGGGCTGGCCGCGCTCCGCAACTACGACGAAGAGCTGCATCGTCATCGCGTCGATCAGACCGATCCTGCGCAGCGGGTGCCGACGCCGTTTCACTTCGACTCCAATGGCGAGCTGTTGCCGATCGATTGGAGCGCCTACGACGCGGTGATGGGGCCACGCATCGACGGCAGCTATTACCAAGACGGCGTCGGCATCGCGGGTTTCAACGCCGGCTTCTTCGATCCCGGCACCAACAGCGGTCTACAGACCAGCCTCACCGACGCCCAGTACACGGCGGCGGCGCGTGCGTTCGCGCAGCACCTGAAGGAGAAGGGCTGGTTCGACGCGGCGTACATCTACACCAAGGACGAGCCGTGGATGGACAACGACGCGTATCCGCGGATCGTCGCCGACGTGGCGCTCATGAAGGCGGGTGATCCCGACTGGGCAGGCCATTTCCTCTCCACCTCGTACTTCGACTCGCGACTCGAGGGCTCGATCGATCTGTGGGTGCCGAACACCACCGTCTACGACGAGTTCTTCGTGGGTTGGATCGGCATCAAGTTTCCGGGACGCGCGGTCTACGATCAGCGCCGCGCCCTCGGTGAGAAGCTCTGGTTCTACGTGTGCAACTGCACGTTCCCGCCCTATGCGGGCTACGACATCGACACGACGTACAACTACGAGCCGCGCATCCTGATGTGGGCGTCGTGGTTCGAGCACGCCAGCGGCTTTCTCTATTGGCGCACCAATCGCTGGGTGACCGAGGACCCCTGGCACGAGCTCATCGATCCGGAAGCGTTCCCGCTGGTGGCGCGGAACGGCGACGGATTTCTCTTCTACCCCGGTGACCACGATGGCACCGCGGCCCCCGCCGGTTCGCCAGCGGGGCTCGCGATCCACGGACCGATCGGCACCGTGCGCTTGGAGGCGACCCGCGACGGGCTCGAGGATTGGGAGATGTTCAAGCTGGCGAGCGCCATCGCTGGCGAGGACACCGTGCGGGCGATCGTCGCGGAAGCGTACAAACAGCCCGGTGCATTCTTCATCCCGCCTTCTTACAACCCGTTCGACCCTCCCTGGACGCTTCAGGAGGCCGAAGTGCGCTCGGTGCGCGAGCGCGTCGCGGCCTTGATCGCGCCGCCGCCGCCCACGGGCGGCTGCCACGTCGCATCGGGCGATACGGCGGGCACCCGTGGCGACGCGGCCTGCGTGTTTCTGTCTCTGGTCACGCTCGCCGCTTGGCGTCGCTGCGCTCGGCAGACGTGATGCCGTGTCGGCATCGCCTGCGGCGCGTCGTATCGCGACACGCGCTCGAGACGACGCGTGTGCCCGTGGCACGAACGTTGGTTGCGATTCGGTAAGGCCGCCGCCGTCTCGTGTTACCGAGTGGCTGCCACCCGCGCCATGCGCCTCGTCGCGCACGCGCCGTCGTGAAGGCACTTCGCTTGCTCTGGTTGCGCGCGGCTGGCTGCGGTGCCGCCGAACGCCGCCGATCACACGCGATGTTTCGTGCACGACCACACCGCAATCGCTCGACGATCGTCGCCGAATCATCAACGCATGGGTGATTCCGTCATCGGCTGCGCGAGTGCGCGAGAAAGGGGCTGGGGGATGCGAACGACGATGGCGCAGTCGCGCAACTCGATCCGAGCGGGCTTGCTCGTGTTGCTCGGGACGATGTTCACCGCGGTGTTGCCGGCGGGGGCCGCGGAGAGCTCGGCGCTGAGCGCAATACCGGGCGACGCCATCGTCGCCGCGAGCGGTGGCACACAGAACGCCCCGGCGCTCGCGCGCGGCGCCACCTCGACCCTCGTCGTGTGGTCGGACTGGCGCGCGAGCCTACGGGGCTCGGAATACGAGACGTCGCGTGACGTCTACGGACTGCGACTCGACACCGCCGGCAACCCGATCGAGAGCGTACCCTTCGCCATCGCCGCAGGCCCCGGCGCCCAGGAGAACCCGAAGGTCGCGTGGAACGGCACGAGCTGGCTGGTGGTGTTCGAGAGCACCGGCGTGAGCGGCACCGGCTTCTACTACGAGAAATCGCTCCAGGCGGTGCGCGTCTCCGCCGCAGGAGCGGTGCTCGACACCGAGCCGATCGCCATCCCGGGCGTCACTCCGATTCCGTACGCATGGGCGCTGGCGTCCGACGGGGATCAGTGGGTGATCGCGATCCAGGGCACATCCACCAGCGGCGATGTCGTGGGAATGCGGGTCTCGGCTGCCGGTGTGCTGCTCGATCCTCCGGTGCGGCGACTGGTCGCGGCCACCTACTACATGCGCTCGAACTTCAAGCTCGCGTACGCCGGCGGGGTGTTCCTGCTCACCTTCGACGATGCGTACGTGAACGGCGTGAACGATACCAAGGCAGTGCGCTTCGATTCGTCGCTGAATCTTCTCGACGGAGCACCGCTCGCGCTGTTGGATCGCCCCCTCGCCGATCTCGCCTCCAGCGGGAACGGGCTCTACGCCGTTTGGAACCAGCAGAAGCCCGACTTCTCGATGGCAGTGACCGGTTCCCGCATCTCGACGTCGGGCCAACGCCTCGACGGCGCCGGAGTCGATCTCTCCGGTGCCAACGCGGCCCAAGGCAGTACCCCCATCGTCGTGGAGTGGGAGGGCAGCCAGTGGAAGGCCGGGTGGCCGGTCGCGAGCGGCGCGCGCTTCGCGCGGGTGACGAGCGGGGGACAGGTGCTCGATCCGGGCGGCGTGTTCGTGGCCGGCGCCACCACCGGCCCCACGGCAGCCAGCGGTGACGGTGGCATCGAGATCGCTTCGACGGTCTACGACGGCTCGACCGACGACGTGGTGGCCAGCAAGCTGAATGCTGGCAGCGCGTGGGGCACCCAGCGAATCCTCTCCGTCGCCACGCCGCAGCAAACCAGCGCCGACCTCGCCACGAGCGGTGCGGGCGCGATGCTGGTGTTTCGCAGCACCTCCTCTGCGCAGGCGCGTGTTCTCGCCATGCGCCTCGACGGCGCGGGGAATCCGCTCCTCGGCGAGCCGATCGAGGTGGCGTCGGGTCCGAGCGTCAATGGTCCTGGCGAGCCTGCGGTGGCTTGGAATGGGACGCATTTCCTCGTCGCGTGGGGGAGCGGCAGCGCCGTGGTCGCACAGCGCTTGCTGCCGAGCGGCGCCAAGGTGGGCGCACCGGTGACGGTGTTGGCGCAGAGTTTCGGACGTCCGGCGGTGGCTGCGCTCGGCGAGGTGTTCCTGGTCGTGGGGCGAAAGTACGGTTCCACGCCGCAGATCATCGTCGCCGTGGCGGCGCGGGTTCGTGGTAGCGACGGCGCGCTCCTCGACATCAGCCCGATCGTGCTACCGGGCTCGGGTTACGTCTCGCAGCCCCCGGCCGTGACCACGCTGGATGGCCGTTGGCTGGTGGCGTTCCACAGCAATTGGTCGCACGACGAGTCGAACGCATCGACCGTGGTCGACTTCGTCGCTGCGGACGGCACGCTCGGAGCCAGTACCGGCGCCGAGCTCTTCTCCACCGCCGGCGGCAACGGGATCTTCGAGATCGGCCTGGCGTCGAACGGCTCCGTGGCGCTCCTGGTGCAATCGAAGGAGATCACGTCGGGTGTCGAGACGGATCTGCTGGCGCACGTGATCGCTGCCGACGGCACGATCGGCCCACTCGTGAATCTCACCCCGTGGGTCGGCAACCAGTACCGCCCACGCGTCGCGTGGGATGGAACGCATTTCGTGGTCGTCTACCAGGATCAAAAGAATCGTTTGACCGAGATCGCCGTCGATCAGATCGACGCACGTGGCGATCTCTTCGGCATGCGGGTCACGGCCGCGGGTACGGTCGTCGATCCGCAGGGCTTCGTCATCTCGGCCGTGGACACCGCCGAGACCGATCCGGTGGTGGCGTCCATTGCGGGACGAAACCTGTTCGCGGCCTCGCTGCTTCTCGCCGACGCGAGCCACGCGAGCTACCGCGTCGTCACCGAGCAGCGGAGCTCGGCAGGAAACGTCTGGCCGGTGGCGGTCGCCACGGCGACACCCGCGAGCGGGGACGTGCCGCTGACCGTGAGCTTGAGCTCGGCGGGCACGACGGATCCCGGTGGCGCCATCGTGTCGCGGCTCTGGGATTTCGGCGACGGCAGCACTTCGACGCAGGCGAATCCCACGCACACGTTCACCGCGGCGAAACCGTACTTGGTGACCCTCACGGTGACCGATGGTGGCGGAGCGAGCGCCACGCAAGCGATTCGCGTGAACGCGCTGGCCCCGAATCAATCCCCTGTGGCCGTTGCGAGGGCGACTCCGGCGAACGGTCCTGCGCCGCTCGACGTGGTCTTCGACGCGGCCAGCTCGTACGACCCGGATGGCGCCATCGGCAACATGCTGTGGACGTATCACGATGGGAGCGAGACATTCGGTCCCAACGGCTACTACACGTACACGCAGAACGGTACCTACTCCGTGACACTCACGGTGTACGACGGCCGCGGCGCCACCGGTACGGACACGGTCACGGTCACCGTCGGCGGTGCGGCCAATCAGGCTCCCACCGCCGTCGCGCAGGCGACCCCCAGCGCTGGCTCGGCACCGCTCGCCGTCACGTTCTCCGGTGCGTCGTCGAGCGATCCCGATGGGTCGATCGTCGGCTACCGATGGGACTTCGGTGACGGCGGCATCAGCAACGGCGTCGGCGTGAGTCATACCTACACGGCGGCGGGGAACTACACCGTCACCCTCACCGTGACCGATGATCGCGGCGCAACCGACACCGACACGGTGCTGGTGCGTGTGCGGTCGAGCGGTTGCCAGCCCGCGAGGATCGATGGCGGAGCGCGCACGTACGACGTCGCCGCCTTCGCGATCCCGTTCGCGGCGCTGGCGGGCGCGCGTCGTCGATCGCGCCGTTCTCGGCGGTGAACCGCCGAGAACTTCGCGTCGGGTGATTGCTCGGTTTCGTTCGCTGGGCCGCCGAGAGACCGGCGGCCCTCCAGCAGGAATTGCGCGAGAATGCCGTTGTC
>CAYUSL010000014.1:0-29180 GCA_964447125.1 uncultured bacterium | reverse complement strand
GGCCGCCGAGAGACCGGCGGCCCTCCAGCAGGAATTGCGCGAGAATGCCGTTGTCCACCATGCGCGCGATCCTGCGCGCGCGACGTCGGGCTCGAACCGCGCTCAGGCTGGCACGACCTCGACGGAGACCGAGAGCGACTGGGTACCGCCGCCGAGCACGATGCCGCGCAGCGGGCTGACGTCGGCGTAATCGCGTCCCCACGCCAGCGTGATGTGCTCCGTGCTCGGCAGCACCGCGTTGGTGGGATCGGCGTCGATCCAGCCGAATCCGGGGCACCACACCGAAACCCACGCATGGGATGCGTCGGCGCCCACCAGCCGCTCGCCACCCGGTGGCGGGCGAGTGAGCACGTAGCCGCTCACGTACCGGGCCGCGAGCCCGAGGCTGCGCAAGCAGCCGATCATGAGATGGGCGAAGTCCTGGCACACGCCGCGGCGTAGCAGCAGCACCTCGGCGACCGGTGTGGCGATCGAGGTGGCGC
The DNA here is from genome assembly GCA_964447125.1 of uncultured bacterium. Lineage (GTDB taxonomy): Bacteria > JADJOY01 > JADJOY01 > JADJOY01 > JADJOY01 > JADJOY01. Next base: position 28,698 of record CAYUSL010000014.1, on the reverse strand, counting down.
GTGGGTCGTACACGAACTCGGCGCGGATGCGCTCGGTGAGGTCGATGATCGCTTCCAGGATCGGACGTCCCGGCGGGAACGAGCGCGACGCGTACGTGGCGAGATCGGCACTCACCGGCACGAAATCCGATTCGAACACGAACTGTCGCGCTACCACGGCTCCCGGGCTGGTGTCCGTGCGCAGCACCCGCCGCGCCCGCTCCCAGGGGCTGGTGGAGGGCGGCGGCGGGAAGGGACGACGCGACACCTCCACCAGGCTCGAGACTGCGATGGCGAGCTCGCGGTGCGGCTCCTGGATGCTGAAGTAGGTGACGGTGTTGTCGAAATAGTCGGGACGAATGCTCGAATCGGCTGGGTTGGGCTCGATGCGCACGCGGCTCGACAGACACACCTGGTAGGGACCGTTCCGTGGCGTGATGTGCGCCTGGTTGAGGCTCGCGCTCGCGGGTGCCGAGTAGGCGTAGCGGGTGACGTGCTCGACGCGATAGGTGGTCATGGCGCGATTTGGGAATGCGTTGCCGGCGCGAGCTGGCGATGGGTTTCCGCCGGGCTGAAGTACTGGCGCGCGAGCAGGTCGGAGACCCGCGGCAGCTCCGTGCTGATCGTCTCGAGCACCTGCGTGAGCGCCGAGCGCTCGCCGTGGCAGTCGAGCGCGGCCAGCACGTCCACGTCCGCTTCGCGCACCGTCGCAGCGAGCGCGGCGACGCGATTCCATTCCGCCGTGCGGGGGTCCGCGCTCGCTTCCGCGCCGCTGCGATCGCGCGGAAGCTCGTTCATCAAGTGGGCCAACGCCGTGAGCTGGAAGCCCACCGAGCGTGGGTTCGTCTCGTCGACCAGGAGCAGATCGAGCACCGGCGCCACCTGCAACGCCGCCAGATAACGGGAGCGGTACGTGAGCGAGGAGTCCGCGACCTCCAGCACGGCGCGTAGCACCGCGACTTCGTCGTCACCGCTGCGGCCCATGGCGATGGACAAGAGCTGTGCTGTCTGAAACGCGCGCTCCAGACGCCGCCCAGCCTCCAGGAAGCGCCACGCGTTGCCGCGCGTCATGCTCTCGGCGGCGAGCCCGCTCACCGCTGCCAGGTGGGCGAGGATCTCGTTGGCCGCGACCGCGGCGCCCGACAGGCCGAGAGCCACGATGGCTTGGGCGTTGGGAACGCGCTCGCGGATCTGGTTCAGGATGCGCCAGGTGTCGCCGGAGATGCGCTCGCGGACCCGCCACGCAGCATGGTGGAGTCGTTCGAGTGTCGCGGCGAGGCGCATGCGACCGCCATCCGCGAACACCAGCTCGACCAGCTCGGTCAGCCGATCGGGTGGCGCGGGCGCACCGGCCTCCGCGTCGCCGGTCCAGGACGCGATCAGCGCCGGATCGGCACCCAGGATCTCGAGCAGCGCCGCGAGCTCGAGGGCCGCGGTGAGCCCGGATTCGTCGCTCAAGCGAGTGATCACCGCACGAAAGACGCGCGTGGCGCTCTCGCATCGCTCGGCGTAGCGGCCCAGCCAGAAGAGGTCGTCGGCGACACGGCTCGGCAGCCGGACGCCGCCACGGCGCAGCTCGATCGGGGCGTGCGGCGGCTCGATCATGGGCACGTGCGCGACGGGCTCGCTCGAGCACACCCACACGTCCTTGCTGCCGCCGCCGCGCTGCATCGACACGACCAGTGCCTCGGCCGAGCTCGACATCCGTCCCAGCCCGCCGGGTAGCACCGTGTAATGCCCGCCGTAGCCGAGCACGAACGCGCGCAGCATCACGCGGCGCGGTTCGATGGCGGAACCAGTCCAGGACGGCGCCGTGGAGAGATCGAGGCGTTGCTGCGCCACGAAATCGTACGGCGCGCGCCGAATGCTCGCCACGAGCTGATCGAGCTCCGACTCGCTCAGGCCCTCGGCGAAGATCGGCTCGCGCGCCGCTCCCGGCCGCCGCGGCCGGAACGCGGGCTTCACCACCAGCTCGCGCAGGTTCTCGAGGACGTGTGCGCGGCTGCGCTCGAAGCCGCACCAATAGCTGGGCGTGGCGTCGAGCTCGAGCGGCTCGTTCCGTAGCTCCTCGCAAACCCGCGGCAGGATGTCGAGCCATGCGGGACTTTCGAGCACGCCGCTGCCGAGGGGATTGATGACGCGCACCCGGCCGGAATGAGCGGCTTGGACCAGTCCCGCGACGCCGAGCGCCGAGTCGGAAACCAGCTCGAGTGGGTCGCACCATTCGTCGTCCACCCGGCGCAGGATTGCGTCCACCGGCACCAGGCCGCCGAGGGTCTTCCAGAACACGCCGGCGGCGCGCGTCGTGAGGTCCGCCCCTTCGACGAGGTCGTAGCCGAGATAGCGGGCGAGGTAGGCGTGCTCGAAATAGGCCTCGTTGTACGGGCCCGGGCTCAAGAGAACCACGCGCGGCTCGCCGCCCTCGGCGCTGCCTCCGGAGGCGGCGGCCTCGCGCAGCCGCTGAAAGAAGGGCGCCATGCGCGCGACTTCGGAGGCGTGGAACGCATCGAGGAAGAGCTGCGACACGATCACGCGGTTCTCGATGGCGTAGCCCGCACCCGAGGGGGATTGAGTGCGATCGGCGACCACGCACCAGCGCCCGTCGGGCTGGCGCGCCAGATCGGCGGCGTAGAGCGTGATCCGCTGTCGCGGCCGCGCACCCACCAGGTGGCAGGGGCGCAGGAAGCCGGGATTGGCGAAGACCACCTCGGGCGGAACGATGCCCTGCGCGAAGAGCGCCTGCGGCCCGTAGATGTCGTCGAGGAGGGCATCGAGCACCGCCGCGCGCTGCGCCAGCCCGCGCTCGAGCTGCTTCCATTCGTCGGCGGCGACGATGAGTGGGATCGGATCGAGGCGCCAGGGACGATCGAGGCCGTTGGGATCGCCGTAGACGTTGTAGGTGACGCCGTTGTCGCGGATCGACCGTCGCGCCTGATCCCAGCGCCTCGCCAGCTCGGCGTCGCTGACGCTGGCGAGCGACTCGACGAAGGGTTGCCAATGCGGGCGGAGCGAACCGCCCGCGTCCATCAGCTCGTCGTAGATACCGTCCACCCGCTCGTAATCCGCGAGCGGGGCGCGGCTCGGGTCGGCGCTCGCATTCGGGCCGTGCAAGGGCGATCTCGCGGGAGGGCGGGGCCGGGCTCGGGCGAGGAGGTCAGCGTCGCAGGTCGAGGGTCAGCGGGTGCTCGATGGCCGGTGGCGGCGGCTTGGGGCGAAGCGCGCCAGGCGTGTGGTTCTGGCGCAGGAATCGAGCGGCGCGCCTGGCTTCGCTTTCACGAGCGTTCACCGGGAACACGTCATAGCTCCGCCCGCCGGGATGCGCCACGTAGTACACGCAGCCGCCGAGCGAGCGTTCCATCCACGTGTCCACGAGATCGAACGTGAGCGGGCTGTCGACGGGGATGGTGGGGTGCAGGCAGGCCGCCGGTTGCCACGCGCGGAAGCGCACGCCGGCCACGAACTCGCCGGCGGTGCCGGTGGGATGAAGCGGCAGCAGGTGGCCGTTGACGGTGATGGCGTGGCGCGGATCCGTCATGCCGCGCACCCGCACTTGGAGGCGTTCCAGCGACGAGTCGACGTAGCGCACGGTGGCGCCGCCCCCCGGTTCCTCGCCGAGGACGTGCCAGGGCTCGATCGCTTGGCGCAGCTCGAGGGCGACGCCGTGATACGCAACGCTCCCCAGCACGGGAAAGCGAAACTCGAAGTGCGAGTCGTACCAGCCGCGCTCGAAGCCGTAACCCGCGCGGACCAGCTCCTCCAGGACGTGTCGGAAGTCCTGGTCCACGAAGTAGGGGAGCAAGAAGCGGTCGTGAAGGGTCGTGCCCCAGCGCACCAACGGAGCGCGGTACGGCTCGCGCCAGAAGCGCGCCACCAGCGCGCGCAGGAGAAGCTGCTGGGCGAGGCTCATGCGCGGGTGGGGCGGCATCTCGAAGGCGCGCATCTCCAACAGCCCACGGCGGCCGTCGGTGCCGTCGGGCGAGTAGAGCTTGTCGATGCTGAACTCGGCGCGATGGGTGTTGCCGGTGACGTCGGTGAGCAGGTTGCGGAACACGCGGTCCACGAGCCATGGCGGACACGTGGCGTCGCCCGGTTCGGGGATCTCGCCGAAGGCCAGCTCGAGCTCGTTCACCACGTCGCTCCGCGCTTCGTCGATGCGCGGCGCCTGGCTGGTCGGGCCGATGAAGAGGCCCGAGAACAGGTACGAGAGCGAGGGATGATTGAGCCAGTAGCCGACCAGGCTGCGCAGTAGATCCGGACGGCGCAGGAAGGGGCTGTCGGCCACGGTGGGGCCGCCGAGCACCACGTGATTGCCGCCACCCGTGCCGGTGTGGCGGCCGTCGAGCATGAACTTCTCGGTGCCGAGGCGCGAGAGGCGCGCTTCCGCGTAGATGCCCGTCACCACCTGGCAAAGCTCGTCCCAGTTTCGGGAGGGCTGGACGTTCACTTCGATCACGCCGGGGTCGGGCGTCACCTCGAGCGACTGGAGCCGCGGATCGCGCGGCGGTTTGTAGCCTTCGATCACGACCGGCAGCGCGAGCGCCGCGGCGGTGTCCTCGATGGCGGTCACGAGGTCGAGATAGTCCTCGGTGATGCGCATCGGCGGCATGAAGAGGTGGAGGCGCCCGTCGCGCGGCTCGACGCAAAGCGCAGTGCGCACCACCCACGTGCCGCTTTCCGGATGCGTGGGACGCCACGGCGGCTCGCGCCCCGCGTTTGCGCCTGTGACGCCCGCCGTCTGCAGCGTGACTTGCGCGGCGCCTGCGGGCCTGCGCCCCGGATGCCGCGGTGTCACGCCGGGAGGCACGGGCAGGTCGGGCAGCGGCGTGAACGGATCGAAAGGCGTCCAACTGTCGCGCGCGTTCTCGGCGATCCAAGGCAGCGAATCGAGCGGCAGGCGCAAGCCCATCGGCGAATCGCCGGGGATCAAGTAGAGCCGCTCGGCGCGCACGAACCACGGCCCGCTCGCCCAGCGCAAGCCATCCGGACCGCCCAGGCGCACGAGCGGCAGCGCGTAGCCGACCGGCCGGCCGAGGCCGTGCTCGAACACGCGCGCCATCCGCTCGCGCTCTTCGGGCTCGTCGAGGCGTGCGTCGTGCGGGTCCACGTTCACCGGCAAGCGGCGCTCACGCCACAGCCAGTACCACGTGTCCTCGTAGCCGGGGATCGCGAACTCGGGATTCACACCCAGCCGCTCGGCGAGCGTGGTGGCGAAGCGCTGTGCTGCAACGACGTCGTGACCGAGGTCGACGCGCTCGTCGGCGATGAGCGCCGGGTTCCGCCACACGGGAACGCCGTCCGCACGCCACCAGCAGCCCAGCGCCCAGCGCGGCAACGACTCGCCCGGGTACCACTTGCCTTGCCCGAAATGGAGCAGCGCTCCCGGTGCGAATCGCTCGCGCAATCGGCGCAAGAGCTCACCGGCGAGCCCGCGCTTGGTGGGACCGAGGGCTGCGGTGTTCCATTCGGCGCCCTCCATGTCGTCCACGGAGACGAACGTGGGCTCGCCGCCCATCGTGAGGCGCACGTCGTAGGCTTCCAGATCGTTGTCGACGCGGTGGCCGAGCGCCTCGATCGCATTCCATTGCGCGTCGGTGTAGGGCTTGGTGACACGCGGGTCCTCGTGGATCCGCGTCACCGCCATGGTGTGCTCGAACTCCACCTCACACTCGTCGACGAGCCCCGAGATCGGTGCCGCGCTCAGCGGATCGGGCGTGCACGCCAGGGGGATGTGACCTTCTCCGGCGAAGAGCCCCGAGGTGGGATCGAGACCGACCCAGCCCGCACCGGGCAGGTAGACCTCCGCCCACGCGTGCAGGTCCGTGAAGTCGTGGGTGGGACCGGCAGGGCCTTCGAGCGGCTTCTCGTCGGCGACGAGCTGGATCAGGTAGCCCGAAGCGAAGCGCGCCGCGAGGCCGAGATGGCGTAGGATTTGGACCAGCAGCCAAGCGCTGTCGCGGCACGAGCCGGACCCAAGCGCGAGCGTCTCCTCGCAGCTCTGCACCCCCGGCTCCATGCGGATGAGATAGCGAACGTCGTGGGAGAGGCGTTGGTTGAGCGCGACCAGCATCGCAACCATGCCCTGCTCGCCGCGCTCCACCGTCGCGAGCCAGCGGCTGAGCAGCGGCCCGGGCGGCGCGGCCTCGAGGAACGGGGCCAGCTCCTTCGCCAGCCAAGGCTCGTACCGAAACGGGTAGGTCTCGGCTTCGGGCTCCAGGAAGAAGTCGAAGGGATTGATGGCGAGGATGTCCGCAGTGAGATCGACGTCGATCGCCAGCTCGGTCGTGGGCTCGGGCACGACCAAGCGCGCCAGGAAATTTCCCTGCGGATCTTGCTGCCAATTGAGGAAGTGCTCCGCCGGCTGAATCTCCAGCGAATAGCTGGGGATCGCGATCGGGCTGTGGGGCGCCGGGCGAAGGCGGATGATCTGTGGCCCGAGCCGCACGCGGCGGTCGTATCGGTAGCGAGTGTGGTGGTGAAGCGCGACGCGGATCGCCATGGATCCTCCCGGAGGGACTGGACCTGAGCAAGATCCGCACCCGTTCGGCTCGCTTCGGGCGAGGGCGCGCGCCGATTCGATCGCTGCGGCCTGCATCGCGTGTGCGCACCGCTTTCGGCGCCGTCGAATTGCGCGGACCTGGTGCTCGACGGCGCGAATCCGTCGTGCGACGTACCGGCGTGTGGTACGGGAGCGCCAACGTCGGTCCCGGAGGCCCACTCGTACGCAGCCACGCTGCACGCGTCCTCCTGGTACGCTCGGGTTGCCCGCCGCCCGAGAGCGGCGATTCGAGAGTGGGTAGATCTGTGAGGCAAGGATGAAACGGACGAAGGGCGAGTGGATCCGCGCGGCAGTGGTGGCATGGGTGGTCGCGCACGCCGGAGCGGCGCGCGCCGTGGACGTGCTCCTCTATCAGAACGGATTCGAATCCCAGGACGCATGTGCCTGGAACGCGAGCGTGCCTGAGGCGACGTGTGACCCGGCCATGGTCTTCGTGCCAGCGGGCACGTTCACGATGGGCTCGAACGATGGGCAATCCGACGAGCAACCGGTTCACACCATCACGCTGAGCGCCTTCTGGATCGACCGTCACGAGGTCACGGTGGACGACTACCTTTCGTGTGTCGCCGACACCGGCTGCGTCGATCCCAACGGAACGTTCGCCGGCAACTCGAGCTGCAACTACGGTGCGCCGGGTCGCGGATCCGATCCCGTCAACTGCATCGACCGCGCGAAAGCGAGTGCGTACTGCGCGTGGGCCGGCAAGCGTTTACCCACCGAAGCGGAGTGGGAGAAGGCCGCACGTGGCGCCCTCGATTCGCGCACGTATCCGTGGGGCGAGGAAGAAGCCACCTGCGACTACGCCATCATGTACGACCCGCTCGTGAGCATCGACTTCGGCGGCTGTGGATCCGATCTCACCGACGCGGTGGGCACGAAGCCCGCGGGGCTCTCGGTCTACGGCGCCTACGACATGGCCGGCAACGTGTGGGAGTGGGTGAGCGATTGGTACAAGGCCACGTACTACGCCGAGAGCCCGTCCACCAATCCCACCGGGCCGGCGCCTGGGCCGACCGTAACAAATGGCGTCGTGCGCGGAGGCTCGTGGTTCCACGACTCGAGCTACCAGCGCCTCGCCAACCGCAACTCCGTCGGGACCTCGTTCTCGACCGCGTCCACCGGATTTCGCTGCGCCCGCCCCGACGAAGTCTGAGCCGTCGCCGGACCGCGCAACTCGCGCGGGATCGATGGTGACGTCAGTCGGCGGAACGCGCCACGAGCTGCGCTCGATCTCCGGACGTTGACGCTTGCCACGCGAGCGCTCGGCCGCTGGCGACAGGCTCGAACGTGCTGTCGCCGAGGTACTCCGCGTCGGCCCAGCGACCCCCGAGCCGATAGCGGCTCGCCCACACGGTGGATCTTCCGCGGTACTCGCTCCACGCCACGAGGAACTCGTCGGAGGCGAGTGGGGTGATGGAAGCGAGGTCCGCTCCAGCGGCGTGCGGCGCTGGGTGCGGAACCGGCGTAGACCACGGCGCGCCCGCTGCGCTCTCGGCGGCCATGGGCACGAGGTGGCTGACCCAGACGAGGACACCGTGGCCGTCGTCGCTCACGGCGGCCTGCACGCGGTGGCTGAGGTCGTCGCGCACATCGGCAACGCTGGCGATCGTTCCGATCGGCTGACCGTCCCGGAACCAGAGGGTGTGAATCGTCGAACCGTCGCCGTGAAACGCGCTCCACACAGCCAGCGTGTCACCGCGCGCATTGGTGACTAGCGTGACGGTGTCTAGGTACTGGGTGTCGTTGGCCACGATGCCCAGGTCTTGCCAGGAGCCGTCCGCATCCCCGCGCACGGCATGGATCGCGAAGTCGCTGTGCCAGATGACGAGTGCTCGTCCCGCCGCGTCCAACACCACCCGCGCCCCCGGTCCCGAGGACGACACCGGGGAGAGCGTTCCGGGCAGATCGACGGGATCGGACCAGCGACCGATGGCTGGATCGAAGCGGCTGGCGGCCAGGGGCGCATCACCGAGCGTGCTTCGGACCCACACCGCGACCGCGTCGCCGCGGGCGTTCGCTGCGAGCGAGGGTGGGTTCACGACGTCGATCCTGGAATCCAACGTCGTCGGATCCGGATCCCAGCCGCGCGCCGGATCGAGACGGGTCACGAGCAGCCCGCCGTCTCTATCGGCCCACGCGACGAACGCCGAGCCGGGAGACGGCGCGGTGATACGCAACGACCGCGCGCGCGACGAGGCGACGCGCGACGCGGTCCAGCTCCCCGCGGCGTTCCGCCAAGCCGACTCGACCGAGGGGATCCCCGCTTCGCCTGGATCGAGCGGCCAAGCGATCACGGAGCCGCCCGCGAGACCCTCCGTCCCCGCGAGGCCGAGCCCGACGGTCGAGTCGGTCACCGCGGCCACGCTCTCGACGACGCCGAACGACGTTGCGGGTGAGAAGGACGGCGGCTCGGGTGGCGCGCCCACTTCGCCCTTCTCGTTAGCTTTCGCCAGCAACAGGTCCGTCTGTCCCCACGCGTGTTGCGAGTCGGAACCGAGAATCCACTGGCCTCCGGCCGGCGCCGCGGCGAACGACACCGCCACCGTGGGCAGCGACGACGAAGCGAGGAGATCGCCATCGTCGCTCACCACGAGCAACGATTGGCTCGCCAGGACGTCCAGCCCGCCGCCCGGGCGCGGCAGGGAGTCGACCAATAGGGGAGAGCGACCATCGTCGAGATAGCGGTGGGCGTTCACGCCGCCATCCGTGGTCACGCGAACGAAGACCGGCTCGAGGATGGTCTGCTGGAATCCGTGCGAGTCGACGTACGTATAGCTGGAAGCGCCGACCAGCACCGCGCTGCCGTCGGCTTGGACTCGGAGCGAGCGGAACCTCTCGGCGGCCTTCGAATCGAGGTCGTCGATCGGCGTACTCCAGCGCAGTTGGCCAGTGCTGGTCAGGCGGGCGATTCGCACACCCCCGCTTCGCTTCGTGCAAACGTAGAGATCGCCGTCGGGGCCCTCGGCGACCGCGGTGGCAGTCTCGTCCGTCGCACCGTCGAGCTCGCTTCGCCAGAGCTCGTTTCCGCTTGCATCGAGCCGAACCAGCAACGCATCCGAGCTCGGCCCGGCCAGCGCCAGCCCGCCGTCCGCGAGCGCGCGAACCGCGCTGGCGCGGATGGGCATCCGCCACCGCTCGTTCCAATCGGCGTCGAGCCGCACCAGCTCGGAGTCATCATCTGCGCCCGCGGGTTGGGTGATCTCGACGACCAACGCCAACCCGCCGTCCGGCGTTCGATCGGCGCTCGTGACCGACTCGCGCTGCGAGCCGCCCCAGCGTCGTTGCCGCTGGATCACGCCACGAGCGTCGGTCTCGACCAGCCAGACATCGATGTCGCCGACGCCGAACGAGTCCGTAGTGCCCACGACGAGCGCGCCGCCCGACTCGGTCACAGCCACGAACGAAGGGGATTCGGTGCCGGCGCCACCGAGCACGGCTTGGAGCTCGGTGGGTGTCGGCAACGGCTCGACTTGCGACCCACTGCCGGCGCAGCCGATCAGCCAGACGGCGGCGGCCACGGAGATGTGGAGGACGCGACGGCGCGAGAACCAGGCCGTCCCGGCGATCGGAAGCGCGAACAGGCGTTGCGCTGGAGGCGACTGCGTGTTTACGAGTGACCGACTCCGAACCTGTGGACGGACCATGAGAGCTCCTCTGGAGCCCGGGAGCCGCGGCCGCCGTTTCCGAGCATCGTTTCCAGGAGCGCGTCGGTCAACGCTCGCCGGCGAGCCGGCTGAGTCAGCGCACGTGAGCGAGCGCCGCGGGCGCGTGCCGGCGATGCGCGACGAAGCCGGCCGCCAGAAACGCCAGCTCCGCCGCGGCCACGGCGATCATCCACGTCACGATCGGTGAGTCGCCGAAGCCGTAGGAATGCATGCCCGTGCTGAGCACGAAGTTCACGCCGAGGTACGTCATCAGGATCGTTTGGAACGCGACGATGCTCCACGCCGCCACGCCGAAGGGACCGAGCATCCCGTTCCAGCGCGCGTGCAGGATCGCCAGATAGGCGAGAAACGCCACCAGCGACCACACCTCCTTCGGGTCCCAGCCCCAATAGCGTCCCCACGAGGACGCCGCCCACATCGAACCGGTGAGGATCCCGGTGATCAGCAAGATCGAGCCGATCATCACGTACCAGTAATGGAGCTCGCTCATGCGCTCGATGAGCTCGCCGCGCTTGGGCGCGAAGATCGTGTAGCCGACCTGCATGTGGGCGATGACCACTCCCAGCGCCAGCACCGCGTAGCTCACCATGATGATCGGCACGTGGATGGCGAGCCAGGCGGTTCCCGCGAGCACCGGTGCCACCGGATGGATGAAACCGTCGATCGGCAGCAGGTCCGTGAGCACGAGGGTCAGCGCCGACATCGCGTTGGCGTTGAGCACTACGAGGCGATTGCGCAGCAGCGCGAAGGCGATCACCGCGAAGAGCCCGACGCCCCAGGCGAGAACGAGCAGCGACTCGAACATGTTCGACGCGGGAATCCGACCCGCCACCGCCCAGCGCGTGCCGATGGCCCACGTGAGCACCGCGAACCCCGTCGCCAACCCGGCGAACGAAAGCGTACCGAGCAGCCTGGATTCGCGGTTCCACGCGAACAGCGAGATCACGAGCGCCGCGCCCATGACGATCCACGCGATGCGCAGCGGCCGCACGGTGTTGTAGGTGATCTCGCGCTCGATCGCCGCGCTCGACGGCCAACCCGCGAGCCGCGGCCCGTTCGCGAGCGCTGCTAGCGCCTCGGCGGTCGGCGCTGGGGACACAGTCCAGCGGCCGTTCACGTCGTCTGTGGGCGGGATCGGACGGATCGACTCGCGATCGAGGAACCCTTGCAGCCACACCAAGCGGCCTTCGAGCTTCTCCGCCGCAGCGACGACTCCCTGCCGTGGCACGCGCGCCTCGGCTTGCTGACGCGCCTTACCGATGAGCTCGAGCACGGCGCGGCTCGACACCAATTGCTGGAACGACGCGTGGGTGACACCGGGCGGTAACCCGGCCACCGCCGCCAGCTCCCTGCTGCCGACCTTCACCATCGGATCTTTGGCAGCGCCTGCCGGATTCGTGCTCCACGACGCCACGAACGCCACCGAGTCACGGTCTTGCCAGCGCGCTTGGCCGGTGACGTTCCACACGGCTTGGCGGGCCAGCGTGTCGAACGGCATGACGCGACCGTCGTGCTGCACGGGCAGACGCGCCAGCGCCGTGGCCGTGGCGTCGCGCGCTCGTGCCGGCGAGGGCATGGCCAGTGCGCTCACGGCCGCGACCACCGCTCCGAGTGCTGCGCCAGTCACACGCGCGCCGTGCATCTTGCGCAGCGCCTGTGACCGTTCGAGGCGCACGCGCGTCTGCGAGATACGTGTGCCGAGGACGATGCACATGCCGATCACCAGGAGCCCGTAGCCCACGAACACCACGAGCTGCCCGGGGTCCTTCGAGACCGACAGTACCGTGGCTTCGCGGCCCTGCTCTTGCCGGTAACTCGACTGGAAGAGATGCCAGCCGCGATGAGCGAGCGGGTGATTCATCCAGATGCCCGCGGTGAACGACGCGCCGTCGCCATCGACGATTCGCACGTCGCTGCGGAAGTTCGCGGGCCGCATCGTTCCCGGGTAGTAATCGATGCGGAAGTCTTGGAGGGTGACGGTGAAGGGCAGCGTGGTGCGCGTCAGCGCATTGCCCTGGTCGTCGTAGGTTGCGATCTCGCTTCCGCTCTCGCCCTCCCACAGGAAGATCCTTCCTTCGGTCTTGAAGAAGTAGGTGAGCGCGGCGCCGACCAGGATGACGATCAGCGAGCCGTGGGTGGTGAGGTACCCCACCCGCTGATTCCCCCACGGAAAGAGCGTCACGATCGACGCGAGCACGTTCAGCGCGAAGATCGCCTCGAGCGCCAGGAACCACCACGCGTAGTAGACGAGGCGGCCTGCGGTCTCGGTGCCGCGCGCCGACTCGATGATGGTGCCTACGGCGAGGCCGACGAGCAGCAGGACGAGCAGCAACACCGCCAGCTTCAGCGACGCGAACGACGCAACGAGCTTTCTCATGGGCCTCACCCCTCGGAAGGGCGGAGACTGAGCAAGTCGCGTACCCCGACGCTCGCTTCCGATCGGCTACGAAATCGCCGCGTTCGCCGGAGCTGCTACGTGCCACGTCACCGCGTCGTGCCGCGAGGCACGTGCAGCGACCCGCTCGCACGTCACCAGATGGTGCGAGTGCACAGCGCCGAGGTCGGCCATGTTCGCACCGTTACGCGGCAGCCCCGAAACGAGCGCAGCGCGGCGACTTGGGCGCGGCTCTTCGCAGTTTTGTCGCGATCTGCGCGGGGCTTAGGAAGCCCACGCTCGGGCACTCGGATCGGGCTGGCCGTCGAGGGACCGACGGCGCTCCAGCCGCTTGGCTCCGAGGGCTCTACGCTCGGGCTCGATCTCGCCGCGCGCCAGTGGCGCGCCACGAGCGTAGCGGAGCGCCTCGTAGCAACGACTTCCCCAAGAATCACCGGCCTCGGATTGGAACGATCGGTTGGAGGGACCGGCTCCGTCCGGTCCGCTGTGTCCCGGCGGGGACGGCGCCCCGCCCTCCACCTGGATCGCTCTCGTCGTTGGCCGGCGATCTAGTCCAGCAGTGAGCGCGTTGCGCTCACTGCTGGGCTAGCCACACTCCACCAGGGAGGCGGCTGCGCCGGGGTGGTGCCGCGCACGACGTGGACGCCGAGGCGTTCCAGCTCGGCGATCACCAGCGTCGCTGCTGCCGTCACCGCTCCCCGCACCCGCGCCCCGAGGCTCACGCTCGCGTCCACGGACTCTGGAATCGCGCCGATCAGCACCACCTCGTGCGGTGCCGAACCCGCGAGATCGGCGATGCCGAGCGCCTCGCCGAGGGCCGGATCGTGCGGACTCACGCGCGGCTTGAGCGGCAATCGGCGCAGCTCGTCGCCACGATAGATCCGCAGCTCGCCGGGTTCGCCCGCCGAGGCCACGGTGTCGACGAGCAGCACGGCCTCGCGCTCGATCAGATAGGACGCCAGGTCGAGTCCGGGAGTGCCGGCATCGATCAGCGCGACCTCGGGTGGAAGGCGGAAATGATTGCGCACCCACTCGACGACCGTGGGGCCGAATCCATCGTCCCCGAGGAGCACGTTGCCGAGGCCGATGACGGCGATCGGTTCCACGACGGTGGCCTGCACGCTCATGCGGCCTTCACCGTGGCGATGGTGCGGCCTTCGACGTCGAGGGTGTGGCAGGCGCACGCCATGCACGGGTCGAACGAGTGCACCGTGCGAAGCAGCTCGAGCGGCTGCTCGGCATTCGCCACCGGCGTCCCCACCAGCGCCGCCTCGTAGGGTCCAGGAACGTTCTTCTCGTCGCGTGGGCTCGCGTTCCAGGTGGTGGGCACCACCGCCTGGTAGTTGGCGATCACCTTCTTGTCGAGGACCACCCAGTGCGAGAGCGTGCCGCGCGGTGCCTCGTGGAATCCCATGCCTTCCGCCGGCGCACGGAAGAAGGTGGGTGGATGGAAGGTGGTGGTGTCGCCGCTGGTCACGTTCTTCACCAGCTTCTGCCAATGGTCGATGGCGAGCTCGGCGAGCACCGCGGTGCGAACGGCCCGCGCCACGTAGCGGCCCATGGTCGAGTGGAGGTCGTTCACCGTGAGCGTACGCTTGGCGATCGCGCCGACGCGCTCCAGCGCTAGATCCGTCCATTTGCGGATGAGCGGGTGGCCGAGGGCGTAACCGACCAGCACGTTGGCGAGGGGGCCGACCTGCATCGGCTTGCCCTGGAAGCGCGGCGCCTTCACCCACGTGTACTTTCCGTCCGGCTGGAAATCGGTGTAGTCGGGCTCGGTCTCGCCTTTCCACGGATGCTGGGCGCCCTGGCCGCGGTACCAGCCGTGGGTGACGTCCTCGACGACGCCTTGGCGGAAATACTCGTCGCGGGCGCCGGTGATGGCGTGCACCTGGTCGAGCTTGCCGTCGAAGATCGTGCCGCCCGGGAGGTCGAACTGGGTGGACGCGGTGTCCGTCGGGAGATCGGGCACGGTTAGGTAGTTGGTGATGCCCTTGCCGATCTGGAACCACTCGGGGTGGAAGGCCGCGATCGCGCACGCATCGGGGAAGTAGACCTGCTTCACGAAGCCGACCACCTCGTCGAGGAGGTCCTTCATCATGTAGAGGCGGTCCATGTTGAGCGCGGCGAGGCTGTCGAGGTTGATGGCGTTCATCACGCCACCCACCGCCAGGTTCTGGATGTGCGGCGTCTTGCCGCCCAGCATGCCCACCACTTGGTTGGACTTGCGCTGGAAGTCGAGCGCCTGGAGGTAATGGGCGAGGGCGAGCAGGCTCACTTCCGGCGGCAGCTTCATCGCCGGGTGTCCCCAGTAGCCGTTGGCGAAGATCCCGAGCTGGCCGCTCTCCACCAGCGCCACCACCTTGTCCTGCACGCGCTTCATCTCGGGCTTCGAGTTGCCGGGCCACTCGGAGAGGCTCTCGGCGATCGTCGACGCCTGCGCCGGATCGGCCTTCGGGATCGTCGTCACGTCCACGAAGTCGAGCGCCGACAGATGGTAGAAGTGCACGATGTGGTCGTGCAGCGCGTGCGCGATCAGGATCAGGTTGCGGATGTACTGGGCGTTGAGCGGAATCTCGAGCCTGAGCGCGTCCTCCATCGCGCGCACCGAGGCGATCGCGTGCACGGTGGTGCACACCCCGCAGAAGCGCTGCGCGAAGATCCACGCCTCGCGCGGGTCACGACCGCGCAAGATCGTTTCGATGCCGCGCCACATGGTGCACGAGGCCCAGGCCTCGTGCACGGAGCCGTTCTCGACCACGGCGTCGATGCGCAAATGGCCTTCGATGCGGGTGATGGGATCGATCGTGATGCGCGCCATGGTGGACCTCGCTCAAGACGCCGGGGCGGGATTCCGCCGGCCACTCAAGATCGGGAAGAAGCGGATCATCAGCATGTAGCCAGCGATCTCGCCTGCGACGAGCCCGGCCGTGATGAGGATCTCCGCGACGTTGGGGAAGTAGTGCCAATGGGCTCCGGGGCTGAACGCGACCAGGAACACGTCGAAGCGGTAGAGGGCACCGGCGAAGATCAGCACCAGCGCCGAACGCACGAGGTTGCCGAGGTCCGCGCGCTGCCGTGGCGTCGCGAGCATCGCGATGCCGGCGACGAAGAGCGCGAGCTCGACCAGCGAGAGCAGGCTCGCGGAATCGAAGGCCAGGAGTGCCGCGAGCTGACCGCGCACCGCCAGGTCGACGACGCGGATCGCCAAGTACACCCCGACGATCGGCACCATCCAGAACGCGAGCCCGGCGAGCATCTCGCGTTCGGGCTTGCGGCCGAGCAGCCACGACGAGAGCCCACTCTCGAGCACCACCGCGCCGAAGCCCATGGCGATGCAGGAGATCAGGAACAGAAGCGGCAGCATCGGCGTGTTCCAGAGCGCGTGGAGCCGCGGGCCGCTGATCAGAAGCAGCGCGCCCAGCGACGACTGGTGCATCGTGGGTAGGAGCACGCCCAGCGCCACGACGTAGAGCAGCGCCTTCTGGATCACCGGCAGGCCGTAGCGGCCGACGGCGCGCATCGCCGGCAGAGCGCTGTCCCGAGCCCGCTCCAGGAAGGCCGGCATGAGCTCGATCCACACCACGAACACGTACCCCATGATGCAGAGCGCGACCTCGAGCAATACCGAGTTCGGGTTCCAATGGCCGACGAAGAGCGGCACCTTCCAGATCAGCCACGGGCGGCCGACGTCGAGGACCACGGAGAGACCGGCGATCGTGTAGCCGAAGGCGCTGGTGACCATCGCCGGGCGCACCAGCGGGTGGTACTTGCCGCGATTGAGCGTGTAGGTGAGCAACGCCACGGCGTAGCCACCGCACGCGAGCGCCGTGCCCGTGACCACGTCGAACGCGATCCAGAGCCCCCACGGATAGCCGTCGTTGAGCGCCGTCGAGGCCCCCAGGCCCACCACGAAACGCCACACGATGAGCCCGCCGGCGATCGCCGCCAACGCCAGCAGCGCGAGTAGCGGGCGCGTGAAATAAGGTCCGCCGACCGGTCGGGGGGCGGGGTGCGACTCGGTGACGCCACCGGGCGTCCACCAGCGCTGGGGAGGATGGGGCGCGCCCGCGATCGTCTTCATGGCGAGTCCTCCTCGTCCTCGTCGCGAGTCGCGACACCGGCGGTGCCCGCGTTTGCCCGCCGGTTACGCAGCAGCACTCCGACCAGCGACGCATAGAGCGCCACCGGCGCCACGAAGCCGCGGTAGATCGTGTGCTGGACGGTGCGCACCGTCTCGGGCACCGGGCGATCGTCGTAGGCGGGCAAGCCCAGCTTCTCGAACGGAACGTGCGACAGATAGAGCACCTGCGTGCCGCCGGCTTCGTGCTCGCCGTAGACGTGGTGCAGATAGCGATCGGGCTCGGCGTCGATGCGGCGATGCGCTTCGGCGAGAAGCTCCGAGCGCAGGCCGAAGATCACCGCGTCCACCGGGCACACCTCGCAGCAGGCCGGCTCTTTGCCGTCGGCGACGCGCTCTTTGCAGAGCTCGCACTTCACCATCTTGGGCGCGGCCTTGCTCCACTCGAACTTGGGCACGTTGAACGGACAGGCCATCTCGCAATAACGGCAACCGATGCAAAGGCTCGGGTCGTAGCTGACGATGCCGTGCTCGCGCTTCTGATATGCGCCGAGCATGCAAGCGGTGGCGCACGCGGGATCGAGGCAGTGCATGCACTGCCGCTTCACGTACGACTGCTCGCCGCTCGCGGGGTCGCGGTAGAGCTTGATGATGTTCTTGGCGTGCTCGTTGAGGTCTTGGGGGGCGTGCCACACACCCCCGGAGCTCGCGGTGTCGGGAGTGAGGTCGTTGGCTTGGTTGCACGCCACCATGCACGCCTTGCAGCCGATGCAGCGGGTGGCGTCGTAGAGCATGCCGACCGCGCTGGGTGGGGCTTCGGCCACCGCCGCTCGCGCGTCCGGTGCTTTGGCGGCTGTCGCCAGCGACGACGCGGAGGCGGCGGCCACCGCTTTGAAGACGGAGCGTCGGGAGATGCTCATGGCTCACCCTCCCTTGGGCCGAGCGGGAGGCGCAGTCGGCAGCTCGCTGGCGCTCTTCTCACCGACCTTGCGTGACGCGACGTAACCGCCGCCGGCCAACGCACCCACGATGGCGCCGGCAAGTGCCGTGGCCGCTGGGCTCACGCGGCCTTGCGGTGCAGCGATGGGCGCGTAGGTGTCGGGTGGGGTGACCTGGTGGAGCGCGATGGTGTCGAACATCGGCACGCGGAACGCGAGCGATTGCTCGGTGCAGCCGAAGCACGGAGCACCGATGCCGATGGGCCAGACGTCGGGGATCTCGTTGAAGTGACGCGTCGAGCAACCCGCGTGGGTCGCCGGTCCCTTGCAGCCGAGCTTGTAGAGGCACCAGCCCTGACGATGGCCGCCGTCACCGAACGCACCGGCGAAGCGCCCGGCGTCGAAGTGGGCGCGGCGCGGGCAGTGATCGTGGATGGCGCGGTCGTAGGCGAACTTGGGGCGCTTGAGCGAGTCCAGCTCGGGCAGCTTGCCGGCGGTCGCGTATTCGAGGACCGTGGCGAGCAGGTTGTACGGGTTGGGCGGGCAGCCCGGGATGTTCACGATCGGCTTGCCGGAGACCAGCACGTCGACGCCCACGGCGTCGGTGGGATTGGGATCGGCCGACGGCACGCCGCCCCACGATGCGCACGAGCCCATGGCGATGACTGCTGCGGCGCCGTGGGCGGCTTCCGCGAGCACCTCGAGCGCCGGGCGCCCGGCGAGCTTCATGTAGATGCCCTGGGCCTTGCGGGGGATCGATCCCTCGACCACCAGCACGTAAGCACCGGCATTCTCGGCCATGGCGTCGCGCAGGCATTTCTCGGCCTGGTGGCCGGCTGCGGCCATCACGGTCTCGTGATAGTCGAGCGAGATCAGCTCGAGGATCAGCTCCGCCAGGTCGGGTTTCGAGGTGCGCAGCAACGTCTCGGTGCAACCGGTGCAGTCCTGGAAATGCAGCCAGATCACCGATGGCCGGCGGGCCTTGGCGATGGTGCGCGCGATCTCCGCTGCACGCGCCTTGTCGGTGAGCGAGAGCCCGAAGGGCGCTGCCACCATGAGTGAGGCGCAGAACTCCACGAAGTCGCGGCGGCTCACGCCCACCCGGGCGAGACGGCTGCCGATGGTTTCGTCGCGATGAGTGGATCGGGTCGCGTCAGCCATGAAGCACCTCCATCGCATGCGGACGAGCGCCGGCGAGCGTGCGAGTCCGTACGGATTCCATCCAGGCGAGCCAGCGTCCGAGCCCGTCGCCGCGTCGCGCGGACACCGCGATCGAATGCGGGGCGCGCATGGCGCGGGTGATGGCCGAGTCGAGCGCCGGATAGTCGAAGTCCGGGAGCGCCGCGAGCAGATCGAGCTTGGTGACCAGCACCAGGTCGGCGTTGCGGAACATCACCGGGTACTTGAGCGGCTTGTCCTCGCCCTCGGTCACCGACAGCGCCACCACGTTGACGTGCTGGCCCAAGTCGTAGATCGCCGGGCACACCAGGTTTCCGACGTTCTCGACGAAGAGGTAGTCGACGTCGTGCACGAGCTCGTGATGGCGTGAATCCGCGTGCAGCACGTGGTGCACCATCTCGGCATCGAGGTGGCACGCCGAGCCGGTGGTGATCGCGGCGGTGGGCACGCCCGCTGCGCGCAGGCGCACGGCGTCGCGCTCGGTCTCGAGATCGCCGGTGATGGCCGCCAGCCGCCGACGGCCCGCGAGCGCGCGAGCGGTGGCTTCGAGGAGCGCGGTCTTGCCGGCGCCCGGCGAGCCCATCACGTTCACGACCGTCACGCCGTGCTCGCGAAAATGCTCGCGGTTGTGACCCGCGATGCGGTCGTTGCCGGCGAGCAATCGCTCGTGGACGTCGACCGAGACGATGTTGGTGTCACCGCATCCGCAGTCCTGACACATCCTGAGGCACCTCGAGCTCGATGCGTTCGAGCGTCAGCGCGTCTCCCCCCGTGAGCCGGACCGGCCACCCACAGGCCGGACAGGCGAGCAGCTCTCCCTCGGGAATGGCGGCGTCGCACGAGGTGCACCGCCAACCGAGCGCTTCGGTCTGGATCTCGAGCGCGGCGCCATCGGCGATGGTGCCCACGCTCAGCACGTCGAATGCAGTGGCGAAGAGCGACCGTTCCACTCCGGCGAGCGGGCCGATCCGCACCGCGACCTTGTGCACGGCACTGGCCTGACGTTCGCTCGCCTCTCGGGCGACGCGCGTGAGGAGCGCCTGGACCAGCGAGTACTCGTGCATGGGTCTCGCTCGCTCCGGGGTCGCGCGCGGCTGCGGCGCGATCACGCGGCTCCTGCGGCCGGCTTGGCATCGGACGTGGTCACCGCGCCGGATTCGATCCGTTCCCACTCGGCGCCGTGCTCGTCCTTCATCGTTTCTTCGTCGAGCTTGCCGGTGACCATGCTGCTTTGCAGCGGGTAGATGTCGGGGTTGAACATCACGAAGTAGAAGTGCCAGACGATGATCGCGAGGGTCGCGAGCCACGCTTCGTAGAGGTGGATCACGGTGAGCAGGTCGATCACCCAGCGCGGCGAGTGCGCCAACGTGGCGTCCTTCGCCCACAGCGCGACACCGGTGACGCCCATCACGATCCCGCCCCACACCAGCGCCCAGTACTCGGCCTTCTCGGCGTAGCTGTAGCGTTCGAAGCGCGCGGGCGCGATGCGAAAGCCGAGGTTGTGGCCGACGGTGCGGATCGCCGCGACGAGATCGCCGAGGCCGGGCGCGAGCGCCACCAGGTGTGCGCGGCCGCGCGGCGTCGCCACCAGCCACACCAGGTGGATCACCGACAATCCCAGGAACAGCACCGCGGAGACCCGGTGCAGCCAGCCACGCAGCGCGAATACCGCCGCGTAACCCGCGAACGGCTTCATCCACCAAGCCGTCGGGTAGCGCAGTGCGAAGCCGGTGATGGCGAGCAGGATGAAGGTGCTGGCGAGCAACCAGTGCTGGATGCGTTCCCAAACGGTCCAGCGCAGATACCCGCCTTCGACGCGCACCGTGAGCGGCGGGCGCTGAGCGGTGCGGGAACCGTGAGCGTTCACGAGTGTGCTCCTCGGCCGCGGGCGGCGATGCGCCGCTGGCTGCGGCGGACGAAGTCGAGTCCGTTGTGCGCGACCATGCCCCCGATCACCACGACGATGAGCGCCAGGTAGATGCGTTCCACCCACAGCACGATGCGCCCGGGCGGTGTCCCGCTGGTGAGGTGCACCGAGCCGCGGGTCACGTTGGCGCCCGCGTTGGGGTGACAGTGGCCGCACGTGGTGGGGAGATTCGCCGGGTAGATCGAGGATTCCGGGTCGGTCGAGCGCAGCACCCGGTGGTTGCCGTGGCACGAGGCGCAATTCGCGGCGCGCACGTCGCCGCCTTCGAGTGCCAAGCCGTGGAAGCTGGTCGAGAACGTGGCCAGCGCCGCGCTCGGCAGGTTGAATTTCGCGGCGAGCCGATCCGAGCCGTGACACCGTCCGCAGGTTTCCGCGGAGACGTGCTTGGGATTGACCGGCGAAGACTCGGTGGCGGGTGCTTCGACGTGATGCTCACCGTGACAGTCGGTGCACGTCGGCGCTTCCCGGACACCGCGCGCGAACGCTTCACCGTGGACGCTCTGCTGATAGTCCGCGAGCTCCTTCTCGTGGCAGGTGCCGCAGGTGCGCGCGACGTTCGCCGGGAAGATCGACGATGCCGGATCCTGGTTGTCGCGAATCTCGTGCGAGCCGTGACAGCTCGTGCACGCTGCCGCTTTCGGATTGCGCTCGGTGAGGATCGCGATCCCGTGGACGCTGTCCCGGTATTGGGCGAGCGGGTCGCTCACCACCGGCGAATGCCGCTTCGCGAAGTCCGGAGACGAGTGGCAGCGGGCGCACGTTGCGGCGACGGCGAGGGGGTGAACCGGCGAGCGCGGGTCGTCGACGGCGACGATGTCGTGCCCGCCGTGGCAATCGCCGCAGTGGGGAGCCGACGGATCGCCGTTCGCGAGCGCTTTGCCGTGGACGGTCTCGGCCACCGCGTCTTGCGCGTCGGGATGGCACGACTCGCAGCTCGCCGCCGCGGGCGGATGCGGATGGGGAGCTTCGGATGCGTCGGGATGGCAGTCCACGCACTCGAAGTCGGCATGCACCGAGGCCGCCAGCGCTTGCGTGTCGACCCACAAGGTTCGAGCGGGGCTGTCGGGCGTCGGTTTGGTCGTGAGCTCCCGATCGCCGTGACACGATTGACAGTCCTTCGCGTCGGCGGAGGAGTCTTGCGGTGCGGCGGTGTCGGCAGCGCTGCTGGCGCTGGGCGCGGCGAAGGCCGCAGCGATCAGGCCGAGGGCCATCGAGAGTCCGAGAAGGTGACGGCGCGGAATCACGGTTTCTCCGCGTATCCGACCCGCAACACGGCGAGGTGAGCTTCGGGCAGCGGTGTCCGATCGAGGTGACGTCGTGCACGGCTGCCGCCCAAGCGCGGCGCCGCGTCGGGCGCACCGTGTGGCGATAGGCGAGCGGCGAGAGGAGAAAGGTTTCGAGGCTCGCGAGATCTCGCGAGCACGACGCAGAAACGTTTCGTTGCCGTCTCAACGACGACGACGAGCTGTAAATGTTTCGGTTGGTATCGCGGGAATATCGCGAGGTAGCGCAGGCTTTCGGCGCTTCGCGCCGAGTGCCGTCTCGTGCACGAACGCGAACGCGCCGCTCCGGTATTCGCGCGGGTCGAACGGACGACCCGGTGGCGCGAACCCAGCGAGTGAGCGGTTTCCACGTTCGTTTGCGTCGCGTTCGGTCTGTTTCTCGGGATGCGAGGGCGTCAGCGCACGACGCACGCTGCACGAAGCGTTCCTCGTCTCGAGGGCCTTCGTAGCGCCCCCCGAATGGCGTGTGCTGGGAGCGCCGTCTCGGCTTTCGGTTCGCGTCCGCGACGAGGGTGGCCGTGAACGGTGACACGGGTCGCGCAGTGCGGTGCTTGGCGCGTTTAGTGCTGCGCAGATCAGCGGGATCCCATGCGCGTCACCGCTTCACCCACCCCCGGCGCGGACGCGAGCCTTGCGGCGATCGCCGCCGAGGAGGCGCGACTCGAGGCGTGCCTCACCGAAGCGCGAGCCGCGGCCGAGCGAATCCAGGCCGAAGCGCTTGCCGACGTCGAGTGTCGACGCAAGGCGCTGAGCGAGCGCCTCATCGAGCTCGAACGATCGTTGACCGCGCGCGCCGCAGCGGAGCGCGATCGCCGGTGCGAAGAGATCGAGCGCGAGGCCGAGCGGCGTTGCGCCGTGTTTACCGCCCTGAGCAACGCTCGGGTGGAGGCTCTCGCCGACGCCGTCGCACGGCAACTCGTCGAGTCGTTGCCGATCGGGTGAGCGCCCATGATCGTGCCGATGGTCAAGGTCGAGGTCGTCGGTCCGCGCAAGCGCATCGCCGAAGCGATCCTGGCTCTTCAGGACGCGAGCGTTCTCCACCTTGCACCGGTTTCGCCGTCGGGCCTCGCCGCCCACGTGGCGGAGCCGTCGCGTCGCGAGTGTCGCCGCCGCGAGCGCGTGGCTCGGGCGCTCGCCGACGTGGAGGCGGTGTTGTGCGCACCAACTCGCTCACCGGGCGCGCCCGACACCGCGGACGCGATCGTGCTCGATGCCGACGACTCGATATTCGCCGCCGTGCGGCGAGCGCGCCGCTTGCGTCGCGGCCTCGCCGCGCTCGATTCCGAGGCGGCGGCCCTTCGCGAGGAGCAGGCTCTGCTCGAGAAGTTTCGGCCTTTTCTGCGAGCGTTCGGCTCGTGGCTGCGGGCACCGCGGCCGCTCGCGCACGTCAGCGCCTACCACGTGGTGCTGCGCCCCGAGCAGGCGGCCGCGGCGACGCAGCTTCGTGCCGGTCTCGACGAAGCCTTGGGAGGCGCCTACGAGCTGCTCGTCGAGCCGCTCGGCGCAGGCGAGCTGGCGCTCTTGCTCATCGTGCCGCTGAGCGTCGCCACGCGAGTCGACGCGATCCTCGCCGCCAGTCGCGTGCACGAGGTCGCATTGCCGCGGAGCTACGGCGCTTCGCTGCTCGACGCGGCGCCCCGCATGGTCGCGCGCTTCTCCGAGATCCCACGCGAGCTCGACCGGCTGGCCGCTTGGCGTGCCGAGTGCCTCGCGCTCGCCACGCCGTCCTTGGTGAGGGCGTGGATGGCGCTCGCGGACGAGTCGGAACGGCTCGGCGCCCGACACGCAGTCGCGCTCGACGGCCACGTCTTCGTGATCGCCGGGTGGGTGCCCGAGGCGAAGCTCGCGGGCCTCGTTCACGCGCTCGCACGCGCGTGCGACGGCGAGCTCGTGGTCGAGACCGTCGGCCGCGAGCAGTGGAGCGCCGACGAGCCGCCGGTGGTCCTCGCCAACCCGCGACTCTTCCGCCCGTTCGAGGTCATCACGCGGCTGGTGCCGCTGCCACGCTACGGCTCCATCGACCCCA
The DNA here is from genome assembly GCA_964447125.1 of uncultured bacterium. Taxonomy (GTDB): domain Bacteria; phylum JADJOY01; class JADJOY01; order JADJOY01; family JADJOY01; genus JADJOY01. The sequence goes on along the minus strand of CAYUSL010000014.1, from coordinate 4,669 downwards.
CGCCGTTCGTCGCCGTGTTCTTCCCGATGTTCTTCGGGCTCATGCTCGGTGACGTCGGCTATGGGCTGATGCTGATGGTGCTGGCGCTGGTGCTCGGCCGTCGCACGCAGGTGGCGACGGGGCTGAGGGCGATCGCCGAGATGGCGTTCGTGTGCGGGGGCTTCGGCACACTCTTCGGGCTGGGTTTCGGCGAGCTCTTCGGCGACGCCGGACTGCGCTGGTTCGGGCTTCATCCGCTCCTCTTCGATCGGGGCGAGCGGGTGGTCTCGTTCCTGGGGCTGGCGCTGGCGCTGGGCGCCGTCCACGTGCTGCTGGGGCTGGTGTTGGCGGTGCTCACGAATCTCGGGGTGCACCGCCGGACGGCGGCGGCGCGCGCCGTTCAGGGCGTGATGCTGGTGCTGATCGGCGTCGCGGTGCTCGCCGTGTTGCAGGTGTTGCCGGCGGGCCTCTCGGGGCCGCTGCTCGCGGCGGCGCTCCTCGGCTTTCCGGTGCTGGTGTTGTTGGAAGGCATCGTGGCGCCGATCGAGCTCTTGATGTCGCTCGCCCACGTGCTGTCGTACGCGCGCATCATGGCGCTGGGCACGGCGTCGGTGATGTTCGCGGTGGTGGCGAATCACATGGCGGGTGCCTTCGGTAGCGTGGTGATCGGAGCGCTCTTCGCGCTGGTGTTTCACGCGGTGAACTTCGCGCTCGGTCTCTTCGGCCCCGTGGTGCACGCACTGCGCCTGCATTTCGTGGAGTTCTTCGGCACGTTCGTGAGCGCAGGGGGGCATTCGTATCGACCGCTCGCGCATCCGCGGCCGGCGCTGATCGCGGCTCGGAGCCCGTCGGGAATTCATTCTCGGCGTCGGCTCCGACGCGCCCCAAAGGCGCGTTCGGCGAGCGCACGCGAGCCGGCTTGGGGGTGGGGCCCCGAAAAAGTCGCGTCTTTTTCGGGGCGGGGGGCTGGAACAGACCCCCGGGGAAGCATGGAGCGAGGAGCCTTTCGGAATGCAGCTCGTGCATTCCAAAAGGCTCCTCGGTGACGCGGTCGAAGGAGCAACGCATGGAAACCTTGGCCATCGTGTTGAGTGCTGCGGTCGCCATCGCCGTGCCGGCCTTGGCGACGGCCTGGGCGCAATCGCGGATCGGTCCGGCGGCGGCGGCGAGCTTGGCCGAGAAGCCCGAGCTCGGAACGACCGCGATCATTCTGCTCGCCATCCCCGAGACCATGGTGATTCTCGGGTTCGTGGTGGCGCTCATGATCCTGTTGCGCGGCGGCGGCTGACGGAGAGCGCATGGCGCTCGATCGTTTGCTCGCGGCGCTCGCGCGCGAGACCTCGGAGCGCGCCGCCGGGTTGGTGCGCGCTGCCGAGGAGCAAGCACTCGCGCTGCGCACGCAGGAGGCCGACGCGTGTGCACGGCGTGAGCAGCAGCATCGCGAGGAATGCGCGGCCCGCCTCGACGCGCAGACGCGACGGGCGCTCGCGGCGGCGCGCCATGCAGCCGTGGAGCGCGTGCTGCTCGCGCGCGCCGAGGTCCTCGAACGCGTGATGGAGGCGGCCCGTGCGCGGCTGGCGGGATTGCTCGAAGGCGACGCGAACCGAGCGCGCGTGGCGGCGGCGGTGAGCGACGCCATCGAGTGCGCTGGCGACGTGGAGGTCGTGGTGCACGTTTCGTCGCCGCTCCTCGCGCTGCTGGCACCCCGTTTTGCGACGCGGCCGGCGGTACGAATCGACCCGGACGCGAGTGTCGGTACCGGCGGCCGGGTGCGCGCAGCGGATGGCTCGTTCGAGATCGACGCGACCCTCGAATCACGGCTCGCGCGCTCGCGGGCCGAGCTTCTGCCCGAGATCGCGCGCGCGCTCGCCGGGGAGGATGCACCGTGATCCGGTGGGAAGCGGTCGCGACGCGGGCGGCCGGGCTTTCGAGCCATCGCCTCGATCGCCGGACTCTCGACGAGCTGGCGGCCGCTCCCGATCTGTCGGCGGTGGCGGCGACGCTCGCTCGCACGGGGGTGACGGCCAGCGAGCACGCCGCTGCTGATCCGACGGCCGTGACGCAGATCCGCGGCTCGGCAACGCACCCGACGGCGGCGGGCTTGGAGCTCGCCATTCGGCGCCACGCGGCGCGCGCGGTCGCGACGCTCGCTCGCTGGCTCGAGGTCGCCAGCGCCCGCGACGCAGTTGCCGTGTTTCTCGCCGCCGAGGACTTGGCGAGCCTGCGCGCGCTGGTTCGCGGCGCCGTCGCAGGAGCGCCTGCGGAGGTTCGGCTCGCTGGATTGGTGCCCACGCCGTGGCTGCCGCTGCGCGCCCTCGAGCTCCTCGCTCACGAGGCCAAGCCGGCGCGGATCGCGGCACTCGTGGTGGCGTGGCGCCATCCGTTCGGTGCGGCGCTGGCGGACGCCGTGGGTGAGAGCGCGGAGCCGGATCTCTTCCGGGTGGAAGCAGCGTTGCTGGATGCGTATGCGCGCTTCGCGTCGCGCGGCGCAAAGCAGGCGGGCGACGCGCTCGTGACCTGGGTGGCCGAGACGATCGACGCCGCGAACCTCGTGGCCGCCTTGCGTCTGGCCGAGCAGGGCCACGACGTCGACGCCGCGCGGGTCTTCGTCGCAGGCGGTGCGCTCGTCGATCGCGACACGTTCGTGGCGGCGGCGGGTGCCAGCGACGCCAGCGAGGCCACGGTCATCCTCGCGGCCTCGTGCGAACGTCGCGACCGTGGCCTCGGCACGGCGATCCGTGCCGCCGGCGGCGATCCGGTGGCGCTCGAGGTTGCGCTCGCCACGCGGCGCTCGCGGGCGTTGCGGCAGCAGTCCGCGGGCTCGCCCATCGGTCCGGCGCGAGTGGCGCTCTTCTTCGTCGCGCTCGCGAACGAAGTGCGGAACTTGCGGGCACTCGTCTGGGGTGTGGCGCTCGGTGTGCCGCCCGAGACTCGCCGCGCAGCGATCCGCGAGGTGTGAGGCGATGGCCAAGGGAGTCGTGGTCGTGGGGCGAGCGGCGGTGATCGCGGGCTTCGCGCTCGCCGGTCTCGACACCCGCGAGGTCGGCGAAGTGGGCGAGGGCGCACGCGCCCTCGCGGGGCTGCTCGGCGATACCACCCTCGGCGTGATCCTCACCGAAGATGCGATCTACGATGCGCTCGAGCCCGCGGTATTGCGCGAGATCGCCCGTCGCTCGTTGCCGCTGGTGGTGCCGTTCCCCGGACCGATGTTCCGAGCGGCAGCGGTCGGTCCCGAGGCGTTCGTGGTGGAGCTCTTGCGCCAGGCGATCGGTTACCGCGTGAGGCTCGGATGAGCGACGTGCGTCGAGCGCTCGCGGCGCGACTGACGCGGGTGGCGGGGCCGCTCGCCGAGGCGGAACCGATGCCGGCCGCTGCGCTCTACGAGCTGGTGCGGGTCGGTCATCGGGGGCTTCTCGGCGAGGTGGTGCGGATCCACGACGCGACCGCCACCATCCAGGTGTACGAGGACACCGTGGGGCTCGCGACCGGCGAGCCCGTCGAGGGAACCGGTCACACCCTCGCTGCCGAGCTGGGCCCGGGGCTCATGGGCTCGATCCTCGACGGCGTCGGTAGGCCGCTGGAAGCGCTGGCGGCGACGACGGGTGCTTTCATCGAGCCCGGCGCGCGCGCGGCCACGCTCGACGCCACCGCTCGCTGGAGATTCGAGCCCGCGCTCGCAGCAGGCGCCGCCGTGAGCGGAGGCGATGTCCTCGGCACCGTGCTCGAGCGCGGTGGTTTCGTGCACCGGGTGCTGGTCCCGCCGCGCACCGCGGGCGTGATCGCCGAGCTCGCTGCCGGCGAGTTCACCGTCCACGACGTCATCGGCCATTTGGTCGACGGCACACCGCTCGTGCTCGCTCAGCGCTGGCCGGTGCGCGAGCCGCGACCGGTGGCACGGCGGCTGCCGGGAGATCGACCGCTGGTGACCCGCCAGCGGGTCTTCGATCTCTTCTTCCCTGTGGCGGAAGGCGGGTCGGTCGCGGTCCCAGGCGGTTTCGGCACCGGCAAGACCGTGATCGAGCACTCGCTTGCCAAGCACGCCGACGCCGAGGTGGTCGTGTACGTCGGTTGCGGCGAGCGCGGCAACGAGATGTCCGAAGTGTTGCAGGACTTCCCGCGGCTCATCGATCCCGTCACCCAGCGCTCGATCCTCGACCGCACCGTGATGGTGGTGAACACCTCGAACATGCCGGTCGCGGCGCGCGAGGCGTCGGTGTATTTGGGCATGACGATCGCCGAGTACTACCGCGATCAGGGCTATCGCGTGCTGATGCTCGCCGACAGCTTGTCGCGGTGGGCGGAAGCGCTGCGCGAGATCGGTGCGCGACTCGCGGAGATGCCGGGAGAAGAGGGCTATCCGACCTACCTCGGCAATCGCATCGGCCAGTTCTACGAGCGCACCGGGCGCGTCCAGACCTGCGGCGCCGCGGCGTCGCGGATCGGCTCGGTCACGCTGATCGCCGCGGTGTCGCCTCCCGGCGGCGACCTCGCCGAGCCGGTGACCCAAGCAACCCTGCGCGTGGCGGGTGCCTTGTGGGCGCTCGATCCCGCCCTCGCTCATCAGCGGCAGTTCCCCGCAGTGGACTGGGAGACGAGCTACTCGGCGTATGCCGAGAAGCTCGGCGCCTGGTTCGCCGCGGAAGCCGGCGGCGAGTGGCACGCGCTCCGGCGCGAGCTTCTCGAGCTGCTC
>CAYUSL010000013.1:0-35798 GCA_964447125.1 uncultured bacterium | reverse complement strand
AGCCAGATCCAGCGCATCCACATCAAGAGCTCGCACATGGTGGACTCGGCCTTCGCAGGCGAGTACGTGAGCGCCTTCAAGGGGCGCGGCATGGAATTCGAGGAGGTGCGCGAGTACGTCCCGGGCGACGACATTCGCCTCATCGACTGGAACGTCACCGCGCGCATGGGCGCGCCCTTCGTCAAGATCTTCCGCGAGGAGCGCGAGCTCACGGTGCTCATCGCCGTGGACCTTTCGCGTTCGAACCGATTCGGCTCGGTGAAAGTCACCAAGTCCGAGCTCGCCGCGGAGGTCGCCGCGGTGCTGGCGATGAGCGCCATCCGCAACAACGACCGTGTGGGCATGTTGCTCTTCACGGACGACGTCGAGGAGTTCATCCCACCGCGTAAGGGCCGCGGCCACGTGTGGCGGCTGATCCGCGAGGTGCTCACCTTCGAGCCGCGCGGACGCGGCACCAACCTCGCGGCCGCACTCGAGTACGCGCGGCGCGTGAGCAGCCACAAGGCGATCTTGTTCGTCGTCTCCGACTTTCAGGACGAAGGATTCGACCGCAGCTTGGTGACGCTCCGGCAAGGCTTCGACCTGATCGCGGTGTCGATCGTCGATCCGCGCGAAGAGGTCCTGCCGCGGATCGGCTTGATCGAGCTCGAGGACGCCGAGACCGGTGAGGTCATCTTGGTCGACAGCGACGATCTCGACTTTCAGCGCGAGTTCCGCCGCATCCGCGCCGACGACGACGAGCGGCTCGAGCGCGCGTTCCGGCGTGCGCGCGTCGACCACATCCGGTTGCGCACCGATCGGCCTTACATGGACGAGCTGGTGCGGTTCTTCCGCCTGCGCGAGAAGCGGATGTGAACGGGGCGGACGCGCTCGCCCCCGCTTCGGTGCGCCGTGTGCCGTTCGCGGCCCGCGCCTGGGCCGCGTTGGTGGCGGCGGCGCTGGTGCTCGGTTGCGGTTGCACGAGCTCGGAAACGGACGAGGGCGAGGCGGCCACCCAGGGCCAAACGGCCTCCAACGAGTTCGCACCCATCCCCGGTCTGCCGCCGAACCAGCCGCCGGACTTGCTCCACCTGCCGCTTGCGGAAGGTGAGACGCCGCCCGATGCAGTGCCGTTCGCGTGGGTGGATCGCAACGTCGTGACGGTCGGCGACGTCATCACGCTGGAAGTCGCGGTGAATCACGCCGTCGGCATCCAGGTGGCGTTCCCGACGTTCCGGCGCATGAACCGCTTCGAGGTCTTGCCCGGTGGCGAGTCGGAGGCACAGCCCACCACCGACGCTCGGATCGTGACGCGGCGCAAGTACCTGCTGCAGGCCTTCATGCCCGGCGAGTACCGCATTCCCGCCGTGCCGATCACGTATCTCGACCGCGACGGGCGCAACCGGCGTCTGCGTACCGCGCCGATCCAGGTCACTGCAGCATCGGTCATTCCGGAGGGTGCCGAGCCCACCGACGTCGTCGACATCAAGCCGCCCAAGGCGGGCGGGATCCCGCTGCCCGTGTGGCTGGTGCCGGTGGCGATCGCAGCGGTCTTGTCGCTGGCCGGCTTCTTGACCTTCCTGATCTTCCGGCTGCGGCGTCGTGCTCCGACGCTCGATCGGCCGCTGCTCCCTCACGAGCTGGCGCTCGCCGAGCTCGCAGCGCTCGAGGAGCGCAAGCTGCTGTCGCAGCGCCGCTTCAACGAGCACTACGTCGAGCTGTCGATGATCTTCCGCCGCTACCTGGTGCGGCGCTACGGCTGGAGCGCGTTGATGCGCACCAGCGAGGAGATCGAGCGCACGCTCGCCGAGGCACCGCATCTCGGCGAGCACACCTACGAGGTCGCCGACCGGTTCATGGGCAGCACAGACAAGGTGAAGTTCGCCGCCCACGAGCCGGCGCCGCCCGAATCGGACGGCACCTGGCACGACATCGGCTACTTCATCGACCTCACGCGCACGATGGTCCCGACCGTCGAGCTCGAGGGAGAGGCACCCGTGGAGGCCGAATCGTGAGGCTCGAGAGCCCGGCCTTCCTGGTGTTGCTGGTGTTCGTGCCGCTGGTGCTCGCGGTGCCGATCCAGCGGGTCAACGGCACCACGCTCGTGTACTCCACCATCCAACGCTTGAAGGCGGTGGGTGGCACGAACCCACGGCGGCGGCTCGGCTGGCTGGGCGGGATCCGCATGCTGGTGCTGGCGCTCTTGGTGCTGGCGGCGGCGCGGCCGCAGTGGCCCGGTGCCCGCGATCCGCTCAAGGCCTCGGGCATCGACATCATGCTTTCGATGGACGTTTCGGGCTCGATGCGCGGCCTCGATTTCTTCGTCGACCAGAAGCGGGTGAGCCGCCTCGAGGCGCTCAAGCACGTGGTCCGCGACTTCGTGCTCAAGCGCAAGGGCGATCGGCTCGGTGTGGTGGTCTTCGGCGAGGTGGCCTTCACTCGCTGCCCGCTGACCCTCAACTACGACGTGCTTCTCGATCTCTTGGAGCGCGTGCAGGTGGGCGAGGCGGGTGATACCACGGCACTCGGCAACGGCTTGGCGCGCGCGGTCCAGCGCCTGAAGGACACCGACGCCAAGTCGCGGATCGTCATCTTGCTCACCGACGGTGTCAGCAACGCCGGCAACATCACGATCGATCAGGCCATCACCGCCGCGAAAGGCTTCGGCGTCAAGGTCTACACGATCGGCATCGGCACCGGGAAAGACACCACCCTGACGTTCGTCGACAGCACCGGCGTCCAGCGCACGATCCACCAGGAGGTGAAGCTGGACGAGCCGGGCATGAAGCGCATCGCGGAGGAGACCGGCGGACGCTACTTCCGCGCCGCCGACACCGCCGAGCTCGCCAGCATCTACGCGCAGATCGACCAGCTCGAGCGTAGCGAGCGGCGCGAAGAGATCATCCAGAGCTGGCGCGAGCTCTTCCCGTACGTGCTGTTCCTGGCGGCGGTGCTGATGGTCGTCGAAGCGGCGCTGGCGCGCACCCGCTTCCTGAAGGTGCCATGAGGATCGGCGCGCCGTACCACCTGTGGGCGTTGCTCTTGGTGCCCGCGCTCCTCGGGCTCTTCGCGTGGGCGCACCGTGTCCGCCGCCATCGGCTGCACGAGTTCCTGGCACCACTCTTGGCGCTCAAGCTCACGCCGTCGGTGAGCTTGCGGCGGCGGCTGCTCAAGGAGGGCCTGGTCGCAGGCGCGTTCGCGCTGATGTTGTTGGCGGCGGCGCGGCCGCAGTGGGGCTACACGTGGGAGCCCCTGGAGCGGCGCGGTATCGAGCTGGTGATCGCGATCGACACCTCGCTCTCGATGCTCGCTCAGGATGCGTCTCCCAGTCGTCTGGAGCGCGCCAAGCTCGAGCTGAAGGAGCTGATCGGGTTGCTTCAAGGCGACCAGGTGGCGCTGGTGCCGTTCGCAGGCCAGCCCTTCGTGCTCTGTCCGATGACCCTCGACTACCGGGCCGTCGAGCTGTTCCTGAGCCTGGTCAACACCGACTCGGTGCCGATACGCGGTACGTACGTCGGCACCGCGGTGAAGGCGGCGTTGTCGCTCTTCAAGGGCACGAGCCCGGACTCGAAGGCGATCCTGCTCATCACCGACGGCGAGGACCACGGCTCGGAACCGATCGTGGCGGCGCAAGAGGCGGCGCAGGCGGGTGTCCGCATCTTCGCCATCGGTCTCGGCTCCGGCAGCCCCGTGCCCATCCCGCTCGATGCCTCGGGCGTGGATCTCAAGAAGGATGCGGATGGTAAGCTGGTCGCTACCTCCCTGGACGAAGCCACCCTACGTGAGATGACCAGGCTCACGGGCGGTTCGTACGTGCGATCGGCCAGCGGCGAGCTCAACGTCGCAGGGCTCTACCGCGAGATCCGTGACAAGACGATCCCCCAAGAGCTGCGCGGCAAGCGCGCTCAGCATTGGGAGGAGCGGTTCCAAGGGATCGTGGTGTTGGTGTTCGTGATGCTCGTCGTCGAGGCTTTGATCGACGAACGGCGGGGAAGGCCGCTGGGAGGTTGGCGTCATGCGTGGCAACGCGTGGAAGGCGTGGTTCGTGGTCGGTTCGCTGGTCGCAAGCAGCCCCGCGGCACGGGCGTCGGAGGTGAGCCGCACGGCCCGTGAGCGGGTGGAGCAAGCGATCGCCGCCTATCAGGCGGGACGTTTCGACGATGCCCGCAAGGTGCTGGAGGAGGCGGCGAGAACCGACCCTGCCGACGTCTTCGTCAACTACAACCTGGGCAACGTCTATTACCGGCTCGGTGACTACGATCGCGCCACGCAAGCGTATTCGCGGGCGATCGCCGGAGACGATGCCGAGCTCACGGCTCGTGCCCAGTACAACCTCGGCAACACGTATTTCCGGCTCGGTGATCTCAAGGAAGCCGTCCGCCACTACAAGCTCGCGCTCAAGGTCGTGCCCGACGACATCGAGGCCAAGCACAACCTCGAGTACATGATTCGCCTCGCCACCGGCGATCCCAACGGCAGCGGTGGGCGGGGATCCAGCGGCTCGCTCGAGACGAGTGGCGGCGGCCTCGGTACGGGCAACGACGCGGGCTCGCCGTCCGCCGGCGGACGACAGTCGCCCCTGCCAGGGCTCTACGACGAGCTCTTGGCGTCGACCAACTCGCTGGTGCGGGATGCCAATGCGACTTCGGCGTTCGGCCAAGCGATCGCCGGCGCCGCCGGGGCGGCCGCCGACGCGGGCGATGCTGCGGATGGCGATTCGTCCGGGGGGCAGAGCGGCCCAGCTACGGGCGCGCCGAGCACCAACAACACCGGCGCACCGAGTGCTCCCAACGCGCTGGCGTCGGCGACGGACCAGCTCACCGACGGCGCGGTCGTGCCGAACGTGAAGAGCGCAGCCAACGACGCGATCGAGCAGCGTTTCAGCGAAGGGGACACGACGTCGGGCGGCGACGGCACCGACAAGAAGACGCCTCGCGGAAGCGGAGCGCCGGCGTCCGGACAGGCCGGGGCGCCCGGGCAGGCCAACGAGCAGGATTCGGTCCTCCAGACGCTTCTCGACGCGCCCCCTTCGAGCACGCCCGACAAGCTCGCCGGGCAGCTTCGCGAGAACGTGTCGGCTGCCAATACCGGTAACCGCAGCGCTGCATCCGCTGCGTCACAGCCGGGGGGCGATCCATTGGGCGCCGTGACGGATGCGGTTCACGACGCCGGCGACCTCCTGAGCACGACGCTCGCCAACACTCTCCAGGCGACTCTCGGCAAACCCTCGCCGGATCAGCCCATGTCGGATTCCCAGCGCCAGGACGGTGCCAATTCCAAGCTTCCGGCTGGCGTGCAAGACGCGCTCGAGCGCGAGGTGAACGAAGCCGAGTCCGACATCCTGCGCCGCGCCCAGGACGCCTACGATCTGACGCTGCAGGATCTGGCCCGCGAGCGTGGCGAACGCTGGGCCGAGGCGGCGCCCGAGCTCGCCAAGAAGGCGGCCGAGATCGATCGCAAGGCCGCGGATGCCGACGAAAAACGCGCCGAGCTGCGCGAGCTGGTGGCCGAGCAGCAAGATCGCATCGACGAACAGATGCAGCCGCAGGTGGACAAGGCAGCGCAGGCGTTCGGTGAGACGGTCGCAGCCATCGCGAAAGACGAGCTCGGTCAGCTCAAGGCCGAAGTTGGACAGGTGGCGGCGCAGTATCAGAGCACTGCGCTCGCGGATCGCGCCAAGGATGCGGAGAAGGCCGCCGACAACGCCGCGACCAGCCTGGCGCAACTGGGGCAGGCGGCGGCCGAAGCGGCAACCGATCACGAGGACTCACTGGAGCGTCAATCGGCAGCGCTCGGCCGCGAGGCCAAGGTGAGCGAAACCGCCGAGGAGCTACTCAAGAAACTGTCGCAGGCCAAAGGCGCCGAGCAGCAGAGCGAGACGATCGATGCGCTGCTCGAAGCCGAACGCAAGGCACAGAAGCTCGAGGAGAAGCACGAGGACGTCCAGCAGCAGAACGACGAGGTCGAGGAGCAAGCCGAAAAGGCCAACAAGCTCGCCGGCACGCTGGAAGAGGTCGCCGTGGACCTCGACACCAAGGCGGAGGCAGCGCGCAAGCAGCGCAGCGACGTGATCGAGGACGCGGTCATGCTGCTGGAACAACGCGACGCGGACCTGCGCGATCGCCTCAAGGAGCGCGACAAGACCGATGCCGAGCTCGACTCCGCGCTCGACGAGCTCGACGCGCGTGAGCGTGCGGTGAAGAAGGAGGCCGATCGCCAGGGGAGCGAGCGTGACGAGCTGGATGCGGAGCGCGCGCCTGCCGAAGCGGAGCTCGAGGCGATCGCCCGCCGCGGCGAGCTCAGGGACCGCATCGCCGCCATCGATCGGAATCTCGCGCGTTCGGACCTCGGAGCGGCCGAGCGTCGCGACCAGGGCCTGGAGAAGGCGCGACTCGAGAGCGATCTACGCGAGCAAGGCATCCAGTCGCTGAACGACGAGATCCGTGCGAACGAAGTCGATCTGAAGGCGACCCGACAGGCGATCGCCGACGCCCGCTCGCCCGAGTCGAAGCACAGCCTGGAGGTGCGCGCCGGCGAGCTTTCCGCTCGGATCGAACAGCTCCAAGGGGAGCGTGACGCGCAAGAGAAAAACCCACGCGCGGACGACCTGGCCAAGCGAGACCAGCAGAAGAAGGCAGAGCTCGACGCCGGCGTGCGCGAGCTGGCCGAGCGCGAGCGCGAGCTGGCGGCACGCGAGCAGAAGCTCGAGCGCGAGGCGAGCGAGCTCGACGCGAAGCGGGATCGGCTCGAGGCCCAGCAACGTGAGCACAACGAACAGCGCCTGAGCGAGCTCGCAGCCGAGATCGAGCGCGCGACGGACCCGCTCACGAAGCAGGATCTGCAAGCCGAGCGCGATGCTCGCGCCAAGCTCGCGGAAGCTGCCAAGACCCGCGACGAGCTCGAGGCTTCGCGGCCGGATTCCGATTCCAAGGCGGACGAACGCCGCCGTGCCGATCGTCGCGAGCGCGAGCAGATCCAGCGGCAGGCGGAAGAGATTCAGAACCGGCTCGAGAAGCTCGCGGAGAAGGCGAAGGAGGTCGAGAAGCAGCAGCGCGAGCTGGCCGAGCGGCGTGATCAGCAAAAGCGCGAACGCACGGACACGATCCGGAAGCTCGCCGAGGAGCGATCCCGCGACCTACAGGACGACGTGAGCAAGCTCGAAGCACGACGCGACGAGACGACGGATCCGACCGAACGCGAGGATCTCGAACGCAAGCTCGCCGAAGCCCGTCGCGAGCTGGAGAAGCGCAAAGACCAGGTGGCGAAGCTGCAAGAGGCGCGTGAGCTGGAGAAGAAGCTCGACGCCGTGAAAGAGCGGCGCGAGCAGGCGAAGAACGAGAAGGAGCGGGACAAGCTCGACGCGGAGAAGCGCGACCTCGAAGCGAAGCTCGCGAAAGCGGAATCCGCGCTCGTTCCGGAGCCCGACGACGCCGCGGCGCGGCGCCTCGCCGACGAGCTGAAGAAGCGCCTCGACGAGAAAGCCAAGCAGCTCGCCGAGGCGAAGACGCCCGAAGAGCGCGAGAAGCTCCAATCCGAGCAGCGTGAGCTGGCCAAGGATCTGGCGAAGGTCCAGAAGAACGAATTGCGGCCCGAGAAGCCGCGCGACCCGACGCGTCTCGCGGAGCAGATCGCGGACAAACGCGAGGAGCGCGACGCCCAGAAGGATCCCGAGAAGCGCGCGGAGCTCGAGAAAGAGCTTCAGAACCTCGAGCAGGCGCGCGATCTCGCGCAGAAGCTCGACGAGACCGAAAAGAAGCTGTCGCAGGCCAAGGCACCCGACGAGCGGCAGAAGCTCGAGGCCGAAAAGCGCGATCTCGAGAAGAAGCTCGCAGAGGTTGAGGCACAGGAGACCGCCACCGAGAAGCCGCGCGATCCGACTCGGATCGCGGAACAGATCGCCGCCAAGCGCAAGGAACGCGACGCCCAGAAGGATCCGGAAAAGCGCGCCGAGCTCGAGCAGGAAATCCAGAACCTCGAACAGGCGCGTGATCTCGCGCAGAAGCTCGACGAGACCGAGAAGAAACTGTCGCAGGTCAAAGCACCCGAGGAGCGCCAGAAGCTCGAGGCCGAGAAGCGTCAGCTCGAGAAGCGATTGGCGCAGGTGGAGGAGAACGCGACGGAGGCCGACAAGCGCCCCGAGCCAGCGGAGCTGGCGAAGGAGATCGCGGACAAACGCAAGGCGCTCGACAAGGAAAACGATCCGAAGCAGCGCGCGGAGCTCGAGAAGGAGCTCGGCGAGCTCGAACAGGCCCAGGATCTCGAACGCAAGCTCGACGCGACGGAAAAGAAGCTGGCGCAAGCCAAGTCGGCCGAGGAGCGGAAGAAGCTCGAGGCCGAGCAGCGCGATCTCGAAGGAAAGCTCGCGCAGCTCGATCCGAAGCAGCCGCCACGCGAGCCCAAGACACCCGAGGAGCGTGCCGCGATGCGCGAAGAGGCAGAGCGCAAGATCGCGGAGAAGCAGGCCGAGCTGGCGCAGGCCAGCGACCCGCAGAAGTCGCTCGAGCTCAAGATGGAGCTCGAACGCATGCAGGTGAACGAGGCGGCGCTCGCGGGCAGCTCGACACAGCGCGACGTCGAGGCGCAGATCCAGCTCAAGGAGCTCGAGATCAAGGCGGCTCAGGATGTGGTGGGGCAGGCGCAGAGCTCGGCGCAGCGCCAGCAGGGCCAGATCCGGGTGGGCAAGCTCAAGCTCGAGCTCGAAGCGCTCAAGGCGATGGCCGATCGTCCGCCGCAGCCGCAGGAGAGCCCCGAGCAGCAGACTGCCGAGCAGCTCCAGAGCGAGATGGCGCGACTACGCCGTCAGCTCGAGCAGTCGAAGAAAGCCGACGAGCGCAAGCAGCTGGCCGACGAGCTGCGCAAGCTCGGCGAGGACCTCGCCAAGCTCGAGGACAAGGCGCAGCAGCAGGGTGACCAGCCCAAGGTCGAGATCGGCGACATCGAGGCCAACGTCGCCGCGCTCTCGAAGCGCCCTGGCGATGCGCCCGAGGCGAAGAACCAACCGGCGAAGGGAGAGAAGGATTCCGGCCGTGAAGGAATCGAGGGCCAGCGAACCGACCAGTCGTCGCCGAGCCCGCGCGCTGGCCACGGTGACGAGCGAAGGCCCGAGGCCCAGAACGAGGCGGAGCGAGCCGCCGACGATGCGCAGCGCATTCTGGACAGCTTGCCCGGTGAGCAGCGGCGCCCCAGCCAGAGCTCGACTGGGGATGGCGATTCTTCCGAAGGTCGAGGCGGTGACGGTGCGGTCGGCATCGACTGGTGAGCGTCGGCGCGCTCGGCGCCGTTTCGTGATGGTGCGTGCGCTGGCTGCGTGCGTGCTGCTCGGTGCGACGGCGTTTGGCGAGCTGGCCTTCGCCGGGGCACGTCCAGAGCGCCACGGGCGAGCGCCGCTCGCCGAGTACGGCCGCCGCGAGCGTGTGCAGCGCGACGAGGCGGCTGCACCCGAGGCGCCGGCAGCCGCGCTCGACACGCAGGGGGAAGGCGGACGGGTGTTCCTGCGCGCGCGAGTCTCGAGTCACACCCCCTTCGTCGGCGAGCAGGTGGTGTTGGTGCTCGAGATCTCGAGCGCGGTTCCCATCTACAAGCTCGAATTCACGCCTCCCGAGCTCGTCGGGCTCAAGCAAGCGCAGCCGTTCGTGGAGTCCGACTATTCCACCAACCAGGCTGGAGTCGCGTATCGCGTTCACGAGTACCGTGCCCCGGTCTTCGCCACGCGACCCGGCGCCGGCGAGATCGGGCCCGCCTCGTTCACGTGTCGCATCAAGCTCGGCGCGACCAACGAAGGCGCGGGTTCGATGTTCGACGACTTCTACGGCGGGCGCTCGATGCCCGCCGAGGGGCGCACCCAGCCGGTTCGCATCGATGCGCGACCCGCTCCCGGCGACGGTCGCGCACCGGTTGGCGAAACGCAGGTGTCGGCGGCCATCGCACCGGTGAGCGTGAAGAAGGGCCAGCCCGCCACGCTGACGATCGAGGTGCAGAGCTACGGTGACGACGCGATGATTCCTGCACCGCGGGTCGCGGCGCTCGAGTCGTTCCAGGTGGTCGCCGATCAGCCCGTCACCGAGTGGGTGGCTGAGCCTGCGGGTGCATTTCGAGCCCGCAAGATCTTCAAGATGGCGCTGCTCGGCACGCGTACCGGCGAGTTCGCGATCCCCCCGATCACCGTGCCGTACGTCGATCCCGCCGCAGGGAAGCTGAAGGAAGCGGCGAGCGAGGCGTTGACGGTGCGCGTCGGCAGGAGCCTCGGCGGCGCAGCCACCAAGGGTGCCGCGCGCGGAGGCGACGACTCGGACGAGATCCGCAGCGTCCGCGCGCCGCTGCCGAGAGCCACCACCCTCGACCCTCTCGCCGGCCCGGGGCCGATCGGCTGGGCGGTAGCGGGCTTGGCGTTCGCCGGCTCGGGTGGAGCGATCGTCCAGATCGGCCGCAAGCGACGCGCCGCTGCCGATCCGCGCTGGGCCCGCGAGCGCGGCGCCGTACGGCGCGCCCAGCACGAGCTCGACCGCGTGGAGCGAGCGGCTGGGGAGGCCGCCGAGCTCTACGAGCAGATCGGCAGGGCCGTGCGCGATTTCGTGGCCTCGAAGGTCGATTTCCCGCCCGGTGTGCTCACGCCCGAGGAAGTGGAGTCGCGCGCGAGCGCAGGCGGCTTGAGCAAGCCCACCGCGGCGGAAGTGCGCGAGCTGCTGGTGGCGTGCGAGCTCAAGCGTTGGGCACGCGCGAGCGCCGGTGCGGCTCCCACCGGCGATGGCCGCGGCGCGCTGATCGCCCGTGCGCGCAGCTTGGTCGAACGCATCGACGGCGAGCTCAAGTCGAAGTCGCGGGGGGGCGCGACGTGAATCGTTTGCGATCCGGTTGGTGCACGAGCGCGCGCCTGGCGTGCGTCGTGCTCGTGTTGGCGTTCGGCAGCGCCAGGGCGGCTCAGGAGCGTCCGGCGCCGGAGGCTGTCTCGGAGGCACTGGGGAAGGACTTCACTGCTGCCGTCCAGGCCTACCTCGATGGCAGTTACGAGCGGGCGCAAGGGCTTTTCGAAGGGCTTGCGGTCGCGGGTTGGCGGAACGGGGTTCTCTTTCTCCATCTCGGAAACACCTACCTGAAGCGCGATGCGCTCGGGGAAGCGATTCGTGCCTACCGCCGTGCGGAGCTCTTCATTCCCCGTGACGCGGATCTGCGCCACAACCTGGCGGTGGCGCGGGGCCAGGTCGCGGAGCCGGTGGGCGCGAAGGGGCCGCTCTACGCCCTGCGAAGCCTCGCGTTCTGGTACGACCTGCTGACGCACCGCGAGCTGGCGCTCGCCACGGTGGCGGCGTGGGTGTTGGTGTGCGCCGCCGTGGTATGGCGCTACGTCGCGGGCAGCGTCGCGAGCAGCGCGGCGACGTTCCTGGCACTGGGCGTGCTGGTCGTGATGGGAGCGTCGTGGGGGACCAAGCACTACGCGCTCACGCGCATCGATGCAGCGGTCGTGGTGAACGGAGAGGCCCCGGTCCGTGCCGGGCCGAGCGCCGGCCAGCCGGTGGCCTTCTCGACGTCGGAAGGGACCGAGGTGGTGGTCACCGCTCGCGACGGCGCCTATCGGCGTATCCGGCGTGCCGACGGCCGTGCAGGGTGGGTGCGATCCGACCAGCTCGCGGCGGTGCGCTTCGACGACGAGTGAAGTGACGAGCCGGCGGTCCTCGCGCCTCCTCGGGTGGCGCGATCAATCTGGTCGTGCGTGCTCGTCGGCGCGACGGAACACGTCGCAGCGTTCGCACACGACCGTGTCGCCGGGGGGCAACGGCTCGCGCCGGAACACGGCGCGCATGCGGCGTGCGCGCGGGGAACGACGTACCCGTTCGGGGTCGTCGTGGAACACGTTGCCGACGTCGTCGCGCTCCTCGAACGTGCAGCAGCACGGCGGCGCGGAGCCGCTCGGCGATACCACCAGCGCCTTCCACAGCCACCAACAGTGACGGTCCTCCAGGTACGGTCGCGTCGGATCGAGATACGCGCGCGACTCGGGCCAGCGTGCATCGTCCACCAGCCACTCGAGCGCTTGGGGTGCGCTGGGGGAGCGATGGGGCGTCTCCCCAGCGACACCCAATCCCGCGCCGCGGGCGTGAAAGTCCACACCCAGCTCGCGCGCCTTGGCACGCGCTGCGTCGACCTCGTGTTGGTTGTGGCGGAAGACCAGGAATTGCCAACTCACGCGCGGACGTCGAGCTGCGGCGCGCTTCCTCGCCGCTACCAGCTTGGCGACGTTCGCGAGCGCGGTCTCGAGATCGCCGCGCACGCGGTAGCGGGCGTACGACTCCTGGGTGGCGCCGTCGATGGAGAACGTGGCGTGCGAGAGCTTCGCGGCGACCAGCGCGTCCGCCAGATCGTCGGGCAGATGGAGGCCGTTGGTGGATATCGCCGTCCACAGCCCGCGCGACTCGGCGTACGCGATGAGCTCCGCAGCGTGGGGATGGAGCAGCGGCTCGCCCCAATCGGTGAGGAAGAGCCGAAGCGCCGTCGGCGCGTAGCGATCGACCAGCCGCTGAAACGCTTCGACGGGGATGTGCTCGCGGGTGCGGCCCTCGCGGCCCAAGCCCGTGGGGCAGAGCGGACAACGAAGCTGGCAATGGGTGGTGAGATCGACGACGAGCGCCGTCGGATCGCCGAGCGGATCGCGGGTCCGAAGCCGATAGCCGAGCTCTGCGATGGCGGCGTTGGCGAGCTTGCGCGGTCCGTAGTGGCGCGCGGCATCGCGAGCGCGCGACCACACGGCCCCGACTTCGAGCCGGCTCGGATTCACGCGGTCTGAAGCTCGGCCGCCGGAGCGGACGGCGCCGGTTCCGGCGGCACCACCCGCCGCGCCGTGCGGCGGGTGCGTTTCGGCCGCGGCTCGATCCCGCCCACGTCCACGCCCCATTGCCAGATCCCGGAGAGCAGACCGGGCAGCATGTAGAACATCTCGAGAATGGTGCCGTACGAGAACTCCGAGAGCATGTTGTGGAAGAAGAGCCCGACGTTCGACGCCAGGAACCAGGTTCCGAGCGCTGCGATCCATTCTTCGCGACAACGCATGACCCGGACGGAGGTGGCCAGATAGCGATAGAGGAAGAAGATCCACAACATCATGCCGCCGATGCCGAGCTCGGCGGCGCTCATCAAATACTTGTTGTGGATCGGGATGATGAAGCGCTTGTGCTCGAAGAGCCGAACCTCGATCTCGTACCAACACTCGCGCGGCACACCCAGCGGGAAGTACTCCTGGAGCTGCTCGGCGGCCTGGTTCGCGCCGACCCCCATCACGGGGTTCGCCGCTACCATTCGAATCCCCACGCCGAGCATGTGCCAGCGGGATGTGGTTGCAACGGCCTGCGATTGCGTGATGCGTTTCTGGATCACGTTCTCGGGGCCGAGCAGGAATGCTGCGCCGGCAAGCGCACTGGCGATCACCAGGAGCGAGAGCACCGTGGTGCCGACCAGCCGCCTTCGGTAGAGCAAGAGCGTGACGACGGTCATCGAGAGGCCCACGGAAACCCAGCCACCGCGCGAGAACGTGAAGACCGTGCCGATGCTGGCGAGCCCGATTCCGAGCAGGCTCAGGAACTTCACCCAGCCGTTCTTCGAGAAGTAAAGCAGGATCATGCCGAGCGGCATGACCATCTCGTAGAAGTGGCATTGGACGTTGTGGGGCCCGATGGTGCCGGTGGCGCGGAAGATGTTCTCGCCGCCGATGCGCTGCCAGTCGTATTTGATGAGGCCGAAGATCGAGACCACACCCTTGATGAAATACGAGAGCGTGTTGAGTCCGCCCTGCAGGATCAGGTCGAAGAGCAGGCATCCGATGGTGAGGAAGATCGAACGCCGGTCGGTCAGGTGGCTGGAGGCCCACGCGAAGATCACGAAGAACTTCACGTGCATCAGGATGTTCCACGCCGCCAACGACTTGTCCCGCGCCACCAGGATGGTCGCGGCCCGCCACAACAGGCACGCGAGATACGGGTAGAAGATCGGCGAGCGGACCACGCGCGCTTTGCCCAGACAGAGCTCGGCACCCCACCATACGAACAGCACGATGAGCGGCATGTCCGAGATGTAGAGCACCAACCCGTCGGGGTTCTCGCCGAAGAAGAACGTCGGCTCGATCGTCACCCATTTGGCCGCGCCCAGCGGCACGGTCAGCAGGTAGAACATCCAGAGCGCGAGCCGCTTCTCCGGAAGCGCGAGGAACACCATGCCGGCCATGAAGCCGACCATCAGCAGGATCATCCAGAGTGGTGGCGCCTGGGTGGCCAGCGCCATCAGCACGAACATCGCGCCGAACGCAGCCGCGTACACGAACGCGGCGAGGCCGTCGAAGCGGAAGCGGGTGAGCTCGCGAAGGGCAGCGGTGCGGGTCAAACGGACCTCGGTGGCGACGGCGACGCGGCGGCCGCGTCACAGGTGACGAGTGTGCCATCGCCCACCGGTCCCTGGCCACGAAGTGGGCGCAATCGCCCCGCAATTCGCTTGCCGTGGGCCGGTTCTGCCGGTAGACCGAGCGGCGCTCGTCCGCGAACCAGCGTTCCCATCTCGCGAGCCTTCATGCAACCAACCGTCCGGCACTTCCTCGCGGCGATGTGCTTCGCCGCAGCGTCCGTCGTCCCCGGCTGCATTCACGTCGACCGCCCGGAGCTCATCGAGCTCAGCCCGACCGAAGGACAAGAGGGCACCGAGGTCACGATCGTCGGCACGAATTTCGTCGACGACTTCTCGCAGACGCGCATCTCGTTCGGTGGAGTGGTGGCGCCGCCGTCGGCGGTGATCTCGATCGATCCGACCGAGATCCACGTGCGCGTGCCCTCGGGCGCCGTGAGCGGCGACGTCATCGTGTCGGTCGGCGGTGTCGAAAGCGGGCGCTCGGCGTTTCGCGTGATCGGTCCCTGGCTCTTGGTGGGCACCGAGTCGTCGGACGGTGTGACCATCTTCGACACCCACACGGGGCTCGTGGAAGGGGTGCTGCCCACGTCGGGGCCGCCGCGGGCGGCGCGCTTCTCGCCGGCGGGTTCGCTCGCGTGGCTCTTGGGTGACGATGGCGAGGGTGGATTCGCCACCCAGTTCCGCTCGGTCGAGCGCGATCTCGGTGCGCGCGTGGCGCTCGCGGCGAGCCCGTCGGCGCTGGTCTTCGACACCATCGTGCCCGAGGTGGAAGGCCTCGCGAGCGATCGCACCGAGGCCTGGATCGGCCATCCGGATGGCACCATCGAGGTCGTGGAGTCGGCCACGCCGGCGGTGCGCACCACGATCGCCGCGGGTAGCCGCGTCTCGGCCCTCGAGATGACGACCGACGGAACCGTGGTGCTCGCGCTCGAACCGGACGTGCCGGCAATCGTGTTCTACGACGCCGATGGCGCCACCCCCGCGGAGCTGGGGAGGGTGTCGCTGGGCGCCGACGCTGGCCCGCTCGTCATGAACCAGCTCACCAGCAAGGCCTACGTGCTCGAGCGCGCCGATGCCAAGGTCGCGTTCGTGGACCCGGCGACCCGCACCATCACCGAGCGCGTCGCTGTCGGTCCGGACCCCATCGACATGGTGCTGAGCGGAACCTCGCTCTACGTCTTGAGCCGCACCAATCACGCCATCGACGTCGTCGACGGCACGGGCGCCTTCGTCACCACGTCGATTCCCGTCGCCGAGGACGCTACGCATCTCGCCGTGCTGGCGACCGCCTCCGAGACGCTGGCGTGGACGACCACCGACTCGGCGGTGCTTCGTGGCTACGATCAGGTCGACAAGACCGAGAAGAAGACGATCGCCGTCGAGCCCGACGCGGTTGCGTTCCGGCCGCTGGTGGGCACCACGGGCCAGTTCCTGCTGCTGGCGCACGCCACCGTCCCCGGCCGGCTCACGATCGTCGATCAGCCCGACACGCGGGTGCGCGTCACCGATCTGCCCGGGACGCCGACCGTGCTCGCCGTCCAGCCCTGACGCGGTTCGACGGCCGCAGCGCGGTGCCGCTCGGCTCACCCGCGGATCGGTAGCTCGACGATGAACGTGGTGCCGTGGGGCTTGCGGTCGCGCAAGCGGATGTAGCCGTGGTGGTCGGCCACGATCGTGCTGACGATCGCCAGACCGAGCCCGGTGCCCCCGCGGCGCGTGGAGAAATAAGGCTCGAAGAGACGCGGGCGGATTTCCGGTGGAATCCCGTCGCCGGTATCCGAAACCTCGAGCCGCGCCAGGTCGAGGAGCCGGTTGTAATGCGTGGTCACGTCGACTTGGCCGACCGCGCCGTCGATGGCGCGGATCGCGTTGTCGACCAGATTGATGATGACCCGCTTGATCTGCTCGCGATCGAGGTTGAACGTCGGCACGTCGGGGTCGAGCGTGCGGACGAAGCGGATCTTGTCGTGGGTGCCCTCGTAGAGCGCCAGCGCCTCGTCGACGATGTCGTTGAGCGAGTTGGGGGTGGGATTGGACGCGGGCATGCGTGCGAAGTCGGAGAATTCGCTCACCAGCTTCTTCAGGCCTTCCACCTGGCTCACGATGGTGCTGGTGCACTCGGTCAGCACTTCGCGGTCCGCGCCGACCCGGTTCTCGTAGCGATGCTGGATGCGCTGCGCCGCGAGCTGGATGGGCGTGAGCGGATTCTTGATCTCGTGGGCGATGCGCCGCGCCACCTCGCGCCACGCGGCCATGCGCTGCGCCTTGAGAAGCTGGGTGAGATCCTCGAACACGAACAAGAGGCCGAGAAACTCGCGTTCCTCGTCGCGCAGCAGGGAGACGCTGGCGAGCAGCGTCACCGTGCGATCTTCGATCGTGAGCTGGATCTGGCGCTCGATGGTGTCGGTCTTGGCGCGTCCCAGCTCGCGCACCAGGCCGCGGAACACCTCGCGATGCTCGGCAGGCAGGACCGCGCGATAGCGGTGCCGCAGGCTCTCCGAGGCGCGCACTCCGAGCAGCCGCTCGGCCGATTTGTTGATGGTGGTGATGCGCCCCCGGCCGTCGAGCGAGACCACGCCCGCCGCCACGTTCTTGAGGATCGTTTCGGTGTAGCGCCGCCGCTCGTCGAGCGCAGCACGGCTCTCGCGCAGCTCGGCGGTCATCTGGTTGAAGTCGCTGACCAACGTCCCCAACTCGTCGTCCGTGGATCGCTCGATCTGCACGTCGAGGTCGCCAGCCGTGACTCGGCGTGTGGCGGCGGCGAGCTGGCTGATCGGACCGGTGAGCGTCCGTGACAGATAGAACCCGAACCAGGTGGCTGCGAAAATGCTGAGCAAGGTGATGGCGATGAAGACCGCCAGGTAGCTCTGGCGGATCGGTTTCCGGCCCACCACGATCTGACGGTACTGCTCGAAGTTGGCGCGGACGGTCTTCACACCTTGCTCGAGGCTCTCGGGCACCCAGCGCGTCACCACCACCACTCCGTGGAGATCGGTACCGGCTCCAGTACCGACCGGTGCGGCAGCGCGGACGAGCTCGCCGCGCTCGCCCGTGGGAGGGCGAAGCGCTCCCCGGATGGTGAGCACCGACGCGTCGGGCGCGCCCCGCAGCGCCGACTGGACGAACGAAGCCGCGGGGTCGGTGGGCGGGAAGCGCGGTGCGCCGTTGGCGTCGCCGCGCGCGACGGGTCCGCCCCGCGGATCGAGCAACTCGACGCTGGTCACGCGGTAACGCTCGGCCGAGGCGACCAGCAGCGCGGAGAGATCGCTCAGGCGCTCGGGTGCGTCCAGACGTTCCGCGGCGATCTGTGCGGCGATCCGCTCGGCGAAGTTCCGCGCGTCCGCCACCTTGTCCTTGTAGAAGACCTGCGCCACCTCCAGGGCGCTTTCGAGCGACTCCTCGACCTTGGTGTCGAACCATTCGTCGAGGCTGCGCGACACCACCTGCACCGCGCTCACGAACAGCACCGCCGTCGGAAAGAGCGACAGCGAAACGAACGCGACCACCAGCTTGCTGCGCAGCCGCGCGCCCAACACTCCCTTGCGCCGTTCCAGGATCAGTTTGACGACGTTGCGGATCAGCAGGAACAGCATCACCAGGATCAACACCACGTTGGCGTTGATCAGCAGCGAGAGATAGATCCAGCTCTGGCCGGGAACCTTGAGGTCGCCGCGAAGCGCGCTGCGGATGGCCAGGAACATGCCGCCGCTCACCGCTGCGATGAGCAAGATCAAGAGCGTCTCGCGCCGCCGGCGGCGCGCTTCGGCGCTGCCGCGAGCGGGCGGTTTGGGCAGCGAATAGGTGTCGGTCTCGGTCACTTGAGCTCGAGGTCGACCCAGCCAGTGTCGAAGCCCCAGCCCGGCCAGAAGAACAGGATCTTGTCGAGGCCGAGCGGCAACATGCCGTCACGCGAATCGCAGCTCAGGCGCACGCGCAATCGCTTCTCTCCCGGCGACGAGAGGTCCGCGCTCACCGCCGTGTCGATGCTGCCGATCTCGTGCTCGGCTTCGTCGAACGAGGAGGTCTCGTAGTGCTGCGCGCCGTCATCCTCGGCGTCGACGCGATAGCGCTTGGTCACGTTGTCATAGGCGAGACGGCGGGTCTGCTGGCCGCGGGCGAGGGTCTCGTCGAGCCAGAGCCCGCGGGCACGCTCGATCTCCCACGTGACCGAGACCACCGCCGTGACGCCGCTTTCGATCGCGTCCCGGGCCTCCCGGTCGAACAGCGAGTCTGCGTGGAAACGCAGGCGCAGCTCGCCCTGGGCACTGCGGTCGACTCGCAACCCGTCGATCGGCGGGCGCGGCTCCGCCGCTCGTGCGCGCTCCGCGCCGCACCAGGGAGCGATGACCACGACGCAAAGCGCCGTGGTCGCGACCACGGCGCCGAGCCAGCTCGAGGGGGTGCGATTCCGGCGGATCATGGGTGGTGCCGGCCGGCCGGCGGACTTCACGGTGCGCGACGAAGACGGGTGGTTACAGCCGCTGCTCCAGTGCGCTCGGGATGTAGCGTGTGTAGCCGGTGAGCACGCCGCCCACCAGCTCGGCGCCAGCCTCGCGAATGCGTTGGCGGGCTCGGTCCGCCACCGTTTGTCCGGTGGACTCGGCAGCGACCACCAGCACCGCCACGTCGCATGCGCCTGCGAGCGCATGTCCCAGTCCCGAGTCGAGGATGGACGGCGCGTCCACGACGGTGACGTCGTAATCCCGAGCCACCGAGTCGAGCCACGTCTTCACCTCGTCGCGTGTCATCACGGCGGTATCGCCTGCGCCGCCTCCGGGCGTGGCGACGACCGACACCCCAGGCACGCCGCTGTCGCGGATCGCTGCAGCACCGTCGCCGCTGCTCGGCCCTGCGCTCCCGCTCACCACCAGCACGCGACGGTGAGCGCCGGCGCCCATCGCTTCGGCGAGGAAATGGGCCACGGCGCTGGCGCCTTCGCCCGGCAGCGGGCTGGTGACGAGGATGCGGCGCGCGCCGCGGCCCGCGCCTTCGAGCAAGATCGAGGCGGCGCGGCGGATGGGCTCGCGCGCCGATTCCACCAGTCGCTTGCCCGAGAGCTTGTGCTCGAGCACCGCGAGGGCGGGCACGCCCAGGATCTGGGCGACGTCGTCCTCGCGTTTGAACGTGCTGCGCAGGCTCTCCACGAGGAACGCCACGGCGATCGCGATCACCGGGGCCACCGGGCCGCCGATGAGCAAGTTCATGAACAGGTCCGGCCACACCGAATCCACCGGCGGCATCGCCTGCGCGAGCAGGCTCACCTTCACCATGCGTGCGTCTTGCGCGGCGGTGAGCTGGGAGTCGGCGCGCTTCTTGAGGATCGCCTCGTAGAGACCGGACGCTTCGCGGATGCCGCGATCGAGCTGCTCGATCTTGAGTCGGTGTTGGGGTAGGGGGCGTTGCGCCTCGTAGAGCTGCGCGAGCGTCGTGCCGAGCGCTTGGTCCTCGGCGCGCCAATTGGCGAGCTGCGCCTCCTCGAGGCCGACGATTCGCTCGACCTCGTGACGCACGCTCGCTTCCAGCCGATCCACCTCCGACCTCATCAGTTGGACCTGCGGGTTCTCGGGCGTGTAACGCTCGAGCAGGCCCTCGAGCTGAAGGCGCCGTTCCAAGAGCTCGTCGTGAAGCTTGACCACCGAGTCGAAGTTGTTGATCTCCGGGCTCGGGATCAGCATGCCGCTGGGGTTCGCGACCATCGGCTTGATGCGGCTGAGCTTGGTTTCGAGCGACAGGATCTCCTTGCGCAGATTGATGCGCTCGCGCTCCAGGATCTCGATCTTCTCGAGCAGCGTGGTCTCGGTCTTGTCCATCGAGATCAGGCCGTTCTCCGAGCGGTAATCCGCGAGCTCCTGCTCGAGATCGTCGAGCTGGCGCCGGGCGTCCTCGAGGTGGTCGTTGAAGAACGCCACCGAGCTCGGAGACTGATGCACGGTCAGGTGGTACTTGAGGTACTCGGCGGCGACGGCCCGGACTTCCTTGGTGATCTGATCGGGAAACCAGCCCTTCATGCCGATCTCGAGCACGTCCGAGTCGGCGATCTGGTGGACCAGCAGCCGATCGCGCAACGCCCCGATCGCCTTCTCGAACTTCTTCTCGGGCGGCGCGGGCTTGATGATGTGCAGGAATTCCAGGGTGATGCGGGGCAGCGACTTGACGAAGGTGATGACGCGGCGGAGGACCCACTGGATCTTGCCGAGGCCGATGCCCGGCGGCGCCGGGTCGGGGCGCGGCTCGATCAGGTTGAGCTGGCGAACGACCTGCTCCAGCACCGGGCGGCTCAGGATGATCTGGGTTTCGTTGTTGGCCTCTTCCTGGCCGGTGACCGAACGCAGCAGGCTGGTGGTGTGTTGCGGGAAGATCGCGGGATCGGAAAGCGTCGAGGTGGTCTTTTCGAGGAGGAACTTGGCGCTGGTCTGGAACGTGGGTGGCCAGCAGAAGCTGAAGAGCACCAGCGCGAAGAGGATGGCGATCGTGGAGAGGATGATCCGCCACTTGTGCTTGAAGAGCACGAAGTAGATGTCCCAAACACCCACGGGCTGGCTCCTACCGTCCGCGAGGACGGACCGCGAGACAAAGGCGCAAGACGAAAAGGTTTATCACAGTTCCCCCGAGCCGCGTCACGGACGGCGGGCCGGCGGCGCCGTGGACCGTCGCGCGCCTCGTGCCGTCTCGCGGCGCGCCGCTCGTGCTCGCGAGGGGTTCACTGCGCCATTCGCCAGCCGCCGAGCCGCTCACCGATCCGCGTTTCTGGGCAGGCTGTTAGCTTCTCTGGCTGGAGAGGGGTCCGCAAGGGTGCGGATTGGACGCTGGAGGTGTTGCTCGATGAGTCGCGCTCACTGGTTTCGCCGTCGCCGTGAGTCGGCGCTGGCCAGGGCCATCGTCGTCGTGTCGCTCGCGCTCGGCCTGATATCGGTTCGATCGGCGAGCGCCGCGGCGGATGACGGTGGGTCGATGCCGATGCGGATCGTCTATTCCTTCGACGACTCGCTCGACGGCTGGGTACTGGGGGGCAAGCACCCCACCTTCTCCGCGCGAATCGTTCACGAGCCTGGCACCTGGAAGAGTGGGGGTGGAGCTGCCGAGATCCGGTACCAGGCCGGCGAGCAGGTGCTGTTCGGCACGGACACGCTCAACCAAGGCCCCCCAGCCGGGCTGTTGCAGCGAATCTTCGGCGACAAGCCCGTGCCGCGGGCGCGTCTCGTGGACGTGTCCGACATGGAGGGGTTTGCGTTCGATCTCCAGAGCGAGGTCGCGACGATGCTGTTCCTGAACGTCGTCGAGTCGAGCGGCGCGCGTTACGTGCATCCGTTCGAGGTGCAGGGCGGCGAGTGGCAGTCGATTCGCATCCCGCTCTCGGCGTTCAGCGTGGCGGAAGACTCGAGCGACTCGAACGGACAGCTCGATGCCGGAGAGATCTATGCGATCGCGCTCGGTGACTTGCGCTCGTTCACGTCGGGTGACTCGGCGGCCAACCGAATCCGCATCGATTCGTTCGGTGTGTGGTCGCGTTCGGAGACGGCCGCCGTGGCATCCAAGGCGGCGGGCGTGGGCGGCGGGCGGCTGCGCGTCCGGGGGATTGGCGGCGTGCCCATCGCACGCGTCGGCGAGGCCGTGCAGATCATCGGAGACGACGTGCTCGCAGACGGCGGCGCCGTCGCGCTCGAGTGGGCGGATGCAGCGAGCGGCGTCGTCGTCCCGGGAAGCGCGCCCCGGGCAGCACCCGCCGTCCCCGGGCTCTATCGCGTTTCCAGCCGCGCCACGACGGCAGACGGCGCGGTGGTCGCGAATGGCGTCGAGGTCGTCGCCGTCGTGCCGCAAGGTCGGCCGCGGAGCTGGCTCGGTACCTGCGTGCTCTCCGACCTGGCGAGCAACGAGCATCCCGGCGCCGATCCCACCCTCGCGCAGGCGGCGGGCATCCACTGGGACCGCCCGATCGTGTCGTGGCGTGGGATCGAGCGGAGCCGCGGCAACGACGACTGGACGGAGACCGATCGGCTGATCGACGAGCGCGTGGGACACGGGCTGTCGTTGGCACCGATGCTCGCACACGCGCCTGCCTGGGCCGGATCCGATGCCAGCGGCGACGCTGCTCCCACGGATCTCGCGGCGCTGGAGGCCTTCGCCGAGAGACTGGTGGGGCGCTATCGGGATCGCGTGCGCCATTGGACGCTGGGAAACGAGCCCAACTGGGGGCACACGAAGATGTCGGCGCCCACCTACGTGGGGCTCCTGGCCGCGTTTGCGCGCGGCGCACGCCGCGCCGACCCCGACGTGAAGGTGATGCTCGCCGGAATCGCCTTCATCGATCTGAGCTACCTCGAGGAGCTCTACGACGCGGGCGCGCGGGAGTACTTCGACGTCATGAACCTGCACCCGTATTCCTTCCCGGCTGCACCGGAAGAAGAGGGTGGCTCGGCGCTGCTGAGACGCACCACGGGAGTGGAGGCGAGCCTCGCGGGTGTGAAGAAGGTGCGAGCGCTGATGGAACGCCGCGGAGACGGTGCCAAACCCATCTGGATCACCGAGATCAGTTGGGGCTCGGGTCGCGACGCGACGGATCTGGAAGCGAAATACCGGCCCTTCATGAACGACCCGATGAGCCAGGCGCGATACTACGTGCGCGGCGCGCTCCTCGCGCGGGCTTGGGGTGTCGAGCGCTTCTTTCTGTTGTCGGTTCCCGAGCTGCCGGATGCAGCAGCCCAGCTCTTCGCGCGCTCCGGCGTGGTCGGGCTCGACGGCGTGCCGAAGCCGGCGCTCGTGGCGCTCGCCGTGGCCGCGGCGCAAGTCGGTGAAGGCAACGTCGTCGGCGAGATCCCGGGGCTCGCGGCGCCGGCCCGTGGAGTCTTCTTCGAGGTCCAGGGCGAGCGCATCGCGGCGGTGTGGACGACACGAGGTTCGGCGCGGATTTCCACCCGCATTCTGGGCACCCCTCGGACGGCCGTCGACTTCTTCGGCCGACCGATCGAGCCACCCGTGAGCAGCGATGGCGTCGGCGAGAGCGTCGTGCAGGTGGACGAGTCGCCGCGGTACTTTCGGCTCGTCGGTACGTGATTCGTCGTGCCCGAGATCCCGGTGAGGCGGCCGCGACCGCCTCGCCCTGCGGTCATCCGCTTCACGTTGCAATCGTTGAACATTGCGACGTTTGTTGACGTCGTTTCGCCTTGCTGGTGAATTTGCGCGACTCGTATACTCGGCCGAGGAGTGGCCGTCTCTCGATTCGTGCGCATGGTGCGTGCGATCGGAGAAGTGTCAGGGCGTGCGCGAGCGTTCTCGAGTGCTCGGCGTGGGCTCGCATCGGAGGTCTCGTGCTGGGGATTTCAGCGTCGCGTCCTGATCCATCCGCTCGAAAGCGCGCATTCGGCCGCGCTGGATTCGCTCGCAGCGCCGCGCTCTTCACGTGCATGGCGCTGGCGGTCGCGTGGTTCGGGCGTAGCGAGCGTGTGGCGGAATCCGCAGTCTCCGTCTCCAAGAACCTGATCAGCTTCGAAGACGGGCACGCCAGCTTCTGGCAGGGCGTCGGCACGGCAGCCGCGAGTTGGGCGACCTTCTCCGACGGCAGCCGCAGCGCCGGGAACACCACGGTGCTCTACAACCCGGACACCACCGCCAACGACAAGCTTTCGGTGTTGCAGACGGTGGATCTGGTCTCACCATCGAGCTTCGCGTACCAGGCGGAGGCGCGGGCCAACAACACCAACACCTGGCTGGGCGTCGTCTTCAACTATCAAGCGAACGGCGACCACTATCTGTTCCGCGTCAAGACCGGCGGCACCACCTGGGAGCTCAAGGAGAAGAGCGGTGCGAGCTACGCGAACCTCGCGACCGGCAGCCTGACCTCGCCGGGGGGCGGGTGCGTCTCGACCGCCGCTGTCAGCGTGCCCACCAACACCTACGTCACGCTGAAGGTCGAGCGCGCGTCGGCGAATCCGAACACCATCACGGTTTCCTACCAAGGAAACGTCCAGGGCAGCGCCACCGACAACACTCCGCTCACCGGTGGGAAGGTCGGCGTGTACGTGAACGGCAACTTCGCGTTCTTCGGCAATCCCGAGATCACGGGATCCATGAACGTCGCGATGCCGGTGATCGTCGATCCGGCAACGGTCCTGAATCCGGTGCCGGCGGACATGTATGGGTCGAGCCTGGGGCTCTTCGGCATCGACAACGGCATCAGCGACTTCATCACCGACGAGCCCACGTTCCAGGCGTCGCTCAACAAGTGGTTCGGCTACCTGAGCCTGGTGGACGACATCCGCCCGCCGCGACTGCGCTACCCGGGAGGCGTGCAGGCCAACGGCTATTACTGGGTCCAGGGCATCGGTCCGATCGCCGGGCGCCGCTCCGACGGTTTCTTCAGCTCGATGCTCGCCATCGGTACCGACGAGGCGCTGCGATTCTCCGAGGAGGCGGGCGGCAAGGCGAACCTGATCGTGAACATCGACTGCCTGGTGTCGGGGCCGCAAAACGGCGGCTGTGACCGGGTGGCGATGGGGGAGAACCCCGCGATCCAGGTGGCGCAGGACTGGGTCGAATACGTGAACTACCCGGCCGACGGCAGCAACGCGAATGGTGGCGTCGACTGGGCCGCGGTGCGCGCCGCCAATGGACGCACGCTGCCGTACGGGATCGATACCTGGGAGATCGGCAACGAGGTGATGCAGACCAACCCGGCCAACTACGCGAACCTCTTCAACCACTTCGCGGTGGGCACGGGTGGCTCGGTGGTCGGCCTCAAGGGTACCGATCCAACCGTCAAGCTGGGCTCGCAGGACGACGTCTTCTACAACACGCTCGGCAACCGGCTGCTCTGGTACCAAAACAGCGGCAACGGTGTCCTCGACATCGCCGGCGCGAACATCGATTTCTGGGCGCACCACCCCTACGGGCCGTCGCCGTACTTCTCGTTGATCTTCCAGAAAGACAACGGGGTGTCGGTGACGCACACCTTCCCGCAGGCGGGTGACTACACCTTCACGTTCAGCGCCGCGGCGCTCTACGCGCCCTCCGCCAACTACCCCACGATCGTGCTGCAGGTGGACGGAGTCACGCGCTGGTCGCAGACCGTGAACCAGGGCTTCAACTACGGCACGCTGTCGTTTCCCACCTGGGTCACGACGGTCACCGGCCTCTCGGCGGGCACGCACACGATCGCGGTGCAGGTCGTGGGAGCGGCGTCGAATCAGCTGAGCCTCGACAGCCGCGTCGAGCTCGACGGCCCCGGCAGCCCCAAGAACATCGACCTTTCGAACGCCGATCTCTTCTACGAAGCGGTGGCGGGCATTCCCGATGCGGTGCCTACCTTCCTGGGTGAGCGTGTGCCGCTCGAAGGTGGAAAGCCCCCGTATGCCACCGAATGGAACACCATCTACGGCATCAACGCGCGTCCCAACGATCTCAAGTCCGCCATCACCAACGCGCTCTTCCTGGCGAATTTCCTGAAGCAGGGAGTGAAGCTCGGGAACTTCTTCCCGCTCTTCGGCGAGAAGCAGTTCGTGGGCGCGATCGAGGGCGTTGCCCAGGATTCCGAGAACGGCCAGATCGGGCGCATCGACCCACGCATGCGTCCCACGGGTTACGTGCTGGCGTTGGCGCGCCAGCACCTGACCGGCAGCATCGTGAGCCTCAAGACCGGACCCTACGGCTACCACTACGACGGGGACGACGGGTTCTTGGTTGGCGGCGCGATCGGCTCGCTCTATCGCGAGATCCCGAACTACGTGGACGGGATCGCGTCGCTTCAGGCGAGCGGTAAGACCTTGGTGCTGATGCTGGTCAACCGCAACCGCAGCCAGGCGATTCCGGTGGACCTCAACCTCGGCACCTTCACCCCTGCGTCGTCGGGCACGCAGATCGTCGTCACGGGAGCGGACATCGGCTCCAACAACGAGCCCGAGAACTCGAGTGGTGGCTCGTTCGAGGTGGCTCCCGCCACGTCGGCGCTCAACGGCGTCGCGAGCACGTTCACGTACAACCTGCCGGCGCGCTCGATCGTATTCTTGCTTCTCGACAAGCAGGGCACCGACTCGAGCGCCCCCAGCGCGCCTTCGTCGCTGGTGGCGAATCTCGCCGGCAGCAACGTGAACCTCTCGTGGGCGGCCAGCGGTAGTGGCGACGTCGCCGGCTACAACGTCTATCGCAGTCGCGTCGCGTCGGGCCCGTTCGCGTACAAGGTCAACTCGTCGCCGGTCGTCGCCAGCAACTACCAGGACACCACCGCCGAGCGCGGCTACGCCCACTACTACGCCGTGAAGGCCATCGACAACGATGGCCACGAGTCGTCGTTCTCGAATACCGCTTCGGCGACCCTCGCGGGCTCGGCACCCGTCTCGGCGGCGGCATCGGCCGTGACGGTGGATTTCGGCACTCCGACCGGCGATGGCGTGACGGGTCTGGCGATCGCGGACGCCACCACCTTCAACGTGGCGGCGGTGAGCAACAAGGTCGACTTCCACGGCGACTTCACGTTGCCGCTCACGCAAGCCCCCACGTCGTTCGCCGTCTACTACAACGGTGTGTGGAGCGCTGCCGCGAAGACGGTGCGGCTCTCGCTCTGGGATTGGGGTACGTCGAGCTGGGTGGAGGTCGTGAATCGCGCCGATCCAACCAACTTCCCGTCGCGGCTCGTCTGGGGCACGGTCAAACCCGCGGAGCTCACCAAGTTCGTCAACGGCTCGTTCCAGGTGAAGGCACGTGTCAACATCGATGCGTCCGGCACCGGCACGCTCAAGAGCGATTACTTGGCGGTGCAAGCGCGAAGCTGACCCGTCCGCCGTCGAGCACGTACTCACGGGCGCCGGAAACGGCGCCCGTGCCGTTTGTTCGGCGTTGCGCCGCGCGCCAGATGCGACGGTGGCCGTGCCCGCGCGGCGAGGACGGCAGCGGGCCGAGACCCTCCGCCTTGCGCGCTCGGACGTAGCGTGGTCGTGTTGCTCGGCGATCGGTGGCGGCGTAGAACCGCGGCCGGCCATTCGCCGACTCCCTCCGCCGAGGCCGACGCGATGAGCGAGACGAACCCGTGCGGCGAGAGGCCGGCAGGGCGAGCCTCGGTGTGGCGGATCGGGAGGCGGTCGATGGCTCGCCTGGCGGAGTTCGAGCCAGACCGCGCGTTCCTGTTGCTCGCGCTGCTCGGTGGCGTGGTCCTGGTCTTCGTCAACCCGCCGCTTCAAGGGCCCGACGAGTTCGCGCATCTACTGCGGGCGTATCACCTCTCCGAGGGCAGGCCCCTCGCGCGGATCGCCGATCAGCGGCTCGGCGACGATCTTCC
This sequence comes from uncultured bacterium, assembly GCA_964447125.1. GTDB lineage: Bacteria > JADJOY01 > JADJOY01 > JADJOY01 > JADJOY01 > JADJOY01. The sequence continues at coordinate 8,173 of CAYUSL010000013.1, read as the reverse complement.
CGAGTCGCTCACCACCCGACGATTCGCGCCGTTCTGGAACGCTCCGGTGCAGCCCGACGAGCGGCTCCGTCTCGATCACTTCACGGCGCTCGCCTCGGTCACCCTCGACCCGCAGAAGCGTCGGTTTCGGGACTTCAACAACACCTCGATCTACTCGCCGGTCTGCTACGCACCGCAAGCGCTGGCGCTCGCTTTCGCTCGCTGGATGGAGGCGCGGCCGCTGTCGTTGCTCTACCTGGGACGATTGGCCGGACTGGCAGCGTGGGCCGGGCTCACGGCAGCGGCCATCCGGATCACGCCCGTCGGCAAATGGCTCTTCGTCGCGCTCGCGCTGACGCCCACCTCGTGGATCCAGGCGGCGGTGGTCAGCGCGGACGGGATGACCAACGGTCTCTCGTTCCTGGCGGTTGCGGCGTTGCTGCGCGCTGCGCTCGTGGCGGCGCCTGCGCTCACGAGGAGCGCCGTCCTCCGGCTCACGACCCTCGCCGTCGCCCTCGCCCTCACGAAATTCGTCTATACCCCCATCGCCCTTCTCGGCGTGCTGATTCCTGCCGAGCGATTCGGTTCCGAGCGAGCACGCTGGCGCGTGCTCGCCGCGGCGGGCAGCGTCGTGCTCGTTGCGTCGATCGCGTGGACGTCCGCCGTGGGACGCCTCGTGCTCACCTACGATCAGTACGATCCCAAGCGGCGCGATTCCGTGGCGCTGGTCCGCGGCGCGGACTTCCACGTGCAGCTCGACGGCGTTCTCACGCACCCGCTGCGGTTCGTCCGGGCGTTCGCCGAGTCGTTCCCGCGCGACCGGCTTTGGCTCGGCTTTCCCGGCCAGATCGATTGGAACATCGTGCTGCCGCGCGGATTCGCGTGGAGCTGGCTCGCATGGCTCCTGATCGTCGCCCGTAGCGACGAAGCGACGAGCACCGCACTCTCGGCCGTGCACCGGACGTCGCTGCTGGCGGTCGCCGGTGTGAGCGTGGCGCTGCTCTACTTTCTTCACTACCTCACGTGGACGCCCGTCGGTGCTGCCCAGGTGGACGGGGTCTCCGGGCGCTACCTGGTGGCGACGTCGCCTGCGATCTTTCTGGCGCTTTCGTCACCGCGAGCGCGCCAGAAGATCGCAGTCGGCCCGCTCCTGGTTCTTCCGGGCGTCGGATTCGCGTATGCGCTCATGCTCTGGGCCATCGTGAAGCGCTACTACGTCAACTGACGGGTCAACTCGCGGTGGATGCGGACGCGCGGGTCGCGCGATTCCTGCATCCTCCGTGTCACAAGAGGCGCAGCGTGAGGTGTCGTAACGGGGTCGCCGCCTGGCCGAGGTCGGCGAGCTTGGGGAGGTCGGCGTCGACGAAGCCGATCTCGAGCTCGTGCATGCCGGGTTCGCAGCGCGTGAGTGGCCCGACCGCCGGCGACCACGTGCGCTCGCCCGGAGGAATCTGCACCCACGCAACCTCGCCGCTGGTTCGGTCGCGGATCTCGAGCGTGAGCGGGAACGCGAGCCCTTCGGCGAGCGCGACCTCGATCGCCACGGTGCCCGAACGGGGAAGTGCACGCCTCACGCGCAGCTTGGCGGTCGGTGTGAGCAGCGCTGGCACACGCGACTCACCGTCGAGCACCGGCACGAGGTCGAGGTACGCCCCCGATCCGGGCGGTCCCAATGCCACGCGCGTGTTGCCGTGGAGCGTCACCCGCCACGTGGGCGCAGTCGTGCCTTCGACGAGCGTCGGCTCGGAGTTCTGGTCGTCTCCGAAATGGCTCGGCTGGAAGCGCCGGGCACCGCCGGCGCGGGCTTCGAAGCGCGTCGGCTCGACGGTGAACACTTGCCACAGATCCGGTGCGACGAATCCCCCCGGCACGCCGGGATTGGTGCTGGTCTCGGGTGTCAGGCGAAGCCCTGCGCCCGCGTAACGCCCGTCGATGCGACTCACGGTCAGCGCTGCACCTTGCGGATCGCTCACCGCCCATTTCACGGGTGCCACCGAGCCCAGCCGTCGCAAGAGATCCGTCCAAGGATCGTCGTCGCGCTCCGCGGCTTCCGCTGAACGTCGCTCGGAGACCAGCCATTTGCGCCCGGGTCGGGCGAGCAGATCCTCCAGGCTGGAGCTTCCGTCCAGGAACGCGACGTGCACGGCGGGGTTCACCCCGGCACACGGCACTGGCAACCGTCCCCAGGTTTGCCAGCCCTCGGAGCTGCGGCTCAGGAGCGAGCATCCGTCACTCTGCGGTGTACCGGGGAACTGCACGAGGCGGGCCGCGAGCGGCTGGCTGCTCGCCTGCGCGCTTCGAGGTGTCCAGTACCAGGGGAGGATCCACGCGCTCACCGAGTCCAGGACCACGACGTCGTCGCCGGCGACGGTGTCGGCGAGCTGGCGTGCCACGATCCGAAAGCGAGCGTCGGACGCGGTCGCGCGGCGCACCAGCCGCGGCAGCTCCACTGGCAACACCAGCGGCAGGGTCAGCGCCGCCGCGCCCAGGACCCGCAGCGCGGGGCTCGTGATGCGTTGGCGGATCGGGTACGCGATGCCGCGTCCGGCGAGGATCGCCGCCGCCGCCGGAGCTGCGAGCAAGTAACGACCCTCGATTCGCACCAAGCCAGTCGCCGCCCCCAGGGCGCCGACGACGAAGGGCGTCAGCAGCCCGCCGAGACCGATCCCACGGGCCTGCCAATGGCTCGAACCGGGCGCCAGCCAGCCGGCGAGGGCGACCGCGAGCCAGGCCGCGGTGATCAGCGATTCGCCGATCGGCGGCAGCTTCTCGACGGAGGTGCTCGGCGTGGCCGTGAGCCAGCTCGGCTCGCGCACGAACGTCGGCCAGCGCGGCAGCGCCGGTGCCGAACCGTACGTGATCCAGAGCGTGGCCACCGCGAGGATCGCGGCGCAGGCGTAGCCAGCAGCGCACGCGAGCACGGCCCCGCGTGCCGACCCTTTGCGCGTGAGCGGCAGAATCATGGCGAGCTGCGCAGCCAGCAGCATCACCGCGCGCACCTCGGTGAAGGCCGTGACGAGACCCAATACGAGCGCCAGCACGAATGCTCGGCCGGTGCGCACGCGGCGCGCAGCCGCCGCTTCGGCGAGCGCGATGCCGAGCAGCGACTCCGTCAGCCACGGTGCCAGCGGATCGCCGGCACGGCCGCTGGCGCGAATCCACGCGGGCGAGCCGGCCAGGACGAGCGCGCTCGCCGCTGCTGCGGGTGTGCCGAAGAGCCGTCGCCCCAGACGAAACGCCACCGTCACCCCGACCGCGAGGACGGCCGCCGACAGCGCGCGCGCCGCGGTGACGCCCCCGGCGGCGTACGCGAGATGGGTGAGGAAGGGCCAGAGCGGGGGCCCGACGCGGTCGGAGACCAGCGCTGCCAGCATCTCGGGAGGCGTCATTCGGGCGTAGTGCAGCCCCACCGATTCGTCGACGTCGACGGAAGGGGTGCCGATCCACGCCAGGGGTGCCAGCCACGCGATACAGACGATCGCCCACCCCACAGCGATCGCCGCGGGGGTCGGCGGTGCCACCCGCACGGCGATGTCCGTGCGCCCCGGAGGCGCACCGGCGGGCGGATGGCGGTCGGTGGCGGCGAGGTCGTCGCTCGGCATGGTCATGGGATGGCGCGAGGGGTGCGCGTCACCGCCGCTTGAGCCGAAGCTGTGCGGCGCGGTTCTCGAGCTTCTTGACCTCGGACATGCGCCCTGGATGGACGCGGCTGACCGCGGCGGCGAGCAAGTCCAGGAGCAGCCCGAGACTCGGATGTTGCGGGCCTACCAGCGCCTCCTGAATGGCGATGAGCCGTCGCAGCACCGGCTCCGCCGCGGCGTAATTTCCCTGGCGGCGAAGCGCGTACGCGAGCTCGTTGAGGGCCCGCGCGGTCTCGGGATGGTTCTCGCCGTGAAGTCGCGCGGCGAGGCTCGCCGCTTGGGAAGTGAGCTCCGCGAGCGCCGCGAAATCGGAACGCTCGCTCGCCCCGCGGGCGTGCTGCCACAGGGCATCGAGCCGAGTCGATTCCTCTCGCGCGGTGTCTGGTGCGGGGATGGCGGAGGGCTCGGAGGTCATGGCGAGCGATCGGGGGCTGACGCCGGCGAGCCGGTGGGACCGCGAGCGAGCGCCTTGGATATCTCATCGCCGTGCGCAGTGGTCAACGCGTTCGCGCGGCCACCAGGCGCCCGCGGTTGCGTACCGGTGCTTGCAGCACATCGGCTTCCGGCACGATTCTCCCCGCGTCCGCCGTTGCGCGCGATCTTCGACGGACATCGTCCCGCACCCGCCAGCATCCGAGCGAGCACCGTGAGCTCCCCCCGCGTCGAGCCCAACGTGCTCAACGAGCCGCGCTCGCGAGCGGCGCCGCGCTGGGCGGTGGCGATGGCGTATCTGTGTCACGTGGCACTGGTGTTGGCGGTGCTGCCGCCCGGCGACCTCATCGCGGACGCGCCGTTCTTCGCCGACGATTACGTGCCGCGCTTTCGCTACGCGCTCACGCGCGCCGCGCTGCTCGCGAGTGGCCAGCTCACCGGTTACGACCCGGCCTCCTCCGCAGGATTTCCCGAATGCCGCCACCTGCTCGCCGGCGGGCACGCGTGGACGTTGGCGCTGGCGACGCTGGGCCACGTGCTCGGCGAGGGCCGGGCGTTCAATCTCACGACGGCGATCCTGGCGCTCGCCACGTTGCCGCTGCTCGCCTGGACGGGGCGGGCGCTCGGGCTCGGTGCACGCGCGTCGTGGCTGCCGTTGGTGGGCCTGCCGGTGCTTTGGACGGGAGTGCCATTCTCGTTCCTTCTCACCGGCAGCCCCGGCTGGCTGTGTGGAGTGCCGCTCGCGCTCGCCACCGCAGCGTCGTATCAGGATTTCTTGATGCGACGCGGAACGTGGCGCGCCGTGCGCACGGCGCTGCTGGCGGCGAGCGCGGCCACGGTCCACGAGCTCGCGGCGGCGTGGGTCGTTCTCTTCGGGATGATGCTCGTGGTCACACGTCCCCGGGCGTTCACGATGCGGGCTCTCGCAGCCACGGCCGCAATGGTCGTATCGGCGGCGCTCCTCAACGCGCACTGGATCCTGCCGTTTCTGGCGCGGCGCGACGTTTCCCTCGGCTACGGCGGTGGCACCGTGGGTGTGATCGACGGGCGCATGAGTCTCTTCGGGCTCTTCTACCCGCACGGTCTGCCGATCGTGCTGGTGCTCTACGCCCTGGGGTGGGCCGGTGCGCGGCGGTTGCTGCAGGACGAGTCACTCGCACCGCTGCGTCCGTTCGCGCAGGCATTCGTGGCCGCGCCGCTGGCGTTCGCATTCCTCGGCCATGGGTGGTCGGTCACCGCTTGGACCGAGCCCTATCGCTTCCTGGTCTTCTTCCTCCTCGGCACCTGTGTGTTGGCAGCGATCGGTCTCGCCGATGCCCCGGAGCGATGGATGACGAGCGCCCGACGCGTCATCCCGTGGGCGAGCCCGCTCTTGGCGGTGGCGCTCGGACGCTTCAACCCCATCGGGCCCGCGCTCCCGCTGCGCGCTGGGCTCGACGGTGAGGCGGTGGGGCTGGTGACGCTGCTCGATCGGAAGCTCGATTCCGAGCACCGGCTCATGGTCGAGGACTCCGCGTGGGAGCACCCCGAGGCCGACTGGATCGCGAACTTGGAAGGGCCTGGCCACCACTATTTCGGCACGCATCTACCGACGCTCTTGCCCGAGATCCTGGGGCGCGAGCTGGTGAACGGCTCGTACGTGGGACGGCCGTTCGTGCGCCAGCAGGTGGTTCAGTTCGAGAGCCGCTTTCTCGATGGTCGACCCCTCGCCGCGTGGTCGGCGAACGAGCTCGCGGCGCTCTTCGAGCGGTATGCGGTCGGTCACGTGCTGGTGTGGAGCAGCGAGGCGCGCGCGGCGCTCGCGAGCCAGGGCGAGATCGTGGCGCCCGACGGCGCGCTGGGGGAGTTCGCGCTCTTCCGCGTGCGCCATCCCACGTCGCGCTTTCTCGCCGGTTCGGGACGCATTGCGACTGCGCTCGACAGGATCGAGCTGAGCGAGCTCGTGTCCAGCGGTGGGCGCGTGGTGCTGCGCTACCACTTCGATCGCGAGCTCCGCGCGAGCCCACCCGTTGCGCTGGAACGCTTCACCGTCGACGGCGACCCCATTGGTTTCGTGGCGCTCGTCGATCCGCCGCCGCGCGTCACGCTCGGCTTTCGCCCCGACGGGGAAGCGCCACGGCTCGGCTGGCCGCGCGAAGCGCTGGTGCGCGCGCAGCGTCAGGTGCCGGGTCGCGGTGATGGATCGCGAGCGACCTTGGGCAGCCACACGTCGGCGCGCTCCGACGGCCCGTAGTGGCGCTCGATCAGCGTTCTGAGCTCGGGATCGAGCAGCTCGTAGAGCGGGTGGTGGATCACGGCGCCCACCCTGCCGCTGGCGATGGCGCTGAGCGCTTCCGCCTGCTCGCGGGCAAAGACGCCTGGACGATAGATCCACGGCCGGAATTGCTGGAACCGGCCGATCAGCGGTCGAAACGCCTCGAGCCCGAAGCGTCCGTCGAGCACCGGCCGGTCTTCCGGCACGTGCGCGAGCACGAACGCCATGCGCGCGAGCTGTTCGCTGCGCCCGTCCCGGCTCTCGTGAGCGAGGACCGCAGGCGCGACGACCGCGGCTGCGACCACGAGCGCGCGAACCCGAGCTGAGCACGCGATGAGGGTGCGCGCTGCCGCGGCGGCGAAGAGGACGGCGGGGAGGAGCAGCATCTGGGTGACGACCACGGCCGAGAGCGCGATCTGCGCGGTGTACGCGAGCGCCGCCAGTCCCAGCGCTTCGGTGATCGCGTCGCTTCGCCGGGGTCTACGGACGAATGCCCACCCACCGAGAAGCCAGGGCAAGGGTGCGAGCAAAACGATCCGCACCAGCAAATGGCGTTTGTAGGCGCCGAGCCTGAGCGCATCGAGCCAGCGATAGCCGGTGGTCAGGAAGATCTCGACGTCGTCGCCGCTCACGATTCCGCGCGTGGCGAGCACTCCCAGAACGATCCCGACGGGTGCGAGCGCCGGAAGCACGAAGGCCGCCATCCGCCGTGCGCGCTCGCGGCGGGGAAGGGCCAGCGCGCGAAAATTCTGGCGCTCGAGCGCCCAGGCCATGGCGAGCCAGAGCAGCACCGCCTTGGGATTGAAGAGAAAGCTCGCACCGAAGGCGAGACCACCGCTCGCGAGCGTGGCGACGCGCGCCGAGCTCGCGTAACGCGCGAAGAGGCGCATGCCAGTGAGCGCCAGCGGCAAGGCCAGCGCGTCGGGTCGCGCCTCGACCAGCGACGCAGCGAGCGTCGGCGACGCCAGCAGCAAGCTCACCGCGATCCAACCGCCCTCGGAGCACGCGGCGAGCCGCCGTCCCAACGTCGCGACCTCGACCAGCGTCCACGCCACGGCGGGCACGATCGCCAGCCGCACCAGTCCGGGAAGCGCCGGGCTCGGACCCTGCCAGCGGTAGAGCGGCGCGAGCAGCAGCGACAAGCTCGGCAGGTGCGACGTCACGTAGTCGCGGCCGAAGATCCAGCCGTGATCGTAGAGCCACAACACCTGCAGGTTTTCGAGCTCGTCCTCGTTGAAGCGGCCGGTCAGCAGCCAGATCGAGAGTCGCGCCAGCACGCACGCGGTGAGAGCGATCGGCACCGCGTTCCACGTGAGCCGGTTACGAGGCATCGTGAGCATCGGAGGCGTGCGACGCAGCAGGGGATGCCGTGAATCCGTTGGCGTCACCGACATAGCGTTCCAGCTCGATGGAGAAGATCCCGTCGCGGCTGCCCACGAAAAGACGATCACGCGCGGCGTCGAGCTCCAGGGAGAGCGCCTTGTTCCCCACGCGATCCCGGCGCAGCACGGCGCCGTCGCCGTAACGAAGGGTCCAGAGCTCGCCGGGGAGGAACGCGAGCGCGTAGATCACGTCGCGCCGGGCATCGTAGGCGAGGGCGCGGCAGTTGAGCGGTCCAGTGAGGGTGCGGCGCGTGGCCAGCGAGCGCTCGTCGAGCTCGGCGATGCGATCGGTGAAGAAGCCCGCGGAAAGGACGCTTCGGTGCGACGGCACTCGTGCCAGCGCGAGCCCGCCGTCGGCGAGCGGTCCTTCGCTCTCGACCTCGAAGTGCTTCAGGTCCACGCGCACCATGCGATACGCGCCGGCCTCGTCGGTGGCGCCGATCTCCACGATCGCGAAGCCCTCGTCGAGGTCGCCCACCATCTCC
>CAYUSL010000012.1:0-37461 GCA_964447125.1 uncultured bacterium | reverse complement strand
TGCGCGGCATGCGCACGTCGCAGAGGACGAAGTCGAAGTCCTGCTCGTCGAGCAGGGCCAAACCCTGCGCGCCATCGTGCGCTTCGGCGACCTCGTAGCGCTCTTTGCGCAGCACCAGCGTCAGCAGGTGGCGCATGTTCTCTTCGTCGTCGATGACCAGCACGCGCGGCGTGCCGGCCGTCGTTCGATCTCGACGTGCCTCGCTCACCCTCCGTCACCCTCCCTCACGACACCGCTCACACGACCGTCATCGGTGCGCCGACTCGAGCCGCGCTGCTCGCGAGCGGCAGCCACACCTCGATCGCCGTGCCGGACGACGAGGTGCGAACGGCGATTCCGCCACCCACGTTCTCCACCATTCCCAGGACGATGGCGAGTCCGAGACCCGTTCCCTTCCCCACGTCCTTGGTGGTCACGAATGGCTCGAAGATGCGCGGCAGAAGCTCCGGCTCGATGCCGCGCCCGGTGTCGGAGACGCGTATCGAGACCCCCGATGCCTCGCGATCGAGCCGTCCATCGTCGCGCGGCGCGACGACATCCACCCAGGGCCTGGCGTGCGTGGTGGCCACGCGGCGCTGTGCGCGGTCGCAAGCAGCGCAAGCATCCGTCTCGATGGCGAGCCGTCCGCGACCATCCATGGCGTCGACGGCGTTCAGGCAGAGGTTCACCAACATCTGCTGCAAGCCGTGCGAGTCGATCGCAACGGCGTGGCCCTGCGCCGCCAGCGCGGTGCTCACCTCGACGTCCCGAAGGACACCCTGCGCACGAAGCAGCTCCACCGTCTCCTCCACCACGTGATCGATCTGACAGGCCGTGTCGGCCGCGGCGGGTGTGCGCGCGAAGCGCAACAGCCCTTCCACGATGGCACGGATCCGTCGCGCCTCGCGCTCGATCCGTGCCAGGAGATCCGCGCGCTCCGCTGCGCCGAGCACCGCCTGCGACCCGCTGCGCTCGGCATCGAGCAAGAGCTCGGTGAAGCCCTGGATCGCGCCCAGCGGGTTGCCGATCTCGTGAGCGACTCCCGCAGAGAGCCGTCCGACCATCGCCAGCTTCTCGGCACGCACGCGCTCCTCTTGCGCACGCGCCAGCTCGCGATTCATCGCCGCCAACTCGGCGAGCTGAGCCTCGAGTACGCGTTGATCCCGTTCCACCCGCGCCGCCATCGAGTTGAACGACCACGCCAACCGTCCGATCTCGTTACCCGAGACATCGGCCTCGCCGGCGCGAGCCGCGAGCTCGCCCTGCCCCATGCGCTCGGTCACTGCGACCAACCGAGCGATCGGCTTCACGACCGTACGCGCCAGCAACGAGTAGCCGAACGCAACCGGCACACAGGTGAAGAGCACGACCGACACGCCGAGCACCTCGGCTATCCCGCCGCGACTCGGCCCGGCGAGCTCACGCATCGCGACCAAGCCGTGCTCGACCCCCTCGATCGGGACGCTCACGGTGCCGATCAGCAGCGTCGGACGACCGAAGGGCCCGCTGCGCTCGACCTGCACGTCCACCGGCGACTGTGGCGCGAGCGCCTGCACACGGGCGAGCCAGCTCGGCTCCTCGGCCGGGCGCCCGCGCCCCAACGACTCGCCATCGGGGGCGACCAGCAAGAAGCCATCCTCGTCGCGCACGCCGAACTGCAGCTTGATCCAATCGCGGACCGATCCACCCGGCAGCACGCGATCCCGGATCGTGGCGTCGGTGAGCTGCGCCAGCTCGAGTCGAAAGCGCGTCTGCTCGCGCGTGAGGTTCACTTCCTCCACGGAGCGCACAACGATGACCACCAAGAGCGCCAACGCCGTCGCCACCGTGAGCCCGAGGCTGACGAGCACGTCGATCGCGATGCGACGCCCACGCGGCGGCGACGCGGCGATCGCACTTCTCGACAACACGGCCTCGGGCGGTGGGCTCGCCGTCACACGTCGTGGGGGACGATCCTGAGCGCGTCGGGAAGGAACTGCGCCAGGTAGACCCATGCCAGGGCGCCGAACGCCAGAAAGGGACCGAACGGAATGCGGTGCTGGAGCGAGCCCTTCTGCACGATGGCGGCCCCGATGCCGATGACCACCCCGAAGAGCGATGCCACCAGGATCGTGAACGGGATGGCCTGCCACCCGAGGAAGGCGCCGATCATCGCCAGCATCTTCACGTCGCCGCCACCCATGCCTTCCTGGCGGCGCACCCACCAGTAGGCGAGCGCGACCACGTAGAGCGAGCCGCCGCCGAGGGCGAGGCCGCCGAGCGCGGCGCGGCGCTCCACGAGCCAGCGCACCACGTCGCCCATCCAGCCCGTTCCGCCAGCCGGCAGCGGGCCGGTCAGCGGCACGAACGCTCGCGTGAATACCAAACCCAGCACGATTCCCGAATACGAGATCACGTTGGGGATGATGAAGTGGTCCAGATCGATGAAGGTGATCGCAACCAGCGCCGCCACGAACACGGCGGTGGCGAGGGTCGCCCACGAGTATCCGTCGACCCGGACCAGCACCACCGCGAGCGCCGCTGTGAGCGCCTCGACCATCGGATAACGCGCCGAGACCGGTGCGAAGCATCGTCCACAGCGTCGCTTCACGAGCAACCAGCCCACCACCGGCAGGTTGTCTCGCCAGCGCAGCTTCGAAAGACAAGACGGGCAGCGCGAGTCGGGTTTCACCAGCGACTGCCCCATCGGCAGCCGCCAGATCACGACGTTGAGGAAGCTGCCGACGCACGCACCCACGACCCCCACGAACGCGAGCCCCCACGCAGGCCAGGTGCTCACGGCCAAACGGAGCTGATCGGCGATCGGAGCCATGAACGAGAACGGAGCGCGTTGCGGGGCGTGCGGCTGCCTTTCGTTCGGGTCGGCAGCGTGCCAAACGGCGGACGGCGATCCTACCAGAGCGACTCGGGAAGAAAACCAGGGATCACGAGCCCCAGCGCACCGAGCCCCAACACCAGGAGTCCGCCCGGCAAGATGAGCGCGCCGGCCCACGAAGGATCGCGCTCGCCGGCGACGGCGCGACCGCCGTACGCCACGAACGCCACGCCCGCGAACGTGAGCAGCCACGCGGTCATCGACGTCGACTCACGCCAGCCTGAGCGCCGTGACCCAGACCACCAGGCCGACCACGAGACCGATCAGCCACGGCGCCGATGCGCGGCCGCGCAGGCGGCCGTTGGCCTCCAGGCCGAAACGAATCAGTCCAAATCCGGCGCCGCACCAACCGAGCAAGGCCACGAATGCGAACACGGATGACCACGGCCGCGCGAGCCGTGGCTCGATCGCGGCTTCGCGTTCGGCGCCGAGGCGCGTGAGCGCCGCACCCGCACGCTGGATCCACTCGTGCCCGGGATCGCCAAAGCCCCGCACCGCAAACCAGGCGCTGCGAAGCTCGCGCCACGCCTCGCACGCGAGGGCCACGTCACCCGCGACCTCAGCGGCGCCAGCGATGTCGGCGAGCGCGGCGGAGGCATCCGCGGCCGCGCCCCGGCCAAACGAAAACGCGCGGATCACCCGGCCCAGCTCGACGATTTCCTGGTCTCGATCGCCGCTGGTGCGCGCGTCGTGGGCACGCGCTTCGGCGCGCTTCGAATCCAAGCTCGCTCGCTGGCCGACTGCGACGACCACCAGCGCCAGCGCCACGGCCACCATCACACCGACGCGTCCGGCGTGCCCGGTGGTAGAGCCCTGCGGTTGCACGGCTCGGGAGTCCACGCCGTTCGATCGAAACACGGGGTGCGGAGGCTCGCTGGGGAGGCGCGCGAAGCCCGAGGGGCCCGCGAGCCTTCAGCTCTGCAACAGCGAGGTCACTGCCAGGTGCCGCCCTTCACGCCGGCTTGGTTGTACGTGATCGTCTGACCGGTCACCGGCGCAGCGACGCCCGTCGCGGTGATCGTGTAGTTCTCGCACAAGTTGTCACCGTTCGGGTCGGTCACGGCGACCTGATAGCTGTAGTACGAACCCTGCACGGCCAGAGACAGGTCACCGATCGTGCTGCCACCCGTGTACGTCGCCGTGCCCGGGCACGTGGCAGCGGTGCCGTTCGTGTACGAGAAGTTCCCATCGGCGAAGCGCCGTTCCATGGCGCCCGCGATGTTCATGACGTTGGTCATACCTTCTTTGCGGACCCCCTTTTGGCGGGTGCCGAAGAGCTGCGGCACTGCGATGATCGCGAGCAATCCAAGGATGGTGACGACCACCAGGAGCTCGACGAGGGTGAACCCCCCGGTGCTCCGGTCGGTGCGCTGGTCTGTCGAAGTCATGCGGCCTTCCTCCGCGAGGTGCCTCGCGGCACCTCAGTTCCAGTCCTTCATCCCCGAGACGTTGGCAAACTGCCGTCCCAGGTCGTCGATGCAGAAACGATCGTTTTTCGCGACGGTGCCGGTGCCGATCGCGATGGCGCAGAAGCACCGGGTGGTTGCGGGGTTGCCGGTATCGCAGGTGTCACCCGAGCCGGAATCCGCACAGTCCGCATCGCATCGATCTGGGATGACGTAGTACTCGAACTGGCATCCCTGCGGCATGAACGCCATCAGGTTTCTGTCCTTGTCGGGATAAGCAACGTAGGACAGATCCGTGGTGGTCGTACTCTGGTACGGAGCGCGGCAATCGTTCGTGGACGCGGTCTGGAATCGGATCCGATCTGTCGCGTTGTTGCTGCTGAAGCGGTAGCTGCCCGTGCGTTCGTACCAGGCCTCCTCCCACGCCTTGAGACCAGGAAGCGAGGCCGTGGCCTCGTGTCGAACCCGCTGGGTGCGAGCACCGGCGTACTGACCGATCGCGATCGCCGTGATGATCACGATGATGGAGACGACGACCAGAAGCTCGACCAACGAAAAACCAGCCTCCGAACCCGCGTCACCTGGCCGTTTCCGCATGCGCCGCTCCACGTTCCGCTTGCTGAGAGCACTCAGAATTCGCTATATGCAAAGAGTATAGGGATTCGTGATTTCCACTGTCAACGCAGCGGCGGCAATGACTCGAGTCCTGACACCACGTTGGAATTCGCTGATTCCCGCCTTACCGAGCGACGACGCATCCGCTTCCTCAACCGGGGCACGAGTTTGGAATCCGGGGTGCGATCGAGCACCTGCACGAGGGTAAACATGCGCACATCGACGTCGAGTGTTCCCCATCCGCACGGTCGCCAGGCCCTGGACGCCACCACGGGCTTCTCGTTGGTCGAGATGCTCGTGGTGGTGGCGATCCTAGCCATCATCGCGGCGATCGCCGTGCCGCAGCTCACGAAAGCTCGCACCACCGCAGCCAACCGGACCTGCGACTCGATCTTCAAGGCCCTCAACGGCGACATCGGCAACGAGATGAACAAAGTGCTGCTCCAGGGCGTCGCCACGTCGTGCGGCACCGGCCCTACGTCGAATCCTGCGCAAGACGCGCTCGACTGCGTGCTCGGCAAGCATACGACCGAGAAGAACCCCCGCAACCGCAACCAGCGCGCGTTCACGACCTCCGCGGTCGACAGCGACGCAAATAGCTGCCAGGTGCAGCTCACCACCTCCGGAAACAACACCGTCACCTTCACCCAGCGCGCGTACAAGACCGGACAGGCGCCGCAGACGGTGTCCCGTCAATCGCGTTCGTTCTCCATTCAGATGTGATCGCATTCCGCCGTGGCGCGCGGGCTGCGCGTCAGCGCGCAGGCAGCAGCGCGGCGTAGAGACGCTCGTACCGACGGACGACGGCATCCATCGCGAACTCGTGCTCGGCGCGGGCACGCGCGGCGCACCCCAGGCGCACGCGCTCGTCGGCCGAGCGCAGCACGCGCGTCAGGCATGCGGCGAGTGCCGCCGCATCCCCTACGGGAAAGTAGAGGCACGCGTCGCCACCGGTGTGGTGATTTTCGGGGAGATCGCTCACGACACAGGGCCGACCGCGCGCCAGCGCCTCGAGCAGCGCGTTCGACATCCCCTCGAAACGTGACGGCAGCACGAATACCGCGGCGCGCGCGAGCCGCTCGAGGTAGTCCGGGATCAGCCCGAGGATCTCGATCGAACCGCCCATTCCGAGCGCGGCGATTCGAGCTGCGATCGCACTGCGCTCGGGCCCTTCACCTGCGATCACCAGCCGCGCCTCGGGAATCGCTGCGCACACGGCGGGCCAGGCTTCGATCAACGTGCCCACGTCCTTTTGCGGATCGAGCCGTCCACCGAAGAGCACCGTCGTCGCCTCGCGGTCCGCTGCAACTCGGTCGGTGGCCTCGGGGAGAGTCACGCCGTTCGGGATCTCGACGATCCGGTCCGCGCTCACGCCCACCGCGGCCAGCTCCTCCACCAGCGCCGGTTGCAGCGCCACCAGCCGATCGACTCCGCCCAGCGCCCAACGCACCGGCGCGAAACGCCGGTCGCGGCGTATTCGGGCACACTCGCCGCCATCGCCGCCACAGAGCACCTTCGCCACGATCGGCACGCGCCGCCGCCCGAGCGCCAAGCGCGCGATGACCAGGCTCATCCCGAGCCCGTGGTGATGGATCAACGCCGCGGGCAAGCCACGGACCGTGCGCGACTCGCGCCACACCACACGCAGGAACGCGAACGCGCTGAGGGCGCGCGTCACCGGCGACCGGCGACCGCCCCACACGCGCGAGCGACGGATCACGACGCCACAGCGAACCTCTGAAGGCGACGCCCCGGCGTATCCACGCGTCACCACCTTCACGTCGTGGCCGCGCGCAACGAGCGCCTCACTCAATCGCGCGCATTGGATCTCGGTGCCGCCCACCGCCGGCGGATAACCCGGCGTGATCATCAGCACGCGAGCGCGGCACTCCGTCGGCGCGGTACGCGAAGACGGAGAAGAGTCGCTCACACGCGGGCCTCTTGACCCAGCCAGCACTTGAACACGAGCAGATTCCAGAGCGGGTAGCCCCAATCGGCAACCCCGCTCACGTGCTCGTCGAGAAGGCGCTTCACCGCGCCGGGCTCGAGATAGGGGTCCGGCGTGCCCAGCAGCAGGTCGCGCGCCATCGGCAGCAGCGCACCCCGAAACCAGTCTTGAACGGGGAGACCGAAGCCCATCTTGGGACGGTGCAGGATCGAGCCCTCGAGGCGATCACGGAAGGCCCGCTTGAGCACCCATTTCTTCTCGCCGAAGTGGACCTTGAGCCGGGCGGGCATGCGGAACGCGTACTCGACCAGCGTGTGGTCGAGAAGCGGCACCCGCACCTCGAGCGAGTGCATCATGCTGGCGCGATCGACTTTCGTGAGCACGTCCTCGGGGAGGTAGCTCATGAAGTCCGTGTACTGGATGCGCGTGAGGTAATCCGCGGAGGAGACGGCGTCGAAGTGGGCCGCGAGCGCCCCACGCGCGGGCTGCGGTGGCGTCGCGTCGCGTACCTCGCGACGCACCAGGCTCGCGCGGCGCGCGGGCTCGAGGCGCGTCATCAGGAACCGGTAGCGCTCCCACGCATCGAGGCCGGCGAGGATCTTGAGGCCACGCGCGTAGCGCCGCCACGGCTGAATCGACGGCTCGGGAAGGTGCCGGAGCGGTGCGTGCAACGGGCGTGGAATCGTGTCCATCACGGCGCGCATCAAGAGCGCTTGCGTGTAGCGGTTGTAGCCCGCGAAGAGCTCGTCGCCGCCGTCACCCGAGAGTGCGACGGTCACGCGCCGCCGCGTCTCCCGGCACACGTAGTGCGTAGGCACCATCGAGCAATCCGCGAACGGCTCGTCGTGCTGGGCGATCAGCCGCGGCAGCACGTCGAGAAGATCGGTGGTGACCACGAACTCGGTGTGCTCGGTGCCGCAGTGCTCGGCCACGCGCCGCGCGAACGGCAGCTCGGAATACGCCTCCTCGCGGAAGCCGATCGAGAAGGTCCGCACCGGTCCAGCGTGGGCATCGGCCATCGACGCCACCACGACACTCGAATCCACGCCGCCCGAGAGGAACGCACCCACCGGCACGTCTGCGACGAGCTGCGCCTTCACCGAGCGCTCCACCCGCTCGCGCACGCCTTCGATCCAGTCGGCGGGCCTGGGGACGGGATCGATCGCTGGCGCGAGCCGCCAGTAGCGGCGCGGCTCGTCGACGCGAAGCTCGCCGCCGTCCCAGCGCACGATCAGACGCTGCGCAGCTTCGAGCTTGCGCACCGATCGGTAGATCGTGAACGGCGCAGCGACGTAGTCGTGGTCGAGATAGCGATCGAGCGCTTCCAGATCGAGCGCGCGGTCGATCCCTCCGGCTGCGAGCACACCCTTGAGCTCGGAAGCGAAGAGGAAACGCCCCTCCGATAGCGCCCAGTGCAGCGGCTTGATGCCGACCGGATCGCGGGCGAGCACGAGCGCCCGCCGCCGCCCGTCCCAGAGGGCGAGCGCGAACATCCCCACCAACCGCTCCAGGAACGCATCTCCCCATTCGAGGTACGCCGTGAGCACCACCTCGGTGTCGGAGCGGGTGCGGAATCGGTGGCCGCGCGCGCTCAGCTCCGCGGCGAGCTCGCGAAAGTTGTAGACCTCACCGTTGTAGGTGAGCCACACCGCACCGCTGGGATCGCCCATCGGCTGGAAGCCACCTTCGACGTCGATGATGGCGAGCCGGCGATGACCGAGCGCCACGACCGGCGCTGGGCCGATCGCGCCCTCGTCGAGGAACTCGACCACGCGTCCGCCCTCGCCGGCCGCAGCGAAGTAATAACCGGCGCCGTCCGGCCCGCGGTGGGCCTGCACGTCGCACATGCGCTTCAGCGTCGCGGCGAGCGCGTGCGACGGTTCGCGCGACAGGATCCCGGCGATTCCACACATGGCAGGAGCTAGCCCTGAGGTGAGCGCATTGGGCTCACTGCAGGGCGAGCAGATGTTTCCTCGAGGGGCTCTTCAAGCCCCCCAGCCCGAAACGGGCGTGACTTTGTCGGGGCTCCATCCCCGTGTCGCCTCGCTTCGCTCGCGGCGCGCGTCACCCTCGGCGTGCGGTCAGGATGCGCTCGCCTTGCGACGGCAGGCCTTGCAGCGCCCGTAGAGCTCGAGGCGATGGTAGTCGATGCTGAAGCCGTGACGTTCGGCAACACGGTTCTGGAGCGACTCGATGTCCGGGTTTTCGAACTCGACGATCGTACCGCAGCTCGTGCAGATGAGATGATCGTGGTGCTGCCCCGGCTCGAGCGGCTCGAAGCGCGCGAAGCCCTCGCCGAAGTGGCGCTCCGCCGCCAGACCCGCCTCCTTGAGCAACTTGAGGGTGCGGTAGACGGTGGCGTATCCGATCCCTGGATGCTGGGCGCTGATCTCGCGGTAGAGCTCATCCGCGCTCACGTGCTCGTGGCTGGCCAGGAACGAATCCGCGACCAGCTCGCGCTGACGCGTGGCCTTGAGGCCCTTGGCGTGCAGAAAACGCCGCAGAGTGCCTCGAAACTGCTCTGCGTTGCGAATGTGGCTCATGCGCTACGAGCCCCCGAAGGTCGCGCCGGCATGGCCCGCGCAAGACGCGACCGCTCACGAACCAACGGCGCCGCGGCCTGCGACGAACCGGCCGACGGTTTCGACCACGTACCCGGCCTGATCATCGGTGAGCTCTGGATAGATGGGCAAGGCGAGCGTCTCACGCGCGGCGCGCTCGCTCTCGGGAAACGATCCTTCGGCGAGCCCCAGAGTCGCGAAGCAGGTCTGGCGATGCAAGGGAACGGGATAGTAGACCTCCGAGCCCACTCCGTTCTCGGCGAGAAACGCTCTGAGCGCGTCGCGCTCGGTGGAGCGAACGACGAACTGGTTGAAGACGTGGCGATCGCCAGGCGCGGCGGGCAACTGGGGCAGCACCAAGGGGGTCGGGCTCAGACCGGCCTCGACGAAGAGCCGCTGGTAGCGCGACGCGTTGCGCTGCCGGGCAACCGTCCACGCATCGAGGTGCTTGAGCTTCACCGAGATCACCGCCGCCTGGAGCGCGTCGAGGCGGAAGTTTCCGCCCACGATCTCGTGGTCGTACTTCACCTTCGAGCCGTGGACTCGCAGCATCTTGAGGCGCGCAGCGAGCTGGTCGTCGTTGGTGGTGACGAGTCCCCCGTCGCCGGCGCCGCCCAGGTTCTTGGACGGAAAGAACGAGAAACAGCCGAGCGTACCCACCGCACCCGCGCTGCGCCCGCGGTACGCCGCGCCGATCGCCTGGGCCGCGTCCTCCACCACCGGCAAACCGTGGCGACCCGCGACCTCGAGCAGCGGGTCCATTTCCGCCATCCGGCCATAGAGGTGCACCGGCATGATCGCCTTGGTGCGTGGCGTCAGCACCTCGGCGATCCGATCCACGCGCAGGGTGTACGTGTCCGGATCGATGTCCACGAACACAGGCTTGGCGCCCACCCGCCAGATCGAGCCGCCGGTGGCGAAGAACGTGTACGGCGAGGTCACGACCTCGTCGCCCGGTCCGACACCGAGAGCCATGAGCGCGGCCAAGAGCGCATCCGTGCCCGACGACACGCCGATCGCGTGCTTCACGCCGACGTAGGCGGCGACCTCGCGTTCGAAGCGCTCGACGTGCGGCCCGAGGATGAAGCTCTGCGCCTCGAACACCTCGGCGACGGCAGCCTGCACCTGCTCGCGAATGGTTCGGTACTGCGCCTTGAGATCGAGCAGCGGCACTTTCATGAAGCTCGCCGGGGTACGAGGAGGGCGTCTGGTATAGCAGATCGCCGGTGCGGCCCCGGCGCGCGCCAACAACATTCGGTCGCTCGCAACGCGATCTCCGCGTGCGCATCCGCTTGCATTCCGGCCGAAGGCGATGCGAGCGTCAGCCGTTCGCGCGCTCGCACCACCGCGCCCTCGACCGCACCATGCATCCAACAGCTTCGGCCCTCGTGCGCTGGCTCGGCATCGAGCCCGGCTGGCCCGGGCGAGTCGTGGTTTCGAGCGGTGCCGTGGTAGTGCTCTGCGTCGACGACCGTGAGCCGCCGAGCCCGATCGAGGGCGCCGATCGCATCGACTTGATCTCGCGCCGCGGTTGGTGGCGGCGCGACCCTCGTGTCGTCCGATACACCGATTGGGACGCATATGCGTCAAGTCGCGCGCGACGCGAGCCATCCGACGCGTGCGCGCAAGCAGTCGTTCACAGCCTCGAGGCTGCATCCTGGTCCGCGGTGTGGCGGCTCGTGCGCATCGGCGTACGCCACTTTCACTTCACGTACGCAGCAGGCGCGTCGTTCTCCGCGCCGCGGCGAACAGCATGCTTGCTCGGGCTCGCGGGCTCGTTTCGCCGTCTGAGCCGGCGTGCGACCGGATCGATCACGTCGCACGCCGCGCTTGCCGGCTGGACGCTCGGCGTCGATCCACACTCACGCCAGGCGGTGCGAGCCGCATTCGTCCACGCAATCCGGATGCGTCGTGAACGCGCTGCCGCTGCGCGTGCATCGTCTCCAGCGAGCGTTCCTCCCCTCGACGTCGTCCACTACATCAGCGATCTGAGTCCCGGCGGGGCGGAACGGCAACTCGTGGCTCTCGCCTCCGCACAGCACGCCCGCGGCCTGCGGGTGCTCGTCTGCACCGCGCTGCCCCTGGAGGGATCGAGTGGACACTTCGCGACTGCGCTCGCCGCCAGTGGTGTCGCGATCGCCGCCGTGCCCGCGCGAAGGCGCATGGGACCGCGGCGAGCGCTTGCGCGCGAGATCGCCGCGCAACTTCCCGTCGGGCTGCCGGACGCGTTGGAAGCGCATGCGGCGAGCCATCGACTCGTGCCGCTCGTCGAGGCGCTCAACCACACGCCGCCCGCGGTGCTGCATTGCTGGCTCGACGAGCCCAATGCCGTGGGTTCGCTCGCAGGCGTGATCGTCGGCGTGCCGCGGATCGTGCTGAGCACTCGCAACTTGAGCCCGCGGCACCTGCCCCGGCTGTGCCGCACGTGGTACCGCGCGAGCTATCGTCTCGCAGCGCGCTCGAGCACGGTGCGGCTGATCGCGAACTCGGCGGCGGGCGCCTCTGACTACGCCCACTGGTGTGGGATCGATCGCCGCGTCATCCGGGTGATTCCGAACGGCATCGACACCAATCGGCTGCGGCCGGCAACGAGCGACGATCGCGCGGCACTGCGCGCGCAGCTCGGCGTACCGTCGGATGGCTTCTTGCTCGCTTCCATTCACCGTCTCACGGCCGAGAAGCGCCCCTCGGACTTCGTAGAGGCATTCGCTCGGCTCCGCCAACGCATACCGAACGCGCGTGCGTTCCACATCGGCAGCGGTCCCGAGGAAGCGCACCTCCGCGCCCGCGCAGCCGAGCTCGGCGTCGGCAGCACGCTACGATTCCTGGGCCGCATACCCGACCCCGAGCGCTGGCTCGCCGTAGCCGACGCCTGCCTGCTGACTTCGGCGTTCGAAGGCTGCCCGAACGTGCCGCTCGAATCGCAAGCGCTCGCGGTCCCCACGATCGTCACCGACGGCGGCGGCTCGCCGGAAGTGGTCCTCCCCGGCGAGACCGGCTTCGTCTGCGGAGTGGGAGACGTGAACGCGATGGTCGATCGCCTCGCTGAGCTGGCGGCGTCGTGCGAGCGGCGTGAAGCGATGGGCCGACGTGGCCGCACGTTCGTGTGCGAGCGCTTCTCGATCGAACGGATGGTCGCCGACACACTCGCTGCATATCGCTGATCCGCCCCCAACTCGTGTCGCGACCCGACACGACTTCGACAGACCACCGAGGTCGCTCCGCGCCACAGGCCCCGTAGCGGAGCCCGAGAGTGGCCATCGCCCTCGGCCGGCAGTGGGCCATCACAGCTCCGATGCTACTCTTCACGTTCGTTCGTACGCTGGAGCCCCGGGTTGACCGCCAGAGACGAAACCGAGATTCATCGCCGGAAACGCCGGAGGGCCTGCCATTCATTCACCAAACGCCGTGCCCTCCAGCCCCGCTTCGAGCCTTGCGGGGATGCTGGAAGAGTTCCTGCCCCGGCGGCTGGACATGCAAGCGTCTCCGTTCCTGTTGTGCCTGCCGTTTTCGGTTACCGACGAGGAGCTCGACGCACTTCGTCACGACTCTCGCATCAGCGGTGTCGTCGCGCGCCCCCTAGAGAATGATGCTGTTGCGTCTCGCTTCGTAGGCTGGCTGGGTCGTTACCTACCGACAGAAGGACGATGGACGCTACCCGACGGCCCGGCGCAACGGATCGTCGTGATCGGGCCGGTCTCGTGCCTGCGCGAGGCCATGCTGCTATCCGCTTGGCGGCGCGGCGTCCGGACGCTCGTGGCCCTCGACGTCGATGGCGTTCGCAACCGCAGCCTCCGCCGACTCCTGATCCAGCGCGGGCTGGCGCTGGCAGCCCGACGTATCGCCAAGGTGTTTCGCCGCACCCCGTGCTTCAAGTCGACCTCGATCGAGGCTGGTTGGGAAGGGCGCTTCCGACGCGTGCTCGGCGGTGCCCGGCTGAATCCGCCGCCGCCATCCCCCATCCGCGTCGAGCTGATACTCGGCAGCACATCACTTGGCGGCGCAGAGACTCAGCACGTGCTCACGGCATGTGGCTTGGCCGAGCGGGGAATCGACACACGCTTGATCGCGGTGGGGCCGGTCCACCCCAGCCTGCGTGACCGCTTGTCGCGCGCCGGTGTCGCGTGGGCCGAGCTCGGAACACACCCAGGACATGCCGACCCACCGCAGCTTCGTGAGCTGCTCGCGGGATGCCACGACCTCGCCGCGTTACCGTCTCCGCTCGTGGTGTGGATCGCCGCCCTCTTCTCGCGTTTCAGCATCGACCGACCATCCGTAGTGCACGCCTCACTCGATCTTCCGAACGTGTGGGTGGGGATCGCGGCGCTCCTCGCCGGCGTGCCGCGGATCGTGCTCGCCACACAAGCCATGTCGCCGGTTCACTACCACTTCTACGAACCGTGGTTCCGTTCGGCCTACCGCGTCTTGCAGAGCGAGCCGAGCGTCGTTCTCACCAACAATGGGTCTGCAGGCGCTCGCGATTACGAGCGATGGCTCGGCATCGAGCCTGGCCGCATCAGGGTCCTTCGCAACGCCGTCAACCCCGACGAGCTGGTGTGCGGCGACGCACACTCGTCCCAGGCGTTCCGAGCCTCGTTGGGTATCCCACTGACCGCCCCGGTCGTTGGAAGTGTGTTTCGTTTCGCGGCGGAAAAGCGCCCGCTGCTTTGGCTTCGGGCGGCACAGCAGATCTTGAGTGCGGCGCCGGAGGCCCATGCGGTGCTGATCGGCACCGGCCCATACGAACCCCGCATGCAAGCACTCGTCGCGCGATCGCGGGTCAAGGATCGCCTCCACCTCCTGGCGGCGCGCGCGGACATCGGCGTTCCCATGAAGGCCATGGATCTTTTCATGCTGACCTCTGCGGTCGAGGGCTCACCGGTGGTTCTGGTGAACGCGGGGGCATTGGGCGTGCCGGTGCTGGCCACCGATGTCGGTAGCGTGCGCGAGACGATCGACGTCGGGCACAGCGGGTGGCTCGTCCCACCTGGCGCTGACGTCGAGGCGATCGCACAGCAGGCTTTGCGCATCCTGCGGGATCCAGGCCTGCGAAGCGAAGCCTCGCGCGCAGGCCCGGCGTTCGTCGCCGCACGCTTTGGTCGAGACGTCATTCTCCGGGAAACGCTCGCCATATACGGGCCCCTGGAATAAGCACGCTCCGTGGTCGCCGACCTCGACTCTCTCGTCCGCTCGGGACTCGATGCCGCGGGTGCGATGCGGAACCGGCTGTGCTGGGTGCTGTCACCCTTCGAGCTGAACAGCGACGAGCGCGCCGCGATCCGTGCCGAGGAGCGAACGGCGGGGTTGATCGCGCCGTCACCGCTCGACGCGGACCACGAAGAAACAGGGTACTTCGGACGCTACGACTGCGCCGCGCGTCGCGCGACGTGGCCGGCGGTCTCCGCGCGGACCCTCGTGCTCATCGGGCCGCTCGCGGCCATGCCGACGCGGATGCTCGTCGATGCGTGGCGCCATGGAGTTCGCCGAATCGTCCGTCCGAGTCCAGACCAGGTGACGAGTCGGTCAGTCCGCGCGCTCGTGATGAGGCGCGTGCTCCAAGCCGGCGCGAACCGGCTGGGCCGCACCTGGATCAAGCTCTCCATGCCCACTCGTGCACTCCATTGGATCGAAGATGACGCCGGATTCGCGCAGCTCGCCGAGCGCGCGCGTGTACCCCTCCGCTGCAACGCGGGGCACACATCG
Source organism: uncultured bacterium (assembly GCA_964447125.1). GTDB lineage: Bacteria > JADJOY01 > JADJOY01 > JADJOY01 > JADJOY01 > JADJOY01. The sequence continues at coordinate 22,374 of CAYUSL010000012.1, read as the reverse complement.
GCCTCACGAACGGAGGTCATGTTCGTGTGCGATTCTCTTGGTGCGGGCGGCGCCGAGCGCCAGATGGTGCTCACCATCGAGCAGCTCCTCACGCTCGATCGCTTCGGCGCAAGCGTGTACACGCTCGGAAATCCCGAGGGCCTCTTCGCCGCGCGCCTCCGGGCGCTCGGGGTCGAGCCGCGGGGGGTCGCTATGGAGGCTCGCCTCGGGTCACGGGATTGGGCCCTTGCAGATCGCCGCGTCCTGAACTTGCTCGATCGACTTCCGGCACAGCTCGGCGTGCGAATCTGCGCGTTGGCCGAGGAGATGCGCCGGAGCGGGCCTGGCGTAGTGCACGCTTGGATGGACATGCCGAGCGTGATCGCGGGCCTGGCCGCACATTTGGCCGGAGTCCCACGGGTGGTGCTCGGCGGCCGAAACCTCGCCCCCGATCGATTGCCGTCTTCCTACGACGCGATACTCCGGCCGGCGTTTCGTGTGCTGGCAACTATGCCGACCACCCGGATCGTCGCCAACAGTCGTGCCGGGGCCCGTGACTACGAGCGGTGGCTCGACGCCGGCTCGGGCACCGTCGGAGTCATCTGGAACGCGCTCGATCCCACGATCGCGCGGCACACGAGCGCCGATGACGTCGCTCGCTTGCGTGCCAGTCTCGGCATTCCCGCCTCGGCGCCGGTCGTCGGCGGCGTGTTTCGCTTCGATGCACAGAAACGGCCGCTCCTTTGGATCCGCGTCGCGGCAGAGATCGCCGCTCGGCGGCCCGAAGTGCACTTCGTGATCGCCGGCGTGGGTCGAATGGAACGAACCATGCGGCGCGCAATTCAGCGAAGGGGGCTCGAGGGCCGCACTCGGCTCGTGCCTCCCACGACCGCCGTGGCTCAGGTGATCGCCTCTCTCGACGTGTTCTTGCTCACTTCCTCGGTGGAAGGGCTGCCGAACGTGCTGATGGAGGCACAGGCGCAAGGCATCGCGGTGGTCACAACCGATGCTGGGGGCGCACGCGAGATCGTGGATTCGGGTCGAACGGGATGGATCGTCGACGTGAATGCGCCGGCGCGCGCGATCGCGACCGCGGTCTTGGGATTGCTTGCAGATTCGCGAGCGCGTGAGCGCGCGCGGCGGGCGGGCCCGAGTTTCGTGGCGGAGCGATTCGGAGTCGAAACGATGCTTGAACAGACCGTCGCCGCATACGCACTAGATGACTGATGACCCGGTCAGCTCATCGGGTGACTCGAGCCCGCTGGGAGGCGGGCATGCGCATCGCGGAACGATCGGTAGGCACCCTTGACACCGGCAATCGCAGCATGCCGCAGGCGAGCGCGTAGGCCGATTTGATCGAACGCGTGCGCCAGGCGCACGCAGGCCAACCGAGCCTGCCAGCGATTCCCAAGACGACGCGATGCGTCCGATTGGAACTCCGCCCCTCCATCACCAGCGGGCCGCGCCGGACCGCAGTCGTCGGGAACCGCGGGCGGACGCCGGCAGACGATCCACCCCACGAGGCATGACAAATCCGAGTCCGCGAGTCCACGCTGCTCTGGGTGAAGGCGCGACCGTACGTTCTCCAAGTATTCGATCGTCGCATGCTCTGACTCGCGAAGCTCGAGCAAGTCGAAACCCGATTTCCGAAACGCTTCGGTGAATTGGCTGGCTCGCCAGCGGTTCCCGCATTCGCCGAAGGTCTGTTCGAACAGTCGCTCGAATTCCGCGATGGAGACGGTCAAGTACTCGAGTGGATGGGCGAAGTCGCGATGGTCACGAAAATCGATGCAGTGGATTCCCACCCCGCCCGGAGCCGTAAGCTGGGCGAGCTTCGCGATCGCCTGCGGCACGTCTCGAACGTGTTCCAGCGTCGCGTTCGAGAGGACCAGATCGAACCGACGCGATCCCGCGTTGCAGGATTCGAGGGGTTCGGGAATCAGATCGAGGACTCCACTATCGAAGCTTCTCACATCGAGCAACGCGAACAGCGGCGACACGTCGAGATCCGGTCGCTCGCGAATCGCCCTTACGAGCAGCGCTCGCACGAACGGCGCGTGATAGGTCCGCTGCCACTTCGGCGGATACGCGTCGAGCACCGTCGTGTGTGCGCCAGCACAGGTTGCGAGCATCGCCGCCCCGAGTGAGAACCCCGGACCAATCTCGAGGATGCGCTTCCCCGCGAGTGATCGCTCCTCAGGCAGGACCGCATGGAGCATGCGGCAATACGCATCAAACACCTGAAACGCGTAGCTCACGTCCTTCGCCACCGTTTCCGGACGGTAGTCGTGAGTCCGCGTGTTGCTCGGTTTCTCCGCAATCAGTGATGAAAGCCAGGAGACCCAGGGGCGCATCGAGAACTAGCCTTGAAGGGGCCCGCGTATCTGAACACAGATCCTGGAAACGCTGGTTTCCGCCCAGCGTCGGTGGATCCGCCGGCTGCGCTTGCGCTCGAGCTACGTGGTTGGCACGGCCACGCGCCACCACCCCAGCGCTGACCGACGATGTGTGCCACACGGCGATGCTCGAAATCAAGGTTTGGTCGGCGAGATTCCGTGTCACGCCGACGCTCGGCTGCGGCTGGTGCACGCAGCGACACGGGTGGCTCCAAAGGCGTGCCCGCTGTCCACGAGGACGTACGCAGGTCCGCACGACTACGCTCGATGTATTTGTCTCTCGTGGCGCGCTGCGTCGCTTCACGGTGGTCGACCGCGACCTGCACGCCTGGCCGTAGGGGAAGCAGAGTTCCGTATTCGCGACGTGCCGAATCTCGATGGAGCAGATGGTGGCGAAAGACCGTCGCCTGTATGATCGAGCATCATCGATTCTCCCGCGTGGATCGCCCGTGGCTCGGCCGGCGGCGACGAGGCGCGAACATCATGCCGGCAGCGATGGCGCCATCCGCGCTCGAACGGCCACCTCGAGCAGCCTCGCGCGCCGCTCGCGCGGACTGGCAGCACACCAGCACGTTCGGATGAGCGTCGCGTCGCCCTTCAACCTCCGCAGGCGGGACTATCGTCCCCGCATCATCGACGCGGATGCCGCCTACGGCGCGCAGGTGTTTGTCGGCTACCTCGCAGCACTCGGTTTGACGCCCGCGTCCGCCGCATCGCTTCGCGGACGCCGAATCCTCGAAATCGGCCCCGGCCACTCGCTCGCAACGGCGCTCCTGCTCGCGTGCACTGGCGCGCGAGTATCGGTGATCGATCGATTCCCAGCTCCGTGGGTGAAGCCGTACCACATGCGCTTGGTGCGCGCGCTGCTCGAATGGGTGGCAACCGAGCATCCCGCGTTGGATCCCACGCCGCTTCGGGAGGTGCTTCGCCACCGCGGTTTCGTACCGGCTGCCGTGACCACGCTCCGCGGGGCGCTGCACGAGATCGATGCTTCCCTCGAGCCGTTCGACGTGGTGCTCTCGAACGCAACGCTCGAGCACGTGGACGACGTGCCCCGGGCCATCGCCCGCCTCGCCGTGGTGACGGCCCCTGGCGGGGTCGGGATGCACCAGATCGATTGCCGGGATCACCGTGACTTCGGTCGCCCGCTCGAGTACCTGACGCTCTCGGAGGACCGCTTCCGTGCGCTGTTCCACGAGACGCACGGCGAGTGCGGAAATCGCGTGCGGGCGAGTGCGTTCGTCGAAGCTTTCCGTCATGCTGGCTTCGAGGTCGTCGAGGCGCGCTCCACGCTGAGGGCGCCGTCTGCGTATCTCGTCGACGTTCGAAGTCGCATTCATCCGGAGCTCCTCCACATCACCGACGACGATCTCGCGGTTCTCAGCGTTCACATCCATTGCCGGCTGCCGGAGCGCCCCAGTGCAACGGCCGACGATCCCCGCCAGCTCACACCCTTTCACAGCGCTTCCACACACGTCGCTCGGGTGGCTTCGCCGACGACGTCGGTCAGCGATGCGATCCTCGCGACCGCCTTGGACCCCCGCGAGCGGCGCAGTCTTCGGCGCGCGCGCGCCTGGGACCGCATCGGAGTCCGCGCCCATCTCGCACACGCGCTCTACGTCGTCGTTCGCCCGGCCTACCGCGTGATGCGTACCGTGTACGCTGCGCTCGGAAACTCGCGCGCGCTGCCGCCGCGAGGGTCCACGGGCGGCACGCCCGAGCGAACCTGAGAAACTCGAGTGGCGTACGACTGCACCATCAACAGCATTGAGCGTCGGGGAGTGATGCGGTCTCGCGGACGGCGGCGCGCCTCGATGACTCGCCCCTCTGCGCACAGATGACCGCCGCAGCACTCACGAGCGACGCATGCGAGCGAGCATCGCGCCATTCGACTGGAGCAGGCTTGATCGGATTGGAATACGGCCCACCCGGTGAGGTTCACGCGTTCGGATCGACGCTCTTGGTGCTCTGGTACGACCCCCACGACGCAGTGCCGCGGATCCGGAACGCCGAGCGCGTCGTGCTCGTGTCACAGCGATCGCGAAGGATCCAGGGGCCCCGGACAGTCGAATGGGTGGACCTTCGACGAGCGTGGACGCTCTCCACGCTACGCGCGCTTCGTGCGACCGGTGCGCGCGAGGCACTCGTCCACAGTCTCGAAGGAGCCAGCTTCGGTGCCGTCTGGCTCGCCCTCGCGGCGGGAGCCCATCGCATCCAGTTCACCCACCTCGCCGGCGCATCGCTACGGGTCAACCGCCTCGGTGCGCTGGTCCTAGTGGCATGGACGGCGCTACGCCGTACTGCCGTCCATGACGTGCGGGTCGCCCGATTGCTTCGGAGCTGCCTCGGCTCGCGGCTCGTTGCGCCGCTTTCGAGTGTTCGCGAAGCACGCTGCGGGCTCGCGACCCTGATCCGCCACGCTACGCCGAAGACTCATCCGCGAGAAGATCTCAGCGGCACGGGTCATGCGCGTGCGGGATCGCCGCCTCGAATCGTCCATTACATCGGGTCGCTGGGTGCCGGTGGGGCGGAGCGACAACTCGCGGTTCTGACGACGCGCTTGGTGGCGCATGGAAACGAGGTGCAGGTCCTCACCGCCAAGCACCTCGAGGGCGACCTCGGACACTTCCAAGGTCAGATCGAGCATGCAGGTGTCGCGGTCCGATGCGTCGCCAATGGCTGGTCGCGAGCGCACACCGCCCGCTGGATCGAGCAAGCCTCGGCGGATCCGACCCAAGCGGCGCGGCGAGCGATCTCCTCACACCCCGCGGTGAGCGCGATTGCTCCGCTGGCGTATCGTCTCGCGCTCGCCCCCCCGGACGTGTTTCATGCCTGGCTCGACGACGCCAACATCGTCGGCGCCAGTGCAGCGCTGCTAGCGGGCGTGCCGCGGATCATCGCCAGCACTCACAGCTTGAGCCCGGCGCACTATCCACACTTGACGAAGCGCTGGCATCGCCCTGGCTATCGCTTGCTGGCGCATGCGCCCGACGTACGGCTGATCGCGAACTCTCGCGCCGGCGCCGCCGACTACGCCCAGTGGGCGGGATTCGGCTTGGATCACTTCACGGTGATTCCGAACGGCGTACCGGTCGAGCGCTTCCAGCCGCTGACACCCGAGCAGCGCCGGGCTCGGCGGGCCGAGCTGGGAATCGCGCCGGATGCGTTCCTGGTGGTCGGCATCCTGAGGTGCTCGATGGAAAAGCGCCCACTCGACTTCGTTCGGGCGATCGGCGGTGCACGTGCACGCGGTGCACCAGTGCGTGGTATCCACATTGGCAGTGGGCCGGATGCGGCGGCCACGCATGCGCTCGCCGACGAGCTCGGTCTCGGTGACGCGATCGCCTTCCTGGGTGCGCTGCCCGATCCCGAGCGCTACCTATCGATCGCAGACGTCGCGCTCTTGCCCTCGGAGTTCGAGGGCTGCCCGAACGTGCCGCTCGAAGCACAAGCGCTGGGTGTGCCTGCGATCGTCACGCGTGGCGGCGGCGCTCCGGAGGCCGTGCGCGAAGGCGAAACCGGCTTCGTTTGTGGTGTGGGCGACACCGACGCCATGGGAGCGCTCATTGCGGAATTGGCGCGCGATCCAGCGCGGACGCGAACGCTCGGCGAGCGCGGCCGTACCTGGGTGGCCGAGCACTTCTCGATGGACCAGATGGTGAGCGCCACCCTGGCGCTCTACGGTCTGCCATCCCCACAGCGCTGATCCGCCGTGTCGACGACCCATCCAGCTCCGACTCGGCTGCCGGCCGTGAGCGACCTGCCCACAGGCACGGAGGAAGCGGCATCGACCGTGGGACTGGATTCGTGGTCGAGGTCGGCGATCTCGCCACATTCGAGGGGCGGATCTTCGCGTTCATCACCGACCCAGTGTGGTCGGACCCTCGTCCTCGACCGTTTCTCGCTGGAGCGGCTGGCCGCCGGCACGCTGGCACTCCACACCAACGGGCAGGCGCGCGCCCCGGGCACCTGGTAGCCGAGAGCGCCAATCGGCACGCTCGAGCCTGCTCCTTGGAAAACGTCGCGCATCACACCGCGATACCGCCGCGGACGCGTTTCCGCCGGCGGAACTGGCGCGTGACAGCGGGCCGTCATCAGGGCGTCGGCGATCTGGACTGTGCGGACCGGTGCAACTCCGCGATGATGGCGCAGATCTGCTGGACGCTGGATCGTTCGAGCGTGCCGTAGATCGGCAAGCACAGAATGCGGCGCGCGATGTCCTCTGCGACCGGCAAGCGTTCCGGTCGAGAAGACGGAAGATCTCGATAGACCGGTATGCGGCTGCACAACGGATGGAAGTATTTGCGAGTGAAAACGTTGAATCGCTTGAACAGCTCATGGAGCTCATCTCGCGAAACTCCGAACTCGGCCTGCTGCAGCAAGATGGGAAGGTAAGCGAAGTTGTTGCGATCGATTTCCGGCACGGGTGGAACGTAGACTCCCGGGATGCCCAGGAGTCCGCGGCGATAGTCGTCGACCAGCACTCGCCGGCGCTCGATCTCATCGTCGATCATCTCGAGCTGTAGTAGCCCATAGGCGCTCTGGAGCTCGTTCAGCTTTCCGTTGATGCCGGGCCCCACGACTGTCTCCTCATCTGCGATTCCGAAGTTCTTGAGGTAGTCGATCTCGACCTTGGCAGCCCGAGATCGCGATACGAGTGCGCCACCCTCGATCGACGAGAAGAGCTTGGTGGCGTGAAAGCTGAGCATCGTGCAATCGCCCCATTCGGCGATCGATCGACCGCGCATGCGCACGCCGAATGCATGGGCGCCGTCGTAGATCACCTTGAGCCCGTGCCGATCCGCAATCGCCTGGATTGCATCGACCCGGCACGGATGACCGTACACGTGGACGGGTACGATGGCACTCGTTTTCGGCGTGATCACGGCCTCGACGGCGCTCGGATCGAGTGTAAAATGCACCGGCTCGACATCCGCGAACACCGGCGTGACCCCATTCCAGTGAAGCGCGTGCGGCGTGGCGGGAAACGTGAACGGCGTCGTAATCACCTCGCCCGAGGTGACACCGAGCGCTTGCAATGCAACCAGCAATGCAATCGTACCGTTGCAAAAGAGGCTGAGATGCTCGACGCCGAGGTACTCCGCCAGCGCGTGCTCGAATCGCTGGTGGAAGCGCCCGTTGTTGGTCAACCAAGCCGATTCCCAGATCTCGGCGAGCTGCACTTGAAACTGATGAAGCGCTGGCAGAGTCGGCCGCGTGACCAGGATCGGCTCGGCAAAACGAGCCTCGTCGATCAGCAGCCGGAGCGTCTTCGAGAGTGCGCGGTCGCTTGCGTCAGGGACGGGCATCGGGGAATGGGATGTCGGGTCGCTCGGCGCCGAGCCTGCTCACTCGTCGGTTGCCGTGAGCGGTTTCGTGCCGAACTTACCATAGATCTCGCGCGTGGACAGCCGACGAGAGCCGTCCAGCGAGTCACATCGCCACAGCATCCGCGACACGAGGGCAGCGAACGGCATGGAACCCAGGCCCATCGGATCTCTCGATGGTTAACGGGACCGATCGGCCATGGAGCCGCGTCACCGCGGCGAATGTGGCAGCGCGCGCCTCGGCGATGCAGATGTCATGGGACCACGAGTCGACGCCAGGGTGGCGGGCTCGAATCGTCCTTCAGTCGCCCCGCAAGGGCGCATCAAGTCGAGCTCGAACTGCGCTCAGCCAGAGTCGAAAGTGGGGAAGGTATCGCCAACGATGGAGTAATCGCTGGAACTCTGTCACGGGCGCCCCCAGGACGATGCTCTGCTCGATTGCCCGGCGGAACGTTCGCATACGCTTCGCACGCATCGCGTCGCATGCAAACTGATAGTGAACCATCGAGTATCCATCGCGGAAAGCTGGTCGATCGCCTGCCAGATCCTTGATCTCATCGAGGATCCGCAGTTGCAGAAGATAGAGCGCCTCGCGCGCCGCGAAAGACGCCTGCGTTCGAGCCATATATCCGCCTGGATGTCGTCGGTAGTCCGCCATGACGCGGTCGAAATACAACACTGGGCCCTTGGCCGCGACCTTCATCTTGAAAAACCAGTCGATTGCGTGAAGATCGAACGGATGAGGCTCGCGCAGCCACACACCGCGATAGACAAACGAGCAAGACGCGAGGAGCGCTTCCCCTCGAATCAGATCATCCAGTGTGAACTCCGTCCGATTGCGAAGGGGACACCCCTGGCTGTACAAGTACGCTGGCGCTTCACCGACCGTGTCGATGACGGAGACATCGTGGGTGGATGCACTTGCGTCCGCGCGAGCATCGAGGGCGGCAACCTGAAGCGCGAGTTTGTCTCGGTCGGTCCACCGATCGTCGCCTTCGCAGATCGCAATGTACTCGCCAGTTGCGCGGGCGAGCAGATCCATGAAGTTGGCGTGCATGCCCACGTTCTGCGGACGCAGTATTGCCTTCACGCGATCCGGATGCGCCGCCGCGTACTCGCTCACGACCTGAGCGGTCGCGTCCGTCGATGCATCGTCGCCCACGAGGATTTCGAAGCCTCCGCAAACTCGTTGCTGAAGCACACCTTCGAGGGCGCTCCGGATGAAGGGCGCGTGGTTGTAGGTGAGCATCACGACCGAAACCTTCACGATGCAACCTCACGACCGGTGCCGCTCACCGGGGCGGCCTCTCGCATCGGCTTCACGACCAACGCGACCGCAACCGTCGACCCCGGGTTCAGGCAACGACGCCGAGCCTCGCCGCCGACCGCGTGGGGATGCGCGCCGAGCACGGACAGGAACCGGACGCCGGCAGCCGAAGCGGGTTGCCGCGATGGCGCCGCGCGCTCGATACCGTGCAACGGACGGGTCCAGGTCGCGCGGGGCCGATACCGCGGTTCGGGCAGCGCAACGGGCGCGACGGCCATCGGGAAGCGGGTGAGGAAGGGGTGACGAATCCGCTTTCGGTCACGCAGCGAGCCTTCCATACGAGTATGCACGATGAGATGCATGATTTGTGACCAACGGACGAAGCCGTTCCTCGCCAAGCGGTTCGATTGCTTCGGTCTCGGCGAGGTCGACTACGTCGAGTGCGTCTCGTGCGGCTTTGTCCGTTCGCGCACGCACGCCGAGATGACGAACGAGTCCTGGGATGCCCTGAACCGCTCGTACCACGGCAGTTTTCACGGCACCGACACGGATGTAAACGACCCTGCCTGGGTCGCGCGCCTGCGAGCGCAAGCGGACATCCTCGAGATCGCCGCGGCGGCGGGGCTGATCTCGACGGACCGGCCGTGCCTCGACTGGGGTTGCGGGGATGCGAAGCTCTGCCAATTGCTCGCGGATCGGGGGAGCTTCGACCTACGGCCGTTCGACCGCCACGCCGACTTCCCCGGTTGCCTGTCCGAGGACGAGCTGGTTCCCGGCAAGTTCGGGTTCGTGCTGACGACCTCCGTGCTCGAGCACATCCGTGATCGGTCCTCCCTGGACGAGATCCCCAACCTCGTGGCTGCGGACGGCGGTGTCATGGGCCTGCATACGCTGGTCGCGGAGCGGATTCCGTGCGACCCGGGCTGGTTCTATCTGCTGCCGGTTCACTGCGCGTTCTTCACCAACCGGAGCATGGAGATTCTCTGCGAACAATGGGGATTTCGGTGCTCGACGTACCATCCAGGGTCCCGGCTGTGGTTGCTGTTTCGTAGCGAACCAGGCGTGATTGCGGAACGAGTCGAGCGCGCGAACCGACGCATTCCCGAAGGCGCGTCCGCGTTCGTGTTCAAGCGTGGGTTCGTCGACTATTGGAAGGTGCCGACCGAGCGGATGAACGAGCGCCTCGGGCTCGACCTTCCCCAAGAAGGCTGAGCCGAGCCGCGCTTCTCGCGATCGCGCCGCGACCGCGCTCGCGCGCGGCTCAGGCACACCGGTGAGCCGCGGCCATGCTCGACGCGGCGGGTCCTGCCTGGTAGCTTTCCCCGGCGGCAAGGTGGGATCTCGGCATCGTCCGAAGGTGACGAACGACGCGGGCGGAGCGCGGGGCGCTCCTCCTGCTTCGGAAACGCCCTGTCCCACCGTCGCGCCTCGCAAGTTCGCGCCGTCGGTCGTTTCCGCTCGATACCTGTCCCTCGCCCGCCGGAGATTGGCTTGAAACCGTCCCATCTCGATCGTCTTCGCCACGTCGTTCGCGACACTCTCCAGCTCGATGGCGCAGTCGACCTCGACGAGCTGAGATACGGCGAGCACCCGTCTTGGGACTCCGTCGGGCACATGGCGCTCGTCGCGGCGATCGAACGCGAGTTCGACGTCATGTTCGAGACCGACGACGTTCTGGAGATGTCGACGCTGGCGAAGGCCGTCGCGATCCTGGAGCGGCTCGATGCCTCTCTTGGATCTTGAAGGCCGCGTCGCGGTCGTCACGGGGGCGTCGCGCGGCATCGGTCTGGCGACCGCGCGACGGCTGAGCGAGCACGGCGCCCACGTCGTGCTCACGGCGCGCTCCAGCGCGGAGTCGCTGCGCGCGCTCGCCGACGAGCTGAGCCACGGGCGGGGGCGCGTCCTCGCGCTGACCGCGGACGTGCGGGAGGCGAGCGAGGTGGCGGGGCTCTACCAAAGCGTGTTCAAGGAGCTGCGCAGGCTCGACATCCTCGTGAACAACGCTGGCATCCTGGGGGATGGCCTGATCGGCATGATCCCCGAAGCCACGATGCAGGACACACTGGCGACGAATGTTCTCGGCGCGATGCATCATCTCCAAGCGGCGACACGACTGATGCGTCGCGGCGGCGGCGGCGCGATCGTGAACGTGAGCTCGATCGTCGGCGTTCGCGGAAACGCGGGCCAGACGGTGTACGCTTCATCCAAGGCCGCGCTGCTGGGAATCACGAAATCGGCCGCGAAGGAGCTGGGGCCGTTCTCGATCCGCGTGAACGCGGTGTGCCCCGGATACATCGACACCGAGATGATTCGGCACCTCTCGCCCGAGATCCACCGGGAGCGGCTCGCCAGCATCGCCATGGGACGAATCGGTACGCCCGACGACGTCGCTCGCGCGGTGCTCTTCCTGGTCAGCGACCTCTCCACTTACGTCACCGGCCAAGTGCTCGGTGTCGACGGCGGAATGATCCTCTGATGGCCGATCGGCGCTGGGCGTTTCTCGATGCGTCGGCGCCCGATCACGCGATCGCACTGACGGCGCCGGGCGGAGTCGTTGTCGACTACGGCACGCTCAAACGCCATGTGGCGGGCGTACGTGAAGCACTCGTGCGCCCGACGAAGCGGCTCGCGTTCCTCTTCGCCGGCACCGACCTGGCGTGCACGGCGGGCTACCTTGCGCTGGTCAACGCCGGCCATGCCGTGGCGCTGCTCGATCCCAACCTGAGTGAATCGGTCGTGCGAAGGCTCGACGCGATCTACCGCCCGGAGTACGTCCTGTACGCGGGTCCGCGGGCCCCTGACGGAATCCACCGCGCCTTGCCGGTGCGCAGCATGGGCGAAGGACCTCTTGGCATCTCGATGATCGAGCGAGACGCCTCGGCCGAAGCGCTCGACCCCCGGCTCTGCACCTTGTTGACGACCTCGGGAACGACGGGAAGCCCGAAGCTCGTCCGATTGAGCCGCGAGAACGTCGCCGCGAACCTCGCGGCCGTGACCCGGGTGCTCGGGATCGGCCCCGGCGACCGAGCCTGCGCGCACCTTCCGCTGCACTACTCGTTCGGTCTATCGGTGCTCCTGACCCATCTCGCGGCCGGCGCCACCGTCGCGCTGACGGCGCGCAGCATTTCGACTGCCGAATTCTGGAGCGAGTTTCGGGAGCTCGGCTGCACGTTCCTGCCGGGCGTGCCATTCCACTTCGAGGTGCTCAGGCGCCTCGACATCGAGCGGCTCGCGGTCCCCAGCCTGAAGGTCTGCGCACAGGCTGGCGGACGCCTGTCTCCGAAGACCGTCGAGCATTTGGCCGACAAGCTCGCCGCTCGCGCGGGCCGCTTCTACGTGATGTACGGACAGACGGAAGCGGCTCCACGCATGACCACGCTCCCGGCAGAGCTCGCGCGGGTCAAGCCTGGCTCGGTCGGATTTGCCATTCCCGGCGGAAGAGTCGAGATCCGAGGCGCCGACGGCACGCCGATCGAGACACCCGGGGAGGACGGTGAGATCATCTACCACGGCCCGAACGTGATGCTTGGTTACGCCGAACGGCGCGCCGACCTGGCTCTCGGAGACGTTTGCCACGGCGAGCTGCACACCGGGGATCTCGGCCATCTGGACGCCGATGGATGCTTGTTCATCACCGGCCGAGCGGCGCGCTTCGCGAAGCTCGTGGGCCGGCGGGTCAACCTCGACGACATCGAGCGAATCGTCGCCGACGAGGCTCGTGCAGCCGCCGTCGAGGCGGATGGCCGTCTGCGCGTGTATGTCGAGACGACGGACGCCGCCGTGCGTGAGGCCGTTCACCGCAAGCTCGTGGATGCGACCCGCCTTCACCCGACCGCGATCGAGGTCTGCGCGATCGACTCGCTGCCCGTGAATGCTGCCGGCAAGATCGATTTCGCGGCCCTGCAGGTGCCGCGATGAGCGTGGTCGACGAGTTGCTTGCCGCGACGCCGTTCTCCATTCCGCAGGCCGAGAAGGAGGAACGGCTCCTCGAGGGGCTCCACGAGCTGACACTCCATCATCGCGCCCACTGCCCGGCCTACGCGCGGATGCTCGATCGGATGGGTTGGCTCGACTCTCGGCCGACATCCATCGCGGAGATTCCGTTTCTGCCGGTCTCGCTCTTCAAGTCTCACTCGCTTCGCAGCGTCCCGGCCGAGCGCATCTCGACGGTCATGACCTCCAGCGGCACCAGCGGTGCGAGCTTGAGCCGGATCGCGATCGATGCGCCGTCGGCGCAGCTCCAAGCGCGGGCGCTCGGCAAGGTGATCGCGCATGTCGTGGGCCAGCAGCGTCCGCCGATGCTGATCCTCGACACACCGGCCGTGTTGAAAGATCCGCGCCTGCTCTCCGCGCGCGGGGCAGGCGTGCTCGGAATGATGCGCTTCGGGCGCGGCCACGTGTTCGCGCTCGACGACGAGGGCCGTCCCGATCGAGACCGCGTCCGGGCCTTCCTGGAGCGCGCGGGGAGGGAGCGCTTCTTGATCTTCGGGTTCACCTTCATGGTGTGGCAGTACCTCGTCGAGATGTTTGCGGACGACGGATTGGACTTGTCGCGCGCGATCCTGGTGCACAGCGGGGGATGGAAACTGCTCGAGGCGATCGCGGTCGACAACCAGCGATTCCGCGCGCGCCTGCAAGAGCTCTTCGGGCTGACGAGGATCCACAACTTCTACGGCATGGTGGAGCAGATCGGTTCGATCCATCTCGAAGCCTCCGACGGGAACCTCTATCCGTCGAACGTCGCCGACGTGATCGTTCGAGACCCGGCGAGCTGGCAGCCGGCGCCGCTCGGCACGCCCGGCGTGATTCAGGTGCTGTCGCTGCTTCCACGGAGCTATCCCGGCCACAGCCTGCTCACCGAGGATCTCGGAGTGATCCGCGGAATCGACACCGGGACCGATGGCCGCCTGGGAAAGAGCTTCCGCGCCCTGGGGCGGGTGAAGTCGACCGAGCTGAGGGGGTGCAGTGACGTCATCGCGAGCGATCGAGTCGCGGCAGGAGTCGCTCGCTGACGATGGCCATCGAACGGCGTTTTCCCGACCCGAGCGCGCTGACCCCGGACGCGCTCGACGCGTGTCTCGCCCGGATGGCGACGTCGCGCGCCCTCGAGCCCTTCTCGGACGCCTCGATTGCATTCGCGGGGGCGCTCTCCGCGGAGCTGTTTTCCCGCGCGCCACGCCATCCCGAGCTGACGGCACTCGCCTTCTGGCTACGACCGGCGGCAGTAGCACGCATGCGTGGCGAGTTCGAGCGCCGATACGACACCCATACGATCCTGTCCGTGCCGCGAGGCCTCGCGCTGCACCTGCCACCGCGGAACGTCGACACCTTGTTCGTCTACTCGTGGGTCCTTTCGCTCCTGGCCGGGAACAACAACGTCGTACGTCTGAGCGAGAGCCTCACGCCGGCGACTCGCCTGGTCTTGGATGCCGTCGGGCGCGTCGCGACGAGCGAGATCCGTGCGACGAATCTCTTCCTCTCGCATCCGAAGAGCGACTGCACCCTGGCTCGGATCTCGGCGCGCTGCGACCTGCGCATCGTGTGGGGCGGAGACGCGAAGGTCCTGGAGGTTCGCCGCGTACCGCTTCCGCCCTCGGCGGTGGAGCTCGACTTCGCGAACCGATTCTCCATGGCGGCGATGCGCGCGAGCGCCGTGCTCGAGCTCGACGCTGTCGCGCGGCACGAGCTGGCGGATCGCCTCTACCGGGACGTCTACTGGTTCGACCAGATGGCGTGCGCGTCGCCGCGGATGCTCTGCTGGGTCGGCGATCCCCACGCTTGCCGAAGCGCGAGCGACCTGCTGCTTCCCGACTTGGCTCAGCGGGCGCGCGAACGGGGATATCGGGTCGAGGTGAGCACGGCGCTGCGCAAGCTTGGGCATGCACACCGGTCCGCGATCGATCTGCCGCTCGAGCGTTGGCGCAGCTACGGGAACGAGCTCTTCGTGATCACCTTGTCGGAGCTCACGGACCCGCGCACGGACGTGGAGGCGGGAGGCGTGCTCTTCGAAGCCCATCTTGCAACGCTTCTCGATCTCGTCGAATTCGTGCGCCGTTCGGACCAGACCTTGACGCACTTCGGCTTCGATTCGGCCGACTTGAGGCAACTTGCTCGGGGGCTCAACGGCCGCGGGATCGACCGCATCGTGCCGGTCGGCGATGCCCTCGGCTTCGATCGCATCTGGGATGGCTACGATCTGTTGGCGGCGATGACACGCCTCGTGAAGATCGAAGGCGGTTGACCGGTGAGAACTGCGGACGATGTCCTTGGCGCGAGCGCCCGAAGCTGCAGTCGAACGCCGCCGCAGCGTGACCCGCGAGTATCACGCGCCGTCGACTGGGGCACCGCGATAGTTCCCATCGCGATCGTAAAGGAGCGCGCAGAGCTCAGCCTCGAGCTGCCGAATCCGATCACGTGGACGCTCGGCCACAGCGCGTGCCGGACTCCCCACGTATACCGTCCACGGCATCAGGTCACTTCGCACCAGGGCGCCCGCAGCGACGGTGGCGCCTTCACCGATCGTCACTCCTGGCAAGACCACCGCGTTTGCACCGACCACCGCGTGTCGCCCGATGCGTACGAACGAGCGGATCGGCGTGCGCCAGGGCGCGGGCACTGCCGGATTCGTGAGGCACGCGCCCGAGTAATCCTCGTTTCCCGTGTAAATTCGAACACCGCCGGAAAGGCCCGAGAAATCGTCCATCTCGAACTCACCTCCACCTGCGATGCTGGTGAAACACGCGATGTGCACGAACGACCCTATTCGCGTGCGGCGTCCTGCCTGCAGAAATACAAAGTCGTCGATGATGACGGAGTCCCCAATCTCGAGGTTTTCGGCCTGTAGGATTTTTGCGCCTGGATAAACTCGGACATCGCGCCCGCATTTCATAAGGTGCTCGCTTCCCCGGTAGTAGTGTCAGGTAGTTTGCAATAACACAGTACGCGTGCGTCCAGATCGCGAAGCCCACGCCCGAAGTGGCCTCCCCAAGTTTCTCCGGCTCAGCACTCTACTCGCACGCACCGTCCAACGGCGCCGATTCCCCGTCGATGTCCCACACCAGATCCGGCCGCACGACGCCGGGAAATTGCCCGTACCAGCCCTCGGGGCGCTCCGAGTCGTGAATCGTGAAGGACAACGCGTTCTCGACACGATCGACGATGGTGCCGGCGTCGCGCACCAGCAAGACGTCGAGGGAGTAGCGTCCCTCGTTCAGGAAGCGCGCCGGGATCCGAAACGCGAAACGGTGCGCGCCCGGCGTCATCCGTTGGGGCATGCTGTAGGTGTTGAAGGCACACACTCCGCTGACGTGGTTCACGTGCACGCTCACGTTGAAGAGGAGGCGGTCCACGATCACGAACACGTCGAAGGCAATCGTGAGCGGGCTGTCGCGCGTTAGAACGCCCACCGTGGCCGCAGCGGTGGTGGAGAGCCTGCAGGCGTCGAGGCGTACCTGCGTCTGACTCGCGCGAGAGCCAGGCGGCCAGCTCGCTTCGAGCTCGTCCGAACCGGTTCCGAGGTACGTGTGGACGGCGGTCTGCGCGTCGCCGAAGAAGCTGACCCGGCCCTTGTCGAGCACCAGCACACGGTCGCAAAGGCTTTGAATGGCCGAGAGATTGTGGCTGACGAAGAGAATCGTTCGCCCTGCATGGCTCGCGCTCGTCATGCGCGCTAGGCACTTGCGCTGGAACGCGACGTCGCCCACCGCCAGGACCTCGTCGACGATCAGAATGTCCGGCTCCAGGTGTGCGGCCACGGCGAATGCGAGCCTCATGTACATCCCGGACGAGTAGCGCTTGACCGGTGTATCGATGAAGCTCGCGAGCTCGGCGAACTCCACGATCTCGTCGAGCTTCGCCTGGATCTCGGCGCGCGCCATTCCGAGAATGGCGCCGTTGAGGAAGACGTTCTCGCGGCCAGAGAGCTCGGGATGAAAGCCGGTACCAACCTCGAGCAGCGTACCTACCCGACCGCGAGTGAACGCCGTACCCGTCGTGGGATAGGTGACTCGCGCGAGGATCTTGAGGAGGGTACTCTTTCCAGCGCCGTTTCGGCCGATGATGCCGAACGCGCTTCCTTCTGGAACCTCGAACGATACGTCGCGTAGCGCCCAGAGGTCGGCGCTGCGATCTGGCGCCGCGGCCCCCTTTGCCGTACCGCGACGGCGGAATCGCGAGAGGGTATCGACGAGGAGTTCAGAGATCCTGTCGTGAGCTGGCTCGGCACTCCCCAGCCGGTAGAGCTTTCCGATGCCTTCGACTCGAATTGCGGCTGCCACGGCGCGAGCCTCTACACTCGGTCGGCGATCGAACGCTCGAGCCGATGGAACTGCTTGGCACCACCCACGAGCACGACAGCCGATGCCAGCAGCGTCAGCGCGGTGGCGATCCAGGAGGGGGGCGGCGTGCCGAGCAGTGCCCAGCGCACCCCCGCAAGCACGGTCGCCATCGGGTTCAGATTGTAGAACGCGGCGAAGTGGCCCGGGACGATCACGCTCGCGTCGTACACGACCGGGCTGGCGAGAAACCCGAGCTGTAGGAAGAACGGGACTACGAAACGGATGTCGCGATAGAGCGCTGTCAACGCGGCTAGCCAAAGTCCGAGTCCGGTGGAGATCGCCACCATCGGAACGATGAAGCACGGCAGCGCGAGCAGCCGCAAGCCCGGCCACACGTGCCAATAGGCCATGAGAAGCACGAGGAAGATCGTCCCCACCACGAAGTCCACCAAGCCGGTGAGCAGCGGGGAAATCGGGATCAAGACACGCGGGAAATAGATCTTGGTGATGAGAGCCCGCTGCGAAACCAGACTCTGACTCGACTGTTCGACGTGGAACGCAAAGAGCTGCCACGGCAACAGGCCGCACAGCGAAGTCAGCGCGTATGGCATGGACGATGACGTGGGCACCCGCCCGATCAGCGAGAAGAGTCCCCCGAACACGAGCATCATGGCTGCCGGCTGGACCAACGCCCATGCCACGCCCACGATGGTCTGGCGATAACGAACCCGCAGATCCCGAAGCGCGAGAATCCACAACAGGTAACGGAACCGCCGAAGCTCGCGGAGATTGGGCAGCGTGCTCGGATCGCCGGATCGAATCCAGACGACCTCTCGCGCAGCGGGCCGGCCGGAGGGGGCGCGCGAATCGGGCAGTGTCATGCGGAGGCTCGAGCGCGTGGCGCAAGGCAAGAATCATATCGGCATTGTAGCGGGCGCGGGAGATCGACCGGACGAGCGAGGTATCGGCACCCAGCGGCTCGGTCGTCGCCGCTTTCGGGATTCTCCGGCGCCTGAGCGCGCGTCCCGCGACGCACGGGAGTGTCGTGCCGGATTGATCCGACACGCGTCGTGCCGGCTACGGCCGCCGGCGCGTGCCAGCACCTCGACAACCCTGGCTCGATCAACTAGGTAGAAGCGGATCACCCGATCCGTTCGAGCCATGCTGCGTGCGCCCCCCCGCAACGCGGTCTTGCCCGATGATCGCGCGGTCAGCGCGACGCGAAGGCCCTGGTTCATGTGTGGCATCGCTGGATTCCTGACCTCCGAAACACGACAAAGCGTGGACGGGGCCAGGACCACGCTCCAACGTATGGCCGCCACACTGCACCACCGCGGCCCGGACGATGGCGGCGTGTGGACGGACGGGACCGTCGGACTCGCGCACCGTCGGCTCGCGATCATCGACCTGAGCCCTGCGGGCCACCAGCCGATGGCGAGCGAGGACGGGCGGGTCCACCTCGTATTCAACGGCGAGATCTACAACTTCCTCGAGCTGCGTCGCGAGCTCGAGGGGCACGGTTTCGCGTTCCGCAGCCGTTCGGACACGGAGGTGATCGTTCACGGGTACCGGCGCTGGGGCACTGAGATCTTCGCGCGGCTTCGCGGCATGTTCGCGATCGCGATCTGGGACGCGGCCGAACGGCGCTTGGTTCTGGCGCGTGACCGCGTCGGCAAGAAGCCACTCTACTACGCCTGCCTCGACGGCACGTTGGTGTTCGGATCCGAGATCAAGGCGATCCTGGCGTTCCCCGGAGTCCCCCGGCAGCCGGACCTGAGCGCGATCCACCACTACCTCACGCTCCAATACGTCCCCTCTCCGTGGACAGCATTCCGGGGCATCCACAAGCTCCCGGCGGCTCACACCCTCACATGGGATGGCGCCAGTGAGCCCCGGATCGAAGAGTACTGGCGCCTTCCTGATCCTGGCGCCACGCGCCCGCGCCCCCGCGCCGAGTTGCTGGATGAGCTGGTCGAGCATCTGCGCGAGGCCGTGCGGCTCCGAATGATCTCGGACGTGCCGCTCGGCGCGTTTCTGTCGGGCGGCGTCGACTCGTCGGCGGTGGTGGCGATGATGGCGCAAGCCGGGGTCGGACGGGTGAAGACGTTCTCGATCGGCTTTCGCGAGGCCGAGTACGACGAAACCCGCTGGGCGCGAATGGTCGCCGAGCGCTACGGCACCGACCACGAGGAGATGATCGTCGAGCCAGACGCCGTGGAGGTGTTGCCCAAGCTGGTCTGGCACTACGGCGAGCCGTTCGCCGACTCGTCTGCGGTGCCAACCTACTACGTCTCGCAGATGGCGCGTCGCCACGTCACCGTGGCCCTCAACGGGGACGGCGGTGACGAGAGCTTCTTGGGCTATCCGCGCTACCAACGCTGCTGGGACCGCGACAGAGCCGGCTCGCCAAGCGAAACCGTCCGGCGGCTTGCATCGGGGCTCACGTACGTCCTCCCGCCCTTCACTGCCCGAATTCCCGTGGTACGCATCGCGCGGCGGCTTCTCCACACCTGGAGTACGACACCCGCCGAGTTCTACGCCCCCTCGATCGTGTATTTCCTCGACGAGGACAAGCGGATCGGCTACGGCGACGCGATGCGACCGTTGCTCACCGGCTCGACGTTGGCATTGCTCGGACCTTACTTCGCCCGAGCGCCGTCGCTCGTGGGTGGCGCCTCGTGGGCGGATCTCCACACGTACCTGCCGGACGATCTGCTGGTGAAGGTGGACGTCGCGAGCATGGCGCACTCGCTGGAAGCCCGCTCGCCTTTTCTGGATCACGTGCTCATGGAGTGGGCCGCGACGATCCCGGTGGCGGAGAAGCTCCGCGGCGGGCTCAAGTCGCTGCTCAAAGAAGCGATGGAGCCGCACCTCCCGCACGACCTGCTCCATCGCCCGAAGATGGGGTTCGGCGTACCGATCGATCATTGGTTCCGAGCCGAGCTCAGGCCCATGCTCCGCGATACGCTGCTCGATGCTACTGCGCGGCGGCGTGCAATGTTTCGCCCTCGTTGGGTCGAGAGGACAATCGACGAGCACGTCTCGAGCCGCCGTTCGCACCACACCCGCCTATGGGCAATGCTGATGCTCGAGCTGTGGTTCCGCATGTGGATCGACTCCACCCCGCCCGAGACTCGACCGCACTGAACCCCAAGAGCCGCAGCACTCGATCCGTTCCGACCACGGCGCGATGATCCACCGCATCGAACACGACGGCGCGCTGATCGCGATCGTGCTGCCGCACGACCACCGGCCCGAGAGCATCGAGTTCTTCACGCCCAACGAGTTCTCCCAGCAGCTCGCGTGCATGGCACGACCGGCCGGTTACCGGATTCCGCCGCACGTCCACAAGGACGTACCGCGCGAGGTGACGCACACGCTGGAGGTGCTGTTCGTTCGCTCGGGGCGCGTGCGAGTGGATCTTTACGCGCCGGATCGCTCGCCCATCCGCTCGATCGAGCTCGTGGGTGGCGACGTGATCCTGCTCGCTTCCGGCGGCCACGGCTTCACGATGCTCGAACCCACCGAGATCGTGGAGGTGAAGCAAGGACCGTACGCAGGTGTCGAGGACAAAGTGCGGTTCGAGCCCTCGTGACCGCCCCGCGGACCATTCCGGTGTGCGTGCCGCTTCTCGACGGCAACGAGGAGCGCTACGTCGCCGAGGCGGTGCGCGGCGGCTGGATCTCCTCGGTGGGACCGGCGGTGGGCGAGTTCGAGCGACGATTCGCGGCATGGTGCGGGGCCGCCCACGGCGTGAGCGTGTCGAACGGCACGGCCGCCCTCCATCTCGCGCTCTCGGCCCTCGACGTCGGCCCGGGCGACGAGGTGGTGATCCCGGATTTCGCGATGGTGGCGGTTCTCTTCGCGGTGCTCTACCGCGGTGCGACTCCGGTGCTCGTCGACGTCGAGGCGGACACGTGGAACATCGACCCGCACGCGCTCGCACGCGCCGTGAGCCCGCGCACCAAGGCGATCATCGGCGTCCACACCTACGGCCATCCCTGCGACATGGATGCGATCCGTGCGATCGCCGGCCGCACGAGCGCTGCCGTGGTCGAGGACGCCGCCGAAGCCCATGGCGCCGAGTGGCGCGGGCAGCGCGCCGGCACGTTGGGCACCCTCGCGACGTTCAGCTTCTACGCCAACAAGATCGTGACCACCGGCGAGGGCGGCATGGTGGTCACGTCGGACTCGCGTCTCGCGGATCGCTGCCGCTACTTCCGCAACCTGTGCTTCCCTCTCGATCGACCGCGCGACTACTTCCACGCCGACGTCGGCTTCAACTACCGGCTCACCAACCTGCAAGCGGCGCTCGGCCTGGCGCAGATGGAGCGCGCCGACGCGCTCGTGGAGGCGCGCCGACGCAACGCTCGGCTCTACGGCGACGCACTGCGCGGCATCGCCGGCCTCTCGCTACCCGTCGAGCGCGACGGCGCGAAGAACGTCTACTGGATGTTCGGCATCACGCTCGACGCCGCGCGTTTCGGCCGCTCCCGCGACGAATTGGCTGCGGCGCTCGCCGAGCGCGGCGTCGAGACCCGTCCCTTCTTCAAGCCCCTGCACGTGCAGCCGCCCTACCTGCGCGCCGTCGGCGACAGCCTCACACGATCGTTTCCGGTCTCCACGCGCCTCGCCGCCGACGGGCTCTATCTGCCCTCGGGGCCGGGGCTCGGCGCGGACGACATCGCCTACGTGGCGGATGCGATCCGTGGCCTC
The DNA here is from genome assembly GCA_964447125.1 of uncultured bacterium. Classification (GTDB taxonomy): domain Bacteria; phylum JADJOY01; class JADJOY01; order JADJOY01; family JADJOY01; genus JADJOY01. The sequence continues at coordinate 413 of CAYUSL010000012.1, read as the reverse complement.
GCGCGCCATGCCTGAGCGAGCAGCGCGCACGCCGCGGGTCTTCGGCGCTCGCTACGCCGCGCTCTACGACGCGCTCTACGCCCACAAGGATTACCCGGGCGAATGCCGCTACCTCGAGCGGCTCTTTCGCCGCCATGCCGCGCGGCCGATCCGCGACGTGCTGAGCCTCGGTTGCGGCACCGGCAATCACGACCTACTGCTGGCGCAGTGCGGCTTCCGCCTCACCGGCGTGGACCGATCCACCGCGATGTTGGCCCGGTACCGGGAAAAGTTTCGGTCGAACGACCTGATGCCGGAAGCGCACCGCGGCGACATCCGCGCGGTGCGCCGCGACCGGCAATTCGATGCCGGGGTCGCCATGGTCGCCGTGTTCGGCGACATGGTCTCGGATGCCGACCTCGCTGCAGCGCTCA
>CAYUSL010000011.1:0-37706 GCA_964447125.1 uncultured bacterium | reverse complement strand
GAAGGTCGCGAGCTTCTTGGTGTCGTCGTCCCAGGGCAGCGGATAGGTCTCGTGGACGTAGTCGCCGGCAACCTGGTGAAAGGGCGGCCAGTGCGTGTCCTCGGCCGCATCGGAATGCCCGAACGCATAGCCCCAATCGGGAAAAGCAGCCCCCGCTTGGAGCGCACCGGGGTTCGCGAGGATCCAGTCCCGCGCCGTGCCGTCCACGCCGGACACGAACCACTTCGAGGCGCGGATCGCCGCATCGGCGTGGGTGGTGACGCCTGCGGCCTGCGCTCGGCCGGCGAGCAACCCAAACACCAACGTGCATGCGCACGCCAGCTTGCGGGTGGAAAATCCGAGTATCCGTCGACGCATTCCGCTCCTCGTTCTCGCCCGTTACGGCTCCTGTCGAGGGGGACACCTCGAAGCCGAAGACGGGCCGATGTTCAGTTCGGGGGCGGCGCGCCGGTCGTACCCGACGACGCGACGCGCCACGAAAAGGTTCTCACGTCGCGCCGAACGCTCGCAAACCCGCGGTCCCCCTCGGGGCCCGTGCGAGGTGAGGCGGGGCGCACCCACGACCGCCCCCGAAAAGAAGACGGCGGAGCCTGGAAGGGCTCCGCCGCACACCGGCCGAGGCCGATCGAAGGTCGGGGGATCAGCGCGAAAGCTGCTCGAGCGCCGCGATGCGCGCCTCGATCGGGGGGTGGGTCATGAAGTAGCGCAGGAAGCCGCGGGGACGGGCCCCGTGGATGCCGAACGCCGTCATCGACTGGGGCAGCATCGCGGGCTCGTGGGCCGCCGCCAGCCGGCGCAGCGCATCGATCATCGGCGCCTTACCGGTCAACGCAGCAGCTCCCGCGTCGGCGCGGAACTCGCGCCGCCTGCTGACGCTCGCCACGATCATGCTCGCGAACAGGCCGAGCACCATCTCCAAGACGAACACCGTCATCATGTAACCCACGCCAGGACCTTCGTCCTCGTTGCGCAGGATCGCACGGTCGATCACCGAACCGATGGCACGCGCCAGCAAGATCACGAAGGTGTTCACGACGCCCTGTACCAACGCCAGGGTCACCATGTCGCCGTTGGCGACGTGCGAAACCTCGTGGGCGAGCACGGCCTCCACCTCACGGGGGTTCATGTGGGCGAGCAAGCCCTCGCTGACGGCGACCAGCGCCGAGTTCCGCGTCATTCCGGTCGCGAACGCGTTGGGATCGGGCGACGGAAAGACCGCGACCTCGGGCATGGCGATGCCCACCGCATTGGCCTGGCGGCGAACCGTCTCCACCAGCCACATCTCTTCGCGCGTGCGCGGCTCGTCGATCACACGCGCCCCGGTGCTCCACTTCGCGAGCTTCTTGGAGAGCGCGAGGGAGATGAACGAGCCGCCGAAGCCGAACACGGTGGCGAACGCGAGCAACGCGCGCCAGTCGATGCCGCCGGCGGCATCCAGATAGCCGCGGACACCCAGCAGATTCAGGATGAAGCCGAGCAGCAGCAACACCGCGAGGTTGGTGGCGAGGAACAGCACGATTCGCTTGGCGTAGATCTTGAGGTTCATGGTTTGCACTCCTTTCGATGCGACGAGGTTCGTATCGATCGGCGGGCAACCTAAGGTTGGGCATTACCTCGGGCAAATAGATAATTCGCAACGGATACGATCTCTTTTTCGATGATTGAACGCGAAAGAGAAGCGGGTGCCACGTGCTGGGACACCCGCCTCGACGACCGCCGCGCGGCGATCGATCAGCGCGGCAGCGCTTCGAGAGCCGCGATCCGCTCCTCGATGGGCGGATGCGACAGCAGCAATCGCCCGAGGATCGCGCGACCGCTGCCGCGGATTCCGAACGCGGCCAGCGACTCGGGCATCGCCGTGGGACGCCGATCCTGCGCCAGCCGCGCCAGCGCCGCGATCATCGCCTCCTTGCCACGCAGCGCCGCGGAGCCGGCGTCGGCGCGGAACTCACGCCGACGGCTGTACGCCATGACGATCAGGGAAGCGAGAATCCCGAGGAAGATCTGGCTGATCATCACCGTCAGGAAATAACCCGGGCCGCCGTAGTAACCGCGGTCGTCGTCGCTGCGCCGACCCGCGAGCGCCGAATCGACGAGCATCCCGATCACCCGCGACAGGAAGATCACGAACGTGTTCACCACGCCTTGCAGCAGCGCCAGCGTCACCATGTCGCCGTTGGCGACGTGGGAGATCTCGTGGCCGAGCACCGCCTCGATCTCGCGCTCGTTCATCGAGCGCAAGAGCCCCACGCTCACAGCCACCAATGCGTGGTCACGCCGCGCGCCAGTGGCGAAGGCATTCGGTTGATCGGAGGGAAAGATCGCCACATCGGGCATGCCGATGCCGGCGTCTCTCGCCAGCCGCTCCACGGTCGAGACCAGCCAAGCCTCCGTCTGATTCTGCGGCGCGCCGATCACCTTCGCACCCACCGCCATTCGCGCCATGACCTTCGAGAGCGCCAGCGAGACCAGCGAGCCCGCCATCCCGAAGATGCCGGCGTAGACCAGCATGCCGACGTAATCGAAGCGGTAGCCGCTGCGCCACAGCCATTGGTCCACTCCCAGGACCCGCACCACCACACCCAGGAGCAGCACCACCGCCAGGTTGGTGAGCACGAAGAAGAAGATGCGCCTCGCGTACACGAACATCGGAATCTCCTCACCGAGAAAAGAGATGCCGCCGGAAACGCGCGCGGCAGGAGCGCCGGCTCGAAACCGGCCACTGCATCAACTTAGACGCGAATCGCCGAAGCGCAATTCGGCGCGCGGCGGCGCCGGTGCTCAGCGCAGCCCGGCAGCGAAGCGTTCCACCTGTGCCGGATCGAAGGGGTCGATCAGCACCGGACCTTCGTCGGAAGTGCGTGAGTCCAGCCAGGAACGCGCGAAGGTCGCCGCCTGCAGGAACGGCTCGTAGCCGCCGCCGATGGTGGTGTGATCGGAGCGCACCAGGGGGCCGTTCACGTCCTCGTGATAGTCGTCGTATTGGAAGAAGCCCACGGTCACTCCCGCTGCGAGGTTCGAGCGCAGCGGCGTCGTTGCGGTGTCGAGCCCGGTGATCGCGGCCACCTCGGGCGTGAGCAGCGGCAGCCCGAAGGCGCGCGCCAGCGCCTCGTTCGAGCTGTTCGGCACGATCCTGTCGGGGACCGACTGGATGAGCAGCGTCGAACGTGGCAGGGCGCCCGGCAGCTCGCCGGCGAGTGGCTCCGCGAACGCATGGCGCGCGTAGTTCACCGGGTCACCGCGATCGAGGATGGTCTGCATCAACGCGAAGAAGCTCGGCACCGAGTCGGCGGGCAGATCCTCCCCGCCGGCGAGGATCGCCTGGAAAAGCGGGATCAGGTACTTGAAGGTCGCCGAGTCCTGGATGAGCTTCGTGACCACGCCGCCGCCCACGAAGAGCACGCTGCCACCGATCGACGGATCCACCGCCGTGAGCGTCGTTCCCATGAGCCCGCCGAGCGACACGCCCAGCGCCACCGGCGGCACGGTGGGATCGAGATCGGGCACACCGAGCGGCTCGGCCAGGTCATAGCCTTCGTCGGCGAGGCGTTTCGCGAGACGAAGCGCCTCGATCTGGTCGAGCGCCGACTGGCGGAAGTTGTCGCGAATCACGCCGAACGCATTCTCCTGGCCGGTGGCGATGTCGAGGAGATTGAAGAAGGCGAGCACGCTCAGCACCGACGAGCCCGAGCGGTGGCCGACGGCGCTGATGCCGATGGTCGCGAAGCCTGCCGCGGCGAGCCGCTCGCCCGCCGTCTGCCCTTCTTCGAGGTCGCCTGCGAGGCCGTGGAGGTAGATGGCGAGCGGAAACGGCTGGTGATGAGCTTCGGATTCGCGCGGGATCTGCAGCAGAAAGTCGAGGTCTTGCGAGCCTTTCGCGACCAGCGCACTGGTGGCCGGGTCGCGCTGCCAAAGCCGCTCGCGCCCGCGGAAGTCCGGCGCGCGGAACTGGCCGCGAATCCTGAGCGCCACGGGGCCGCTCGCGAGCGCTTCGACCCGCTCGCTGCCCGCGACGATCGTGGGCGGCGCCTCCGCCTCCACGCGCGCACGCGCCTCGAGAAGCTCGTCGACGATCGATTGCGTGGTGAACGTGAGCGACACCACCACGCGATCGGAGGCGAGCGCGGGGTCGGCCTCGCGAATCTCCGCCAACGCGCTCCGCGCGAAACGAGCGAGCGCCTGGTCCTGCGGTGAGCGCACCCCTCCACCGGAAGCGAGCACGCGACGGATGTCCGCCGAGGGCACGACGCAGCGCAGCCCCGCGCCATCGGCGACGCCCACGGCATCGCGCGTCACCACCAGCGCGTAGCGGGAGGCGGGGCGAAGCGGCATCAGTGGCTCGATCACCAAATAGTCGTTGGGCAAGCGATCCACGATCACGCCCGCGTGCGCTCCGCGCGAGGCGCTGCTCGCCCCCACGTCGAGCAGGAAGATCGGCGCATCCCGGCCCGCGAACACGTAGCGCTGACGCTTCTCCGGCGACGCCGTCGCGAGCGGCACACCACCGCTCGCCTCGAGATCGATCGGGCCCGAGAACGGGATCAGAGCCGGCGCTGCGGTCCCGAATCCGTCGAGCTGATTCAGCTCGGCGAGCACGTTGGGAAAGAGCGTCGCGAGCAGGTGATCGGCGGGAAGGTTGTCGCCTGGACGGATCGAGATCCGAACCCCCGTGCGCGTGTCCGACGCCGGTTCGGCGAAGTAATCGCTGGGCAGCGGTGGCGTGCTGGCGCGACTCGCGGGCTCCCACAGAAACTCCACCGGCTCGCTGCCGTTCGCGCAGTCCGCAGAACCAAGACCGGTGGAACCGTCCGAGCCGCCACAACCAGCAGCCAGGATCGCCAACCACAGACACAGATTGCGAGCGGCTCGTGCCACGTGCATAGCGTCTCCGATGCAGTGTGCGCGAGGATGCCAGATCGGCGTTTGGGCCGCGAGACACTACGACGGCGCGGCCTCGTCGACGATCCATCAACGGTTAGCCCGGCGCTCGAGAGGATTCGTCGACGCGTCGACACCTGGAAATGTCGAAGCGCACTGCGTCACCCATCCGCATCGCATTTCGCCAGCGATCGCGGCGATTCGGCCTCCTGGAGGGTGTCCATCGTTACGTGCTCGTTGCACGAAGACCCCACATCGGAACTCCTGGAAACGGACGCTGCGCGTGCGTGTCGAAGATCACGCGACTAATCCTGTCCCTCGCTTGGCGCGGGAATTGTAGGCCGTTGCAACGTTTCTGCGGGCGATCTGCGTGGCGGTGGTGGGGACTGCTGCCACGCGGGGTCCTCACGAACGGGTGAAGGGTGGCTGCGTGAGGGAGAGGCTTCGTCGCTATTGGCGCGTGATGCGTGTCCAGGACGCGCTCTACTCGCTGCCGCTCCTCGTCGCGTCCTTCCAGCTCGTCGGGCACTGGCCCGACCTGCGCGTGGCCACGTTGATGGTCGTGGCACTGGTGTGCGGCCGGGTCGCGGCGCTGGTGCTCAACCGCTGGATCGACCGCGAGATCGACGCGCGCAACCCGCGCACCCGCGAGCGCGAGATCGCAGCCGGTCAGGTCACGAGCGCCGAAGCGCTGGCGTTGCTGGTGCTGTTGCTCGGCGCCTGCACGCTCTGCCTTTACGCGATCGCACCGCGCCTCGCGGCACTCTTTCCGATCGCGCTGGCGATCTTCGTCGCTTACCCCTACCTCAAGCGCTTCACGTGGGCGTGCAATCTGTTCGTGGGACTGCAGCTCAGCATCATCCCGCTCTGGATCTGGATCGTGTTTCACGACCGATTCCCGAATGCGGTGCTGCTCAGCTACGCGCTCTTCATCGTGGCGTGGGGCACGGGCTTCGAGGTCATCTACGCGATGGCCGATCTTGCCGCGGATCGCGAGCTCGGCGTCCATTCGATTCCCGCCCGCTTCGGGCTCGCAGGTGCGTTTCGCGTCGCCACCGCCGCGTTCACGCTGGCGCTGGTGATGATCGCGATCTGCACCCGCGGGTTGGGCGCGACCGTGGCCAGCTCGACGATGGTGGCGCTCTTGGCCGCCACCTTCGCCACCGAGCTCTGGCTCGCGCACCGCGGCCGCTACATCCAGGCAGCTCACGTGGTGAACGGCGCGGTGAGCACGCTGTCGATGGCGGCGGTGCTGTGCGCGGGGCGTGGATCGTGAACCGAGCAACCCCGCCGAAGGGGCGAAAATGAGTGCATCGAGATGAGCCAACCCGCAGCCGTCACGAACGGCACGCGCCAGCGGCGCGCCGCGAGCGAAGCGAGGCGCCTCAGGGGTGGGGCCCTTTGAGAACCGCGCTTTTCGTGGGGCGGGGGTCGGGAACAGACCCCCGAGGAAGCTGCGAAGGAGCGTCGATGAGCATCGAAGCAACGGCAGCGAGCGGCGCAACATCCGCGCGCGCAGCCGCACTCCCCGTGGCGCTCGACGTGGACGCGCGAGCGTTCCTGATCGAGCTCGATCGGGCCCTGGTCGCACGGCTGCAAGCGGCACCCGCGGAGGTTCGCGAGGTGCTGATGCCGCGACTCGCCGGCGACGGGAAGCGGCTGCGCCCACTCTTGGTCCACCTCGCCGGCTCCTTCGGCGCAGCCGCTCCCGAACACCTCCTCGCCATCGCGATCGTGATGGAGCTCATCCACACCGCGTCGCTCTTCCACGACGACGTCATGGACCGCTCGGAGACGCGCCGCGGCCGGCCCACGCTGCACGCGAGCCACGGCTCCGAGGTCGCGGTCTTCGCTGGCGCATACCTGCTCCAGGAAGCGATCCACGTGGTCCACCACATGCCTCCGCTCGCGGAAACCACCGCGCGAGCGATCCGCGACGCGGTGAGCCGCGCGGCGCTCGATCTCTGTGTGGGCCAGCTCTCCGAGATCCTCAACATCGGCAACGCCAATCTCGGCCAGGAGGAGCACCGCGCCACGCTGGAGCGCAAGACCGCGTCACTCTTCGAGGCTTCGTGCCGGATGGCGGCGCTCGCCGGCGACGGCCCGGTCGAAGCGCTGGCGACGTTCGGGCGGCGCTTCGGGGTCCTCTACCAGATGCTCGACGACATCCGCGACGTGGCCTGCACCACCGAAGAGCTCGGCAAGGCGCCCGGCTCCGATCTGCGCAGCGGCACCTACACGCTGCCGATCCTGTGCGCGCTCGAATCCGACGACGCGCACGCGAGCGCGCTCGAGCTCTTGCTCACGAGCCGCAGCGGCAAGCTGGCGGCGCCCGAGCTCGAGCGTGCGCTCGCGCTGCTGCGGGAAGCGGATGGGCTCGCTCGCGCCCTGGCGCAAGCGGAACACGAAGGCGCGGCCGCCCTCGCCTCGCTGAGCGAGCTGCCGGCCACCGCCGCGCGCGCCGAGCTCGAAGCGCTCGTGAACGGTCTCATCGACCAAGCCCGCCACGTCGCGGGGCGCTTCGCTGGGCATGCCAACGAGGAGGCGACGGCATGAGCCGCGCGCACGCGAGCTACGACGTCGTCGTGATCGGCGCGGGCCCATCCGGCTGCTCCACGGCCTTCCACGTGGCCCAGCGCGGCTACCGGGTGCTGATCGTCGAGAAAGACGTGCTGCCGCGCGAGAAGGTGTGCGGAGACGGCTTGACGCGTCGCTCGCTGGCCGCATTGCGCGGTCTCGGCATCCGCGAGCTACCGGGCATGCACAAGGTGCACGGCATCCGCATCCGCGACGACCGCGGCCGCTTCGGCCGCACGGTCACCTTCCGCCCCGACGCCGACGGCATCGACTACGGCGTGGTGGTGCCGCGCTTCACCCTCGACGACCACGTGCTGCGCGCGGCGCTCGCGCGAGGCGCCGACTGCTGGATGAAGACCACGGCACAGCGGTTCCTCATGGACGACGACGGTCGGCCGTGGCGCTTGGTGGTCGACCGCGCCGGCGAGGAGCAGGAGATCGAGGCGCGCTTCTTCGTGGTCTCCGAGGGCTCGGTGGGCCGATTCGGCCATCTCTTCCAGAAGAGCGCGCGCAAGCCCTTCGACCTCATGTTCGCCGTGCGCCAGTACGTGCGCGGCGTGCCCGGCATGGAGCCGTTCTTCGACGTGGTGCTTCCGGTCACCCATCGCGGCATCGTGGTCCCCGGTTACGGCTGGGTGTTCCCGGTGTCCCACGACGTCGCCAACGTCGGCGTGGGCGTCGCCTACGGCTCGGGCTTCGACGCCAAGATCGGCGTGCGCACGGTGTACGAAGAGTTCCTGCGGGCGCTGGCGCTCGGCGACGGGCGCTTCGCCGACACCGAGCGCATCTCGTGCTCGCCGTTGGTGGGAGCACCGCTGCGCATCGGCTCGGTACCCGGGGAAACCGTGGCGCCAGGGCTGCTCGCAACAGGCGACGCCGCGGCGCTCGTGAACCCCTTCAACGGCGAGGGCATCTCGTACGCCCTCGAGAGCGGAGAGCTGGCAGGCGAAGCGCTGGATCGTGCGTTTCGCGACGGTAAGGACGTCGCGGAGCGCTATCCCGAGCTCTTGCGTGCGCGCTATCGGCGCCACGTCCGCCTGCGCCACGAGTTTCCGCGCATGTTCGGTATGGCGCGGCTCTACGACTGGCAGACCCCGAAATCGAACGAAGGCGTCACGCCGCGCCCGCCGGCGGACGGGATCCTCGCGCCGTGCCTGCGCGACGTGCTGAGCGATCACGAGCCGCAGAGCGGCGCACCGCTCCGCACGCTGCTGTGGGCCGGGCTCGCGACCGACCCGGCGCTCGGCCCCGTCTTGCGCGCCATCGACGCCGAGGTGACGGAGATCGCCGGCAGCGAGACGCCGCTCTTCGGCGAGCTGGTGGTTTACGCGCGCGCCGGCGTGCTCGGCTTACCGGGCTGGCTCGCGACGCTGCTCGCGTGCGCCGGCTCGATCGATCGTCCAGTGTCGGCGGCAGTGCGCGATCTGGCGGTGGCCGCCGAGCTGCTCACGACGTCCACGCTCTTCCACGGCGACGTCCTCGGCGGTCCGCAAGGGCCGTCGCTGGCCCGCGCCTACACCCCCATGTCGATCTTGGTCGGCGACACGCTGGTGGCGCGGCTCTTCGACGTCATGAATCGGCTCGATGCACCGACGCGGGCCGCGCTGAGCGACGAGCTGCGCGACCACGTCGGCCGGCTGCTGGCGCGGCGCGTGGTCACGCGCTCGGCGCTCGTGCCCAGTCAGGACGGCGGCGATTCGGCCCAGTTGGCGGCGCGGCTCGCGGCGATCGTGTGTGACATCGAGCGACGACCGCCCGCACGCCGCGATGCGCTCGCGCGCTGGGCCGAGTCCCTCACGCGCGCCGTCGAGCTTGCCCACGACGTGTGGATCGATCTCGTCGGTCACGCCCTCGCCAGCGAGAACGAACCGCTCTACCTGGCGCGGCGGGGCTATCGCGTGGCACACGCCTGGGAGGCCGCGGCACGTGGCTTCGACCTCGTGGCGGCCATCACCGCTGCGACGTCCACGGCCGACCTCGCCGCTGCGCTCGACGAGCTGGTGCGTTCGGGGGCGTTCGCTGCGGTGCTCGTCCGCGCACGCGAGCTGGTGAAAGACGCGGAGCGAAGCCTCGCGACGGCAGGGCTCGCCGGCGATGGCTCACGCTCGGCACAGCTCACGCGCAACGTGGCGAGCGTCATCGCGCGCGTGGCCGTGGCGGTCGACGAACGGGCCGCAGCGCTGGCCGGCGGCGCGCCTGCGCCGTCGTCGCCCGCCGTTCTCGCGTCGCGCTCCGAGGAGGGCTCGATGAAGCCGCATGCATCGCTGGCGAGTGCCCTCATTCCCGTCGACGAGACGACCTCGCGTCAGCTTCGGATGTACGCCTTCGGTCGCGGCGACGACGACGCCGAGGTGATCGCGCTCGTCCACCGCGCGCCAGGCGACGAGAGCGACACCGCGTTGATCCGTCTCCACAGCGCCTGCTTCACCGGCGACGTGCTCGGCTCGCTGCGCTGCGACTGCGGCGAGCAGCTCGCGACCGCGCTGCGCGAAATCCAGCGTGCACCGTTCGGCGTGCTGATCTACTTCCTGACTCACGAAGGCCGTGGCATCGGCCTGGTGAACAAGCTACGGGCCTATCAGCTCCAAGACGATGGCCTCGACACCGTGCAGGCCAACCTGGCGCTGGGGCTGCCGCCCGACACGCGCAGCTTCGCCGCCGCCGCCGAGATCCTGAGCGCCCTCGGTGCGAAGCGGGTGCGGATCCTGACCAACAACCCAGCCAAGGTGCGGGCGCTCGAAGAGACCGGCGTCGAGGTTGCCGAAGTGGTTCCGCTCAACATCGCAGCGAATCGCTTCAACGCCGGCTACCTGGAGGCGAAGCGGCTGCACTTCGGCCATTGGGTTCCGGCGGCGGATGCCAGCGCAAGCTCGAGCCCGGCCAGCTCCGCGTCGGCACCCGTTCCCATCGCTCGCGGGCGCAAGCGCGCGGCGCGCGCAGAGGCCAGCACGACGACGGCGAGCGTCGCTGCGGTGGGTGAGTTTCGGCGCCATCGCGGGCCTGTGACGGGTGTTGCGTCGGTGCCCGGAACCGACTGGATCGCGAGCGTCGCCTACGACGGCGCCGTCGGCCTTTTCGACGTGGCCACCGGGCAGGTCGGACTGCTCGGCTATCACGACCATCTGGCCAACGGCATCAGCGCCGACCCGCGCGGCGGACGCGTGGCGAGCTCGGGCGCCGACTACACGATCCGCATCTGGGACGTCGCCCAGCGCAAGCTCGCGCGCGTGCTGCGCGGCCACTCCGATGACGTCGAGGCGTTCGTGTTCTTGGAAGGCGGGCTCGGGGCCTCGGCCTCGCGCGATCGCCGCATCCTCCTCTGGAACCTGGAGACGGGTGCGATCGTCGACATCCTGGAGGGGCACGAGAAAGACGTGCTGTCGCTCGCCAGCCACGGCGACGTGCTGCTCTCTTCCGGCGACGACACCACGTTGCGGGTGTGGGACGTGCGCACCGGGGCACAGCAGAAGGTGTTCGGACCCTTCGCGGTGGAGACCGACACCTGCGCCATCGACCCGGTCCACGGCCGGTTGGTGCTGGGTTGCGACGATGGTGCGATTCGCGTCTTCTCGCTGGCGCGCGGCGAGCAGACCCACGAGATCGCCGCACACTCGGTCGGCATCAAGAAGGTCGCCATTTCGACGGCGACCGGCGAGATCGTGTCCGGCGCCTACGACCAGCGGGTGGTGGTGTGGAGCTGGTCCGGCGAGAGCCTGGGGCGGCGCATCGAGGTGAGCTCGCAGCCGATGCCGTGGGAGCGAACGCTCACTTGGTCACACGACGGCAAACGGCTCTTGGGTGGCACCTTCGACGGCACGGTGCACGTCTGGGACGCGAGCGACGGGCGCCTGGTGCGGCGCATCGGCAGCGACGCGAGCCCGGAGGGCAACGCGTGCTTCAACGACGTGGCTGTGGCCGACGACGGTACGCTGGCGCTCGTGAGCGACGACGGCCACGTCCGCACGGCAACGCTCGCCGCCGGCCGCCTGGCGTGGGGCGATCGGGGCACGCCGTCCACCGGTCGCATCCTCATGAACGGCATCGCGATCCATCCGTCGGGACGAACGATCGTGGGTGGCGCCCACGATCACGCCGTCCACGTCTGGGAACGGCGCGACGATCGGCTGCACGCCCGCGCGCACGTGGCGCTCGGCCACGGACCGATCAACACCATCCAGATCCGCACTGGCCACGGTGAGCCGGAAGCCTTCGTGGGCTGCTACAGCGGCCACGTGGTGCGCGTCGGTCTCGACGGCGAAGTGCACGGCGCCTTGCGCTGCCACGAGGGAGCGGTGAAATCCCTGCGGCTCCATCCCAACCTACCCCTCGGGCTGAGCTGCGCCGCCGACGGCACGCTCAACGCGTGGAACTTCGAGGGACGCATCCGCCAGCGCTACCTGGGGCATCGTGCGATCATCAACGACCTCGACGTCGAGCCGAGCGCCGAGCGGGTGGCGAGCGTGGGGCGCGATTTCGCCCTGAACGTCTTCGACCTCGACGCTGGCACGCTGCTCGAATCCTTCGACCTCGGCCGACGCTCGCTCAAATGTGTGTGCTTCTTCGATGCGGACACGATCTTCATCGGCGATTACTGGGGCCAGGTGATCCGCGTATCGCTCGCCGATCGCGAAGTGCAGCGCCTCCAGGTCGCCGGCAACGGCCTGAGCGCCATCAAGCGCGCCGGCGACCGCGTGGTGACGTGCTCCTACGACGGCGGGATCTACGCGTTGGACCCGGCGCGCTTCGAGGTGACGCAGGTGTTGCGCGCCATGCAGCAGCGGCTCGACGAGCCCCACGACGAAAGCCTGCAGTGCGCAGGGTGAAACCGCCGCAGAGCGGGCACGGACGGGACGAAGGAATCTGACGCGATGCGGGTGTTGATGCTCTACCCGAAGTTCTCGGCGGGCTGGATCCGCTACGGCGAGGAGGCTCGCCGCAAGGTCGTCGGGCGTCCCGGGCTTCCGCCCCTCGGCCTCGTCACCATCGCCAGCTACCTCCCCGACGACTTCGAGATCCGCCTCGTCGATCGCAACCTGGACGAGGTCCGCGAGACCGACTGGAGCTGGGCCGACGTGGTGTTCGTGAGCTGGATGTTCGGCATCCAGGAAGAGGACTACGTCGCGTGTCGCGACGCCGCACGGCGCCACGGCAAACCGCTCGCCGTGGGTGGCGCCCATTGCGTGGACGTGCCCGAGCGGCTGGCCCGTGAAGCCGACTGGGTCTGCCTCGGCGAAGGCGAGCCGATCCTCGCGCGGCTGGTCGCCGACGTCCGCGCCGACCAGCGCGGCCGAACGTACGGTCCCGAGCGCTTCGATCTCACCCACGCGCGCGTGCCGCGGTTCGAGCTGCTCACGAAACCCAACCGCTACGCGATGCACGCCCTTCAGTTCTCGCGCGGCTGTCCGTTCCGCTGTGAGTTCTGCGACATCCCCGACAACTTCGGCCGCGTGCCGCGCACCAAGCGCCCCGCCCAGATGCTGGACGAGCTGAGCGCGCTGCGTGCCAGCGGCTACCTCGGGATGATCTTCTGGGTGGACGACAATTTCATCGGCCACCCCAACGCCGCCCGCGCCATGCTCGGCGAGGTGCGCGACTGGAACGCGCGAAACGGCCACCCGTTCTTCTATTACACGCAAGCCACGCTCAATCTCGCCGATCACCCCGATTTGCTCGAAGCGATGGCTTCCGCCGGCTTCCAGTTCGTGTTCTTCGGCATCGAGACCGCCGAGGCCGAGCAGCTCGCGATCACCAAGAAGAGCCAGAACCTGCGCCGCGACCCGCTGGAACGGCTCGGCAAGATCCGCGCCGCGGGCATTCACCCGTTCGCGGGCTTCATCGTGGGCTTCGACGGCGAGACCCGCGACATCTTCCGCGTGCAGCGCGACTTCATCCAACGCACCGGCATCGGCCACGTCACGCTCAGCCTTCTCGACGCGCGCCCCAACACTCCGCTGCGCCGGCGGCTCGTCGCCGAGGGACGCCTTCTCGACGAGCACCCCACGGCGATTCCGCCGATCAACTTCGTGCCCAAGGGCGAGCTGACGAAGCGCCAGATCTTGGAAGGCTACGCCTGGCTCATGAGCGAGATCTACGACCCCGAGCGGTTCTTCCCGCGCATCACCACGGCGATCTGCCAGACTCGCCGTCGCCCCGCGATCCAGGCCGCGCTGCAGCGCTGGTACGGCGTTCCCATCTTCCTGCGCTTGGTGCTCAGGCTCGGGCTCGCGGCGCCCACCGGCAAACGTGCGTTCTGGCGCGCGCTTCTCACGGTCCTGCGACGCAACCCGGTGGCGCTCGACAACTTCGTGGTGGATGCCATCGCGTACTACGACGCGCACCTGGGCGCTCGGGCGATCGCGGAGGCCGTTCGCGAGCATCTCGCCAGTCCGCGGCCCACGGACGTGCTCGATCGAGTCGTGCCCACGTCCGAGGCCGAGCTGCCTGCGGCGAGCCTCGCCTGAGCGAGAGCCAGGAAACCACACCCACCACCCCATGAAGACCGCACTCTTCCACGCCGACGGCGAGATTCAGCTCCACGACCGGCCCACGCCCGCCGTGAGCCCGGGTCGAGTGGCGCTGGAGGTGCGATCGGCGGGGATTTGCGGCTCCGACCTGCACTACGTCCACGGCAAGAATCCGTGGGGAAGCCCCTCGGTGTGGCCACGCCAGCTCGGGCACGAATTGGCGGGTGTGATCGTGGAGGTGGGCGCGGGCGTGCGCGACTTCCACGTGGGCGATCGAGTGGTGGTCGAGCCCATGCACCTGGCAGCGTGCGGTGCCTGCGACACCTGTCGCGCTGGCCATGGCCACGTGTGCCCGAGCCGCGGACTGGTGGACGGCGTGCGCTGGTCGAGCGCCGGTTTCTCGGAGATCGACGTGGCCCTGGCGAGTCACGTCCACGCACTCCCCGATGGCTTGTCGTTCGACGACGGCGCCCTCGCCGACGTCTACGCTTGCGGCGTCCACGCCATTCATCGCGTCTCCGATCGCGCCTGGCGACGTGTGGTGATCGTGGGCTCCGGCGCGGTGGCGTTCTGCCTCGGCCAGCTCTTGCGTGCCTGGGGTGCGGAGTGCGTCATGCTGGTCACGCGACGGGCACAGGTGGCCGAGCAGGCACGCGCCGCGGGCGCCGCGGACGTGACGCTGGTATCGACGTTGCCGGAGGAGCTCGGGGCCAGCGTGCGCGAGCTGACCGGCGGCGCAGGCGCCGACTTGGTGTTCGAGACCGTGGGCGGCAACGGCACCGCGCTGGAACTGGCGCTGGCGGCGGCGGCACCACGGGCGGCGATCGTGGTGCTGGGTGCCTTCTGGGACGACCTCCGGCTTCGCTATGCGCTCGCCAATCGCAAGGAGATCGACCTGCGCTTCAGCAACAGCTACGGAGCCTGGAACGAGATCCGCGAGATCTCGATCGCCATCGACGAGCTTGCGAAGGGCCGGGTCCAGAGCGCGCCGCTCATCACCCATCACCTGTCGCTCGCCCGCATCCAAGACGCCTTCCAGGCCGCGATCGACAAGCGCCGCTCCGGCGCGGTGAAAGTCATGGTGCACCCGACGGGCCCAGGTGCCACGCCATGAAGAACGCGCAGGTCGTGTTCACCGCTCCCGGCGAAGTGGAGATCGAGTCGCGCCCGGTTCGGGCGCCTGGGCGCGGCGAGGTGCTGATCGAGACGCTCTGTTCGCTCATCAGCACCGGCACGGAAACCACGCTGCTCGGCGGCGCGACCGACCTGGGCACGACGTGGTCCAGCCTGGCCACGTTCCCGCGAGACGTCGGCTACAGCAACGCCGGTCGCGTGGTCGAATGCGGCACCGGCGTGGATACGAGCTGGCGCGATCGACTGGTGAGCAGCCACGGCCCGCACGCGGCCTGGGTTACCGTGGCGGCCGACGAGCTTCGCCCGGTGCCCGACGGGGTGGACGCGGAATCAGCGGCGTTCACCACGCTGGCCGAGGTGGCGCTCAACGGCGTGCGCCGCGGCGGCCTCACGTGGGGCGAACGGGCGCTGGTGTGCGGGCTCGGCCTGGTGGGACAGCTCACCGCGCGCGCTGCGGCCTTTGCAGGCGCGCGGCCGGTGATCGGCACCGATCGGGTGCCGGCGCGAATGGCACGGCTCCCACGATCACCGAGCTTCGTTGCGATCCACGCAGACGGCGGCGATCTCGCGGCGCGCGTGCGCGACGCCCTCGGCGGAGACCTCGCCGACGTCGCCTTCGAGGCCTCGGGACATCCCGACGCGATGCGCACGCTGCCACGGCTGGTGCGCGATCAGGGAAGGATCGTGGTAGTCAGCAGCCCGTCGGCGGAGACCCGCTTCGACTTCCACGACGCCTGCAACCGCACCAGCTTGTCGATCATCGGCGCCCACTACTTCTCGCATCCACCCCAGGCCACCGCCGACGCTCCGTGGTCGGCGAAGCGTCATGCGGCGATCTTCCTCGCGGCGCTGGCGCACGGCGACGTCGAGGTGGCGAGCCTCGTCACCCATCGCATCCCGTTCGCTCACGCCACCGACGCCTATCGAACGCTCCGCGACGATCGCGAGGGCACGCTGGCGGTGATCCTCGACTGGCGGAACTCCGAGGGCCACGCATGACGGCGTCGGACACCTCACGCCGGGGGCGCGTCGGTGCAACGGATCGGAGCGTTGCTTCGAGTGCGCCGAGCCGCACGCAGGAGGAGCGCTATCGCGCGCTCCTCGCCGAGCTCGCCGAGGCCGCGCGCCAGTTCCGCTACCAGGTGGCACCAAACCCGTGCGTGGGCGCGGCGCTGCTGCGTGACGACGTCGAGGTCGCACGCGCCTTCCACACCGTGTGGGGCGGCGGTCACGCCGAGGTCGAGGCCTTCCGCGCCGCCGCGTCCAACGGCGGCGCCACGCGAGGGTTCGACACCTTGGTGGTCACGCTGGAGCCGTGCTCGAGCCACGGCAAGACGCCGCCGTGCGTGGACGCAGTGCTCGAGTCGGGAGTGCGGCGCGTGGTGGTGGGCGCCCGCGATCCCGATCCGCGCCACCAAGGGCGCGGCCTCGAGGTGTTGCGGCAAGCGGGCCGCGAGGTGCTGCTGCTGGAAGGCCCAGCGCCACTCGAGATCGGCTCGGAGCATTTCCTGGCGTGGATCGCTCCCGATCGCATGCGGCGGCGCGTGCCCTGGACCATCGCCAAGTGGGCGCAGACGCGCAGCGGCCAGCTCGTGCCTCCCGAGAACGTCGGCGAGGGCCGCTGGATCTCGAGCGCGGCGGCACGCGACGAGGTTCAGCGCTGGCGTGCACAGGTCGATGCGATCGTCACGGGTGTCTGCACGGTGCTCGCCGATGATCCCCGACTGAGCGTGCGACTCCTGCCGTTACCCGCCTTCGCGCCGGCGCGCGTGGTACTGGACTCGGATCTTCGCACTCCACCTTCGGCACGGCTTTTCGATGGCGCGGGACCCGCGGAAGCGGCAGGCCCGGTGTTCGTGCTCGGACGGCACGGCGCCGACGCGGGACGGCGTCGTGCGCTGGAAGCGCGCGGTGCCACGGTGGTCGAGATCGAGACGGGTGGCGGCGGGAGGCTGAGCCTCGCCGCCGTGCAGGCGTGGCTGTGGAGCCAATGCGCGCGGCGCGTGCTGCTCGAAGCAGGCCCGACGCTCCTCGATGCTTGGATCGGTGAAGGGCGCGTCGATCAGTGGCTGGTGTACGAGGGCGCGATCGAAGTGGGGCGCGGCCCCTCGCTGCTGCCACGTCTCGAAGTCGCGAGCCTACGGCAGGTGCGGCGCCGCGCGCTGGACGTCGACCTCGTCATCGAGGCCTTCAGCGCGTGAGCGACGAGCGCGCGATCGGCGTGCGCGACTCGGGCTACGTCGGCCGTGCGCAGGAGCTCGGCTACGGGCTCGCGGCGCCGCTTTACGACTGGATCGTCGGTTTCATGCTGCTGCCGGTGGGCGGCGCCGCCGCCTGGCGCCGCCAGGTGACGGGCTGGCTCGACGTCCGCGACGACCAGCGCATCGTGTCGCTCGGGTGCGGCACGGGCGCCGCCGAGCACGCGATCCTCGCCACGCACCCGCGCGCGCGCATCACCGCCATCGACCTCGGCGCAGGCCAGATCGCGATGGCGCGCCGTCGTGACCGCGAGGGACGCATCGAATACCGAGTAGGCAACGCGGCGAGCACCGGCCTCGACCCGGCGAGCGTCGACCGCGTACTGATCGGCGGTGCGCTCCACGAGATGCCACGCGCGCTGCGCCTCGACGTGCTGCGCGAGGCGCGTCGCATCTGCCGTCCCGACGGCCGCGTGCTGGCCGTCGAGCCGGCGCGCACCGCGACGCGCTGGTCGAGCTGGTGGCGAAGTGCCTGGCTCTTCCTGTGGATTCCCGGCAATCCCGAGGCGGCGACGATCCGCGAGCTGGTGGCGAGCGGACTGGATCGCGAGATGGAGGAAGCGGGGCTCGAGATCGTCGGGCGTCATCGATCGACGCCCGACTGGTTCGAGGGCCTGCTGGCCAAGCCCGCGTGACGAGTGAGGAACACCTCGCCACGACCGTCCGAGGCCGCGTTACCGATCGGAAGCGATCTTCGCGCGCCGCGCTCGTCCATTCCGCGTAGATTTCGCGACTAGGTGCGTCATGCACCGGCGCGGAATGACGGCGTGCGCGCTTTCTTTCGAGATCCTCGCGAGTTGCGACATGCGGCTCTGCAGCGGTGCCGCGCCCGCCGCAAGGCCTCGACCTTGCAACGAGAAGCGCCGGAAACGAACGCTGGAAGACTCGGAGCGCCGCGCGTTCGCGCGACTTGGCGCCCGCAGGTCACTTGCGCAGCACCACGACGAGGTCGAAACCATGAACCGCTTCGCCATCGCCGCGATCGTCGCCGTCACTCTCGGGTCCGCCGACGCGCTGGCCACCGCCGAGGGCACCGCGAGCACCAAGCTCCAGGGTCAGCAGGTCTACGACGAGCTTTGCGCGACCTGTCACGGGCGCTATGGACGCGGCGACGGCCCGCTCGCGCCCAACCTCAAGGCTCCATTGCTGGACTTCACCAACTCGGCGTGGCTCGGCGGGCGTACCGACGAAGCGATCGCCAAGGGTCTCGAGAGCGCCTCGCACGGTCCGATGACCGTCGCAACCGTGCTCAAACCCGAGATCCTGCAGGACACCATCGCCTACATCCGCACGCTTTCCGTCCCCGGCAAGCACGTGAGCGTCCCCGCAGGCCGTGACATCTACGCCGCCTCGTGTCAGGGCTGCCACGGCGCGAATGGCGACGGCAAAGGTCCCGTTGCCCAGTACCTGGAGCCGCCCAAGCCGCGCGATTTCACCTCGCCCGAGTTCAAGATCGAGGGCCGCGAGGACGAGCTGGTCAACTTCATCTCGCTCGGTGCGGCCAAGGCGATGCACGGCTCGCCTTACATGCCCGAATGGGCCACGCGGCTCAGCCCCGCACAGATCCGTGACACCGTCGAATACATGAAGACGCTCAAGAAGGCGGCTCCGTGACGCGAACGCGCCCGCTCCTCGATTGGCCGATTGCGCGATGCCTCGCACGCGCGCAGCACCTCGCCCCGGCCACGCAGTGCTCGTTCCGCACCCAACCACGACGCCCCACCCGTGAGCCCCCACATTCTTTCCCTGCCGTCGGCGATCGCACGGTGCTCGCTCGCCGCATCGCACGGCCGGCGACGTGCAGCGACGCTGCGGCGCTGCCTCTTTCGGACCGATCGGTTTCACGCTGAGAAATCGCATCGCTCTCACGCCACGCACGAGGCGTCGAGCGATGCGGTCGTCTTCGCAGAGAATGCCCGCCACGAGCGAGCCCCACGGCCTCCGTGCGGTGCGCATGCTCGTGCGCTGGCCGGAGTGAGCCAGTCGACCGAGACCTCCCCCGATCTTCACGAGGACTACCGCCATGGCTGAACCCACCAGCACGTCCCAGCCTCGTCCACCGTCGCTGATGCAGAACTGGATCAGCTTGGCGGGCTCCATCCTCACCGCGTGCACGCTCTTCGGCGCGGTCTACCTGCTCGGCGCGGATTTCTTCCGCGGCTTTCGAAATCCTTACCAAGGGATCCTCACCTACGTCGTCGCACCCGGGTTCTTGCTCTTGGGCGTGGCCCTGATGCTGATCGGTGTGCTGCTCGAACGGCGTCGGCGACAGCGCGCGAAGCCCGGTGAGTTCCCGCCCTTCCCGCGCATCGACTTCAACGTTCCTCGCCATCGCACGACCTTCATCGCGGTGACCTCCGGCACGTTCCTGTTGCTGTTGCTCTCCGCGATCGGTTCGTATCGCGCTTACGAGTTCACCGAGTCGGTGATGTTTTGCGGCGACACCTGCCATCAGGTGATGAGCCCCGAGAAAACGGCGTACGGGGAGTCGCCGCATGCGCGGGTGACTTGCGTTCAGTGCCACATCGGCCCCGGCGCCGAGTGGTTCGTGAAGTCGAAGATCTCAGGCCTCTACCAGGTCTACTCGGTGCTCACCCACAAGTACTCGCGACCGATTCCGGTACCCGTCGAGAGCTTGCGTCCGGCGCAAGAGACCTGCGAGCAATGCCACTGGCCGCGGAAGTTCTTCGGCGCAGCACTCCGCGAAAACCATCACTACCTCGCCGACGAGACCAACTCACCGTGGACCATCTCGTTGCTCATGAAGGTGGGAGGCGGCGATCCGAGCTTCGGCCCCGCCGGCGGGATCCACTGGCACATGAACATCGAGAACAAAGTCGAATACATCGCATCCGATCCGCAACGGCAGGTGATTCCGTGGGTTCGTGTCACTGGACCCGACGGAAGGGTGAAGGTCTACGAGTCGAGCTCGTCGCCGCTCAAACCCGAGGAGCTCGCGCAGGCGAAGCCGCGACGCATGGATTGCATCGATTGCCACAACCGTCCGTCGCACCGATACAACCCGCCGGTCGACTCGGTCGACACGTCGCTCTTCACCAAGCGCATCGACACCAGCATTCCTTACATCAAGCAACAAGCGATCACGCTGCTCGCCAAGGACTACGAAACCACCGAGGAAGCACGGCGTACGATCGCCGACACGCTCTCCACCTACTACCGCAACGAGCAGGCGGACTACGCGAAGGACCACCAACCTCAGATCGATCAGGCCATCGTCGAGGTGCAGAGGCTCTTCGAGCAAAACGTCTTCCCGGAAATGAAAGTGAACTGGAAGCCGTACCCGGACAACATCGGGCACATGAACTTCCCGGGCTGCTTCCGTTGTCACGACGGCGACCACAAGAACGAGGACGGCGTCACGCTCACCCGTGATTGCAACACGTGCCACCTGATCGTGGGGCAAGGCGAGTCCACGGAGAAGACCGCGGCGAATTTCGAGGGCCTCGAATTCGTCCATCCCGGTGACGTCGGTGACATGTGGCAAGACCAGATCTGCTCCGACTGCCACGACGGAGCGACGGGCGGGCTATGAGCCGCCGCCGCTGCTGCGAGCCGATGCGAGCGTGGTTCGTCACGCTCGCGCTGTTCACCTGCTTCATCGTCGCGGGGCCGGCTGCTGCGCGGCCTGGCCACGACGCGAAGAGCCAGGACGACGACGTCCCCTGCGATACGTGTCATCCCGACGAGCAAGCCGCGATCGCCGGGACGGCTCACGAATCGTTCGAGTGCCTCGACTGCCATCCCCAAGGAAAGCGCGACTCCGACGACGCGCGGCACAAGATCTCGAGCTGCCGCCCTTGCCACGACGACGTCTTCACCGAGCTGGCCGGCAGCGTCCACGGCAAGGGACACACCGAGGCCGAGATCGAGCCCAGCGCATGCAAATCCTGCCACGGCGACGCCCATGCGATCGTGACCAGCGACGACGCGAGGTCACCGCTTCACGCGACTCACGTCGCGGAAACCTGCGGCCATTGCCACGGTGACGGCGAGACCGCCAAGCGGCTCGGCTTCGGCCGCACCCTGCCGATCGAAGCCTACGAGCACAGTGTTCACGCGCGCGCAGCCGCGAGCGGCAAGCACGGCGCGGTTTGCAGCAGTTGCCACGGCAGCCACGCGATCCTTCCCCCCCAGGACCCGCGATCACAGGTCAACCCAGTGAACGTCGCCGGGACCTGCGGGCATTGCCACGAAGAGATCGCCAAGGCCTACGAGGGAAGCATCCACGGCCAGGCCGTAGCACACGGCATTCGCGAAGCGCCCACCTGCATCGATTGCCACGGCGAGCACCAGATCGCGGCTCCCCACGAGCGTGGCTCGCCGGTCTCGGCCACCAACGTGCCGAAGATGACCTGCGGACGCTGCCACGGTGACATCCGGTTGGCGCAGAAGTTCGGCTTTCCTGCGGAACAGGTGAAGTCGTTCGAGGACAGCTACCACGGCCTCGCGATGCGCACCGGCTCGGCGACGGTCGCCAACTGCGCCTCCTGCCACGGCGTTCACGACGTGCTGCCGTCGTCCGACGAACGCTCGCTCATCCATCCATCGAACCTGCCCAAGACCTGCGGCAAATGCCATCCAGGCGCAGGCGAGACCTTCCCGATCACCGCGATCCACGTGCTTCCCAACAAGGGTGAGCACATCGTCGTGACGTGGATCCGGCGCATCTACCTGGTGCTGATCCCGCTGGTCGTGGGCCTGATGTTCTTGCACAACGCCGTCGACCTCTACCGCAAGGCCCGCAACGACACGTGGCGCGCGAGACGTACGGCGGTGCGCGGCGAGGAGCGACTCTCGCTCGGCTTCCGCATCGCTCACGGCTTCACGGCGCTCAGCTTCCTGGTGCTCGTCTACACCGGCTTCGCGCTCAAGTTCCCGGAAGCGTGGTGGGCGAAGCCGCTCCTCGCCTGGGAGGCATCGCTCGAGCTGCGCGGGCTGATTCACCGCGCCGCCGGCAGCGTGATGATGGCGGCGCTCGGCTTTCATCTGATGCACGTGGCCGTGAATCGCAAGGCGCGTGCGTGCATCGCCGGCATGATCCCGGGCCGCTCCGATCTCCACGAGCTCGGCGAGAAGATGCGCTGGCTCGCCGGCCGCAGCCGCGTGCCACCCCACAGCCCGACGCTCGGCTATCCGGAGAAGGCGGAATACCTCGCCTTCATGTGGGGCAGTGTGGTGATGGCGGTCTCCGGGCTGCTGTTGTGGTTTTCCACCGCGGCCATGCAGCATCTGCCGAAATGGGCACTCGACGTCGCCACCGCTCTCCACTATTACGAAGCCGTACTGGCGACGCTCTCGATTCTGGTGTGGCATTTCTACTTCGTGATCTTCGACCCGGTCGTCTATCCGATGGACACTGCTTGGCTCACGGGCTTCTCACCAGCAGGACGGGTCCTCGAGCGCATGCCACGTGACCACGCCGACGAGTCCGACGACATCGAGGACGATGTGCAGGAGTGAAAGCCCGATCTCGCACGATGAACATCCCCTCCGCCGCATGTCGCTGCGGAGGTCCACGAATCCGATGGGGAGGAGTGAACGATGAAACTGGGATCGAAGCTGTTGATCACCGCGATCGCGCTCACGGTCTCGGCGCCCGCGATCTCGGCGCGCGCCGCAGACGCCGCGGCCGGCAAGGCCGTTTACGAGAAGAAGTGCCAGAACTGCCACGGTGCCGACGGCAAGGGCGACGCCAAGATGGCAGCCAAGCTGAAGGTCGAGATGGGCGACCTGAGCAAGGCGTCGGAGAAGAGCGATGCCGACATCCTGAAGTTGGTGCAGGAAGGCAAGAAGCCGATGCCTGGCTACGCCAAGACTCTCGACGCCGCGGCGATCGAGAACGTCCTCGCGTACACCAAGAGTCTCGTGAAGTGACGTGCGCCTCGCTGGACGGCCCTTCGCCCCTTCGGCACCGTCCAGCGCCGTCCCACAGAGCCTGGCAAGCGTCTTGCTAACGTTTGCGCCGAGCCGTCGGCAGCAACCGGCGGCTCCTCGCACGCACTTGGCGGCGCGAGCGTGATCCGGGGAGGCGAAGTGATGGGGCGTGTGGGAACGACGATCGTCACGTTGCTGGCCGTTGCGGCGCTCGCGGGGATCGGCACAGCCAAGGCTGCGGACGTCGAGGCGGGTAAGGCCATCTACGCAAAGAAATGCGCCAACTGCCATGCCGACGACGGCAAAGGCAACCCCAAGATGGCGGAGAAGCTCAAGGTGGAGATTCCCGACATCAGCAAGGCCTCGAAGAAGAGCGACGCCGACGTCCTCAAGCTGCTGGCGGAGGGAAAGAAGCCGATGCCGGCTTTCAGCAAGTCCCTCGATCAAGCGGCCATCGACAACGTCTTCGCCTACGCGAAGACGCTCGTGAAGTAACCGTCCACGAAGCGCACGGCGCACGCGCCAGCCCGTGCGCCGTGCGGCATCTCCCGCCGGACGCACCGTGCGCGCCACCGCGAGGACGGCACGGCGCCGAGCGCTGGGCTCTTCCGGTGGCCACGCTCGTGCTGGCTGGCCTCTGCCGACGGCTCGGCGCGACCGTCGGTGCCACGGGGAGAAAGAATCGAGAACAGGACCGCGCATTCGATCGATTTGCGGTGATTCGACGCTCCCGGGTACGACCTTCGCTACAGGAGGCTGAAACCTGTCCTCCCCGACGCCACTCGAAGATCGCGTTCGCGAGCTCGAGCGCACCGTCGCCAAGCTCGGCGCGCGGCTGGCAGCAGTCGAAAGCCGCGCGGTGTCGACCGTCGAAGCCCAGGCGGCGATCGAGAGCGCCGAGACCGTCGACGCGCCCACCGCCGCGGACGCAGTCGGCCCGCCGACGATCGATGCCGCGCGACTCGGCGGGTTACCGGCGCTGGTCGGGCGAACCTGCCTCGTCCTCGGTGGCGCCTTCCTTTTCCGTTCGCTCACGGAGTCGGGAACGCTCTCGAGCGGGGTGGGGGTGGCGCTCGGGCTCCTGTACGCGATCGGATGGCTTTTCTTCGCGGACCGCGCCGCAGCCGGCGGCGAGCACCTCAGCGGGGCATTTCACGCCCTGGCGTCGAGCCTGATCGCGTACCCCCTCGTCTTCGAGGCCACCACCCGCTTCCACCTCCTCTCGCCCGGCCCCGCCGCTGCGGTTCTGGCGGTCACGACCTGCCTGGGGCTCGTGGTGGCATGGCGGCGCGTCTTCTCGACGATCGTCTGGATCACCGTCATCGCCGCGCTCCTCGACGGCGTCGCGTTGTTGCTCGTCACCCAATCGGCCCAAGCGTTCGTTCCGTACCTGCTGGCGCTCGCCGTGGGCTCGCTGGTGCTCGCGTATGGTCACGGTTGGCGCGGGCAGCGTTGGGTGGTCGCCATCGTCCTCGACCTGGTGGTGCTCCACCTCGGCGGTCTCAGACTGATCGGCAAGCCCGCCGAATGGCTGCACACCGCACCACTGTTGGCGGCACAGCTCGGGCTGGTGGTCGTGTACCTGGGAGCCTTCGTGCTCCGCCTGTTGGTACAGGCGCACGATCTCACGCCTTTCGCCATCACCCAGACCGTCATCGTATGCCTGGTGGGCTTCGAAGGCAGCCTGCGGGTGGCCTCGGGCGGCGTGCACACCGGGATCGCGGCGGCAGCCCTGCTCACGGGCTTGCTGCTCCATGCGGTGCTGTCGCGACGGAGCGAGCAGCGCTGGGGCCATCACGCAGCCAGCGGATACTTCTCCACCCTCGCGACGTTCTTGGCCGCCGAGGGGGCACGAGTGCTGCTCCCCGGATCGATCTACCCCGTGGTGTGGGCGGCGGCAGGGGTGGCGGTCGCGGCGCTCGCGCTACCGAGGAATCGCCCGGTATTCCAAGTACATGCGGCGCTGCTCTCGGCAGCGGCGGCGTTGGCGTCGGGGCTGATGACGGCGTCGCTCGCCGCGCTCGCACGACCGGCGATGGGTCCGTGGCCCGGCCTTTCCACGAGCCTCGTCGCGATCCTGGTGCTCGCCAGCCTGATCGGGTTCCTGACCTATCGCGGCGCGCCGCTCGCGGGACCCGATCGGCTCGCCAAGGCGGCGCGCGTCGCGGCGCTCGCGGTGGCGTTGGTCGCCGTCGGCGGCGCGGTCGCGCGGACGCTGGCGGGTCCGATCGCTGACGCTCCCGGTCCCCACGCAGACCCGGGTCGTCTCGCGGTGGTGAGAACCGGCGTGCTCGCAGCAGCAGCGCTCGCCCTCGCGGCGTGGCGCGCCCTCGGCGGCAAGCGCGAGCTCGTGGCGCTCGCAGGCGCCGTGCTGGTGGCGGGCGGGCTCAAGCTCGTGCTCGAGGACCTGCGCATCGGAGCGGCCTCCGCGCTGGTCTTCAGCCTCGCGCTCTACGGCGGCGCGCTCATCGTGACACCGGCGCTCGCGCGCCGCGCGCAGTCGAGACCGAACGGCGACGCAAGCAACTGATCCGCAACGACCAATCCGGCGCGCGCCGCGCGCGAACGGACAGGCGTGACTTCAGGCAGCGGCGCCCGCGACGGCCGCGGTCGTGCGGTCCCCGCCCTGCAGCCGATGCCGGTGGAACTCACCGGTCATGATCGGGATGGCGATCTTGCAGAGCAGCGTGAAGACCAGGAATCCGGTCGAGAAGATCCCCGCGCCGATCCGAATCTCGTGCAACGTGGGGACGTACTCGTAGACCTCGCCGAGCGTGTCCGGCGTGAAGCCTGGAATCACCAAGCCCATCCCCTTCTCGATGTAGACGCTGGCGTAGATCAGCAGACAGCCGAGGTTGAGCGTCACCACGTTGCGTCGCGTGGCTGGGATCAGGAACAGCAGGAACGCCCCCACACCGCACGCGACGAAGGCCCAGGCGTAGGGCACCAGCGCGCGGTGCTTGTCGAGCCCGCTGAACAAGTACTCGATGTGCCGCAGATGCTCGGTCTGCGAGTAGTACTCCTTGAAGACCTCGGCACCCAGCAAGAAAAGATTCAAGAACATCGCGTACGCCATCAGCTCGGCCACCTTCCAGATGGCGTCGTCCTTGATGGCGATCTTGGTGGTGCGCTGCAGGATCTGGAACAAGATCAGCATGATCGCGGGGCCGGAGCAAAACGCCGAGCACAGAAAGCGCGGCGCCAAGATCGAGGCGTTCCAGTACGGTCGCGCCGCGGTGCCGGCGTAGATGAAGGCGGTGACGGTGTGGATGCCCACTGCCGCCGGCACCGAGAACAGCACCAGCGGCACCACGAATCGCTGATTGGGCGGGCGCCCCTGCATGCCGCGATAGAGGACGTGAGTGACGATGGTGAGATTGAGCAACAGGTAGAGATTGAGCACCAGAACGTCCCACGCGAGGATGGAGCGAGGGAAATTCATGTGGCCGAGCCCGGGGATGAGGTGCCAGCCGCGCTCCGGGTGCCCCATGTCGGCCACCACGAACAGCAAGCACATGACGATGGCGCTGATGGCGAGGATCTCGCCCAGGATCGCGACCTCCTTGATCGGCTTCCAGTGGTAGATGTAGGCGGGGATGACCAGCACCACCGCCGCCGCTGCGACGCCCACCAAGAACGTGAAGTTGCCGATGTAGAAGGCCCACGACACCTGGTCGCGCATGTTGGTGACGATGAGCCCCTCGCGGAACTGATCGGCGTACGCTGCGGCGCCCCACGCGATGAGCGCCGCCAGGCTCAGCACCCAGAGCCAGTAGGCCTTACCGCCGCGAAGCACGAATCGAAGGCTCGCTCGGAGAAAGCTCAGCGGTCCCATGTGCCGTCCTAGAGTCCGTAGAAGTAGAAGAACTTCGGATCGGTCTTGAGCTCGGCCTTGAGCACGAACACACGTTTCTCGCGCAGAATGCGCGAGACCTCACTCTCGGAATCGAGCAGGTTGCCGAACTTGCGTGCGCCCACCGGGCAGATCTCGACGCACGCCGGATAGCGCCCGGCACGCACCCGCTGGATGCAGAACGTGCATTTCTCGACCACACCCCGCGGCCGCGGCCGATTGCCGAGGACGTGCAGGTTTGGATTGAGCTCCTCGCGCGGGATCGAGGGCTCGGCCCAGTTGTAGTGGCGCGCCCCGTACGGGCACGCGGACATGCAGCAACGGCAGCCGATGCACCAGTCGTAATCGATGACCACCATGCCGTCGGGCTCGTTCCAGGTGGCCCCCACCGGGCACACCCGCGTGCACGCCGGGTTCTCGCATTGCTGACACGCCACCGGCAGGTAGAAGTGGTCCGGGTCCGGTACCGTGGCGTGGTCGTAGTACGGGTTCGCGCTCTCGAAGTCGATGCCTTTCGTCTTCTCCATCTCGAGCACGCGGATCCACTGCACCTGCGGCTTGCGCGACTGGTTGTTCTCCTTGACGCAGGCATAGACGCAGCGGCGGCAACCGATGCAGCGCGACAGATCGAGCGCATAGCCGAAGTGGACGCCGGGTTTCGCTGGCATGGACGAGAGCGTCACCTCGGGGCCGAACTTCTTCCGATACTCCGCCTGCATGCGTTCGATCCGGCGAGCGACCTCCTCGGGCGTGAGCTCGACGAACCGGCGCTGGAAGAACTCTTCGCGAGCGGCCGGCGAGCAGCCGGCCAAATAGCCCGCCGCCGCCAAACCGACGGCCGTCAGGAAGTCCCTTCGATTGGCGAGGCGCGCCTTCGAATCACCCACCTCCTCGGCCGCGGACACTCCGCAACCCGAGCCGCAGGCCTCGAGCTCGAGGCATGCCCCGTCGTGCGCCGATCCGCCGTCAGCCATGGGGTGCCTCCCCGGCCGCACCCGCGTTACCGCCGGCAGGCGGCATGGCCGCTGCGGCGCGCGCCGCGTCCTCGGGTCTCAAGAAGTTGGGCCGGACCGGCGGTGGCAAGGGCTGCAGCGGCTTGAAATGCGGGCTGTGCGGGTTGTGGCAATTCACGCACAGCAAGTAACGCTTCGCCCCCTCCCAATAGCCCGTGCGCTTGCCGTGGATGCCCTCCTTCCAGTCACGGAACTGCGTGCCGTGGCACTGACCGCAGAGCCGATACGACTCGGTGAACGGCAAGCGTTCGCCGCTGGCGAGCTTGAGCTGGTCGCGGTCCGTGGAATCGTGGCAGTCGAGGCACCAGCGGTGCTCGGCATCGTGCTCGAACCGGATGTCCGAGTGGATGTCGGTGAACTCGCGCCGCGTGGAATCGGTATCCATGTCGGCGTGACAACCCGAGCACGGAAAGATGTCCTCGCTGAAAGGCGGGGCCGGAACCGGGAACTCTTTCTTGGGTCCACCGCCCGCGGCCGGCTCGAGCCCCGCGAGCGCCTCGTCTTTCGAGAACACCGCAGGGAAATCGACGGGTGAAAAGGCCTTGGCGGCTGGGGCCCCTTCCGGCGGTGCGATGGGCTTCGCGCGAACGATCGAGAGGAAGATGGCGAGAACGGTGACGCCGAACAGGATCAGCAACGGGGCGAGAGCGTTCGACTGGGCGATCGAGAACTCGGGCTCCGGTGAGTCCACGTCGCCATGGGCATCGTGCTCACCCGGCGGCTCCGCGTCGCGCTGCGCCATGGCTCACCTCGCAAATCGATCACAGCGGGCGCGATCGATCTGCCGCGACAACGGCAATATTCGCGCCAACCGCACCGCGCGAAGATCGGTGTCCTCACAACGGCTCGATTCGCACGAATACGGCGCGAGTCGATCGATTCGCGACGGGTGAGCGGACGGGGAGGTTTGGTAACCTCTACGATCGCGCCTGGGACGATCTCGCTACCCCTCACGCACCTGACACGCGCCGCTCACCCGTTCGAAACGCGCTGTCGGCCCCCCGCGAATCGTCGGCAATCACCGCGCACCGGCGCACGCGCACCCGGACTGCGCGGACGCCTTCCGCGGGATCGGCGTGAACTCGGGCTCAACCGCCCTTGGCGGTTGCCTTGGTTGCTGCGGGTTTTCGACCCGGCACGTCACGGTTGTAGACCTGCGCTTTGTGGCAGCCTGGCGTACAGCCACCGCCGGTTTCCGTCTTCACGTAGTTGAGCGGCAACTGCCATTGACCGAACGGCACGGATTCGGCGATCAGCTTCGGGTTCGGCCCGCCGTGAATCTCGTGGCAGAACCGGCAGGAACGACCTTTCTCCGTCTTGTTCACGTGCACGTAGTGAAGATTGCGCTCGCCGTCGCGGAACTTGGTCGCGAACGAGGTCTCCTCGTACTGCATCAGCTCGCGCTTGTGACACGACGAAAAGCACAGCGCGTATTCGGTTCCGGTGTACGGCACGTACGCATCGGGCGGGAATTCCTTCTCCAGGATCTTGCGGTTGGTCGATCCGTGCGGATTGTGGCAGCCGACGCACTCGCCCTTCTCGATCGGGCCGTGCAGCACTTTCATGTCCTTGGTCAGGATCTTCTCGTGGCAGCTCACGCACAGCGCCTTCTGCGGCTCCAGCAAGAGGCTTTCGTTGTCCGAAGCGTGGGGCGTGTGGCACGAAGCACAGCCTTTCTCGCTGCCCACCGGCTTGTGCGGTGACGTCGCCGCCTTCACGGTGTCCGCGATGCTGTCGTGACAGTCGAAGCACACGGCCTGGCCATCGGCTGCGAGCAGCTTCTTGTGGGCCGAGCCATGCGGGTTGTGACAAGCGGTGCATCCGGAATCGAGCGCCGAGTGGACGAATTGCTTCTGATCGATTCCCTCCATCTCGTCGTGGCATCCCAGACACAGGTCGCGCTCCGGCTTGAGCAAGAGATGCTCTTCGTCGGCCTCGTGGACTGCGTGGCACTCCACACAGTCGCCCGTCGACGCAGGTCCGTGCATGTACTCGAACGTGGTCTGGTCTTCGTGGCAGCCCTTGCAAAGCTCCTTGGGCGGATCGGTCAACAGCTTTTCGTTGTCCGACGCGTGCGGGTTGTGGCAGCTCGTGCACATCCCCTGCTCGACGGGCGAGTGGACGGATTTCTTCTGCCCCATCGCGTCGTGGCAGTCGTAGCAGAGGTCGGGTTCTTCCTTCGCGAGCTTGAACGTCTTCTTACCCTTCTGCGGGTGCTCGGCCTCCACGACTTCGTGGCAGCTATCGCAGGTGTCGCCGACCGCGTGCTCGTTGCTCTTCTTCAGGATCGACGGGTGGCACTTCTCGGTGACACAGCCACTCTCCGCGGCTCGCGCCGGCACCGATGCGAGCACGACCGCGCAGAGCCAAAACGCGACGACACACAGGCCCTGTTTCAGCGTTTTCGGGCTCATTCGATCCCTCCATTGCGCTCGCATGGGTACGCAGCTCGGCTCATGGGTACGAAACGTTTTCGTGGGTGACGCCGTGGCAGATCAGGCTGCACGTTCCCGACCCGTTGCCAGTGTCCAGAAATACCGGGCTCGCGGCGCCGGTGAGTGGCATCACGACTCGGCCATCGAAATTGATCAGGTGCGTGTGTGAACCGGTGCCCGTGGCACCAGTCCCGCCCGAATCGGGAACGCCGTGAGGGTCGTGACAGGTTGCACACGAGATGCCCGCGGCCAAGTGGCCGCTGTGGCCGCCACCACCGCCGCCCGGCGCTCGAATCGGTCGTCGTCCCGAACCCGGCCGCTGCATCGCCGCGGGGGTGACTGAAGTCGTTCGGAAGCTCACGTCGCTCAAGATGCTGCTGCGATCGTGGCATTGGTAACAAAGCGCGTAGCTCTCGAAGCTCTCCGGCGTGTGATCGCTGGTCTCGTAGCGGAGCTTCAAGATCGGCGCGAAATTCGAACCGTGGGGACCGTTGGAGACACCGTCGTCGTCGGCGTGGCACGACGTGCAGTAGAGAATGCTCGCGACGCTGAGATCGCGCTCGAACGGCGACGGCACGCTCGGCACGTCCTTGTTCTTGCCGATGCCTACGACTGGATGAAACGACGGATTCGACGGGTCGAAAGCCCGGCGTAGGTTCGTCGACTCCACGACACGCGGCACCAGCCCGCGATCGGCGCTGCCGTCCGCGTGACACTTGAAACAGATCTCGTACTCGTACTTGGCGGACGTGACGGTCGCGCCGTTGCGGTCCACGCCGCTCACACCTCGCACCAGATTCGACACGTAAGGCGCTTCCGCAGACCCTTCACTCACCTGGTGTGGGTTGTGGCACTCGCTGCATGCCACACCCGACGCGGCAGCACGGCCGCCACGCGGCCGACCTGGGCCGCCGGCGGTGGCTGCACCCACGGCCTCGTGGTGAGCAGAAGGCTTGCGCACTTGTCCCGCGATGTCGGCCATCGGCGTCGGCGTGCCAGGGCCGTGTGCCGGTGGCGGATCGGAGCTGTGGCAGCCGGCGCTCGTGCACGAGAAGGGATCCGGCGGAAGTGCCGTGAAATTGAGAAGCTCTTCCGCCGTGGGTGCGAAGTGCGGCGTGTGGCACGCCTCGCATCCCCACTCGCCGAGCTGGGAATAGGTGGGCGAAGTCTTGGGCGGGCGCGGGAGGTTGCCGGCCACCGACGCCGTCGAAGTCGCGTGTGCGGACGTGCTCCAACCCGTCAGCTCGTGGCAACGAACGCAGAGCGCCGAGTAACGATTGTCCTTCGCGAGAAACGCACCGTACGTGTCGTCGTGGGGATCGTGGCACGTCGTGCAGTGAAGCTCGTCGCTCCCGCCGAACACCAAATCCACCGGCGGGGTCGGCGCCAGCTCCGCATTGGGCAACGCTGCCGAGTACGCGAACGACACGGGGTGATGACCCGAAAGATCCAGCCCGAAGCTCGCGAGGCTCCCGGGCGGAAACACGCCACCACCCGTCATCGAAATGCCGGTGGACGGATTGAGAACGGTACCCATCGCGATCGTACCGTCGTGACACGTGAGGCAGAGCTTGGTCGGTCCCGATGGCTGCGCTAGCGGACCAGCGCGCAGCGTCGGGCTCGTGTAGACCGAGTAGACACGGCCGCCCAGCTCCTTGTTCCAGAGCGGAGAAAGCGGTGCCGCGTTGTGGGGGGTGTGGCAGAAGACGCAGATGCGATTTTCGGTGAGCGCACGGACCGGCCCCGTGCCAGACACCGAAAGGTTGTGAGGTGTGTTCACGATGTCGGACGTGGCGTTAGCGCTTCCCGCCCGAAGCACGACCGTCGCGACCAAGCCGATCGCGATCTGCCAGCGGCGCACGCCGCGGTGCTCACGCACGTGCATCGCCATAACCCCGGGTGATCCGAAACACCTGGATCCGGCGGTTGTAGGAGTCGCAAACATAGAGCCGATCCTCGTCGTCGATGAACGCACCCGAGGGAAGCCAGAACTCGCCGTGATCGGTGCCGCGTGCTCCCAGGGTCAAGAGCAGTCGGCCGCCGCGATCGAAGAGCTGCACGTTGTCGAACAACCCGTCCACCACGTAAACGACGCCGTCCCGATCCACCGCGACGCCCTTGGGCATCGCCAGGTCGCCCGAGCCGTCGCCATGGCGGCCGAATCCGCCGAGCACCTTGCCGCTCGGATCGAAGATCTGCACCCGGAAATTCATCGCGTCCGTGACGTAGAGCTCGCCGCGCGAGGTGCAAAACACGTGGGTGGGAAAGTTGAGCTCGCCAGCGCCCTCACCGCGCGAGCCGAACGCGGACACGAAGTTGCCGGCGTCGTCGAACACGTCGATCTCGGCAGCCAGCGTATCGACCACGTAGAGCCGCTTGCGTTCTCGGTCGTAGGCCAGTCCCGTGGGACGCGCGAGGCTGCGCGCGCCCGCTCGCCTGAGCGTGAAGCGGAGATTCCCGGCCGCATCGAATCCGAGCACCCGCCCAGCCGAATCGGAAACGAAGAGCTCGTTCGCTTCGTCGAATGCTACGGCGACCGGCGATTGCAGCGGTTCTTCCTCGGTTCCGGTCACTCGCTGATATCGGGATTCACCGGGAACGTAGAGATGGACGCAGCGCCGTCCGAGATCCGCAACCGCGAGCCTCCCGTCCGCACCGACTGCCACCGCCACGGGAAGCACGAACGCATCGCGATCCTCGCTTTCGCTGCCGAAAGCCACCACGCGCAGCACGCTGCCGAGGTCCGTTCCGCGAACGACCCCGGCGAGGGCGTGTAGGTAGGCGACCTTGGCGGGTGCAGGCGCGTACGGCCACTGCAAGGGCGCATCCGGCGACGACGTGCGCAGCGTCCACTGCGCCGCACAGCCTTCGCTGGCGAGGGCCACCAGCAGCACCAAGCGCCACCAGCGTGCCGGCACGCCGGGAGATCGCAGTTTCGGGATCGGTTCGCTCGAGCACATGAGGTGCATTGCTCAGTAGAGCTGCCGCGTGACGCGAACGTAGACCAGTTCGTGGTCGCGACGCAGGGGGATGGGTTGCCCGCTCTGCGATTCGCTACCGTAGGCACTCACGCCGAGCGAGAAGTCGAGCTTGCCGATCGACCAATTCCAGGCGCCGTTGAGCGCGAACGCGCGCGTGTCGACGAGCCCTTCGACCTGCTGGAACGAGCCGCCTGTGGAGATCGACATCGCCGGGTCCACGAAGCGCTTCTGGATGCTGCCCGTGACGGAGACGGTGTCCTCGGTGTAGGCGGCCAGGTCGTAGACGAGCGAGCCCTCGCGGTAATGCTTGCGCACGTAGGATGCGGAGCCGAACAGACTGATACCGTGCTGCAAGGAATCCACGTACTGGACCTCGCCACGCCACGCGTCGTAGGGATTCACATCCCATTCCAGGTCTTGATACTCGCCGCGCAGACGCACTGGCCCCAGGGTGATCCGCAGGCCGGCGGTGTAGACCGACGAATCCACTGCGTACCCGGGGAACGATCCCGAGAGCACGTCGGATTGCTGGGTCGTGTACGCGACGTACGGCGCGAGCAGATCGTCGAAAAGCTCGAGGGTCGCATTCGTCCCGAGCGTATCGATACGCACCTCGAAATCCCCGACCAAGAGCGAATACGAAACGAAGAAATCGTACGCGCCAGGCACCGCGAAACGCGGCGGCAGGGCGAAGACTTGAATCTCGAACGTGTTGAGATTCGCAACCTCCCGCACGGCGTAGTTCTCGCTGCGCGTGAGCTGAACGAGCTCGAAGGGTGCGAGTGGCGAGCGAAGAAAGATCTGGATCGAGGCCTCGTCGGCGTTCGGTTGGTCGAGCGTGAAGACGTCGATCGGCACCGAAACGGCGAGGTGCGGCTCGTTCACGATGTCGGTGCCGCGTCCCCGGCTGTCGGTGTCCGATCGCGCCGCGTTCGCGCCCAGGAGCAGGCGCCCCGTCGGAATCGATTTGGTGTAGTTGACGGTGATGCCGTTGGAGAGGTTCGTCGATCGCCCGCCGGGCGAGCTCCGCAAATCGTCGATCAGCGTGTAGCGTGAGTCGAGACTCTGAAAGAGCCGATGGATGACGTCGAATCGGACGTCGTAACCGTGGCTCGAAAGATCCTGAATCGAGCCATCGTCCTCGGCGACGGCACGGCTCTGGTCATCCTGATAGCGGTAGCGCGCCTCGGTGCGGAAGTTCCAGGGTAGATAGCCGACGAGGCGCTCGTCCCACAAAAATTGGTCGTATTCGAGCCGTCCCGATGCGTCGCTCGACTGCTCGCTGGTATGCCAGGTGAGGTCCGACGACAACCGTGCGTCCTTCAGATTGATGAAATTACCGAGCAGGTACTCGTCCGACCGGCCGTCGAGCCCACCCGATGCGTCGAACCAGGCGGGGTTGTACGCGCCACTGAACGAAAGCTCGTTGCCGTCGGTGAAGCGCTTGAAATACTGGGCGTCGGTGTCGAGCCGCTGCACCTCCGACGTCGCACCGCTCGATTCCACCGTGTTGTCGACGAAGCCCGCGTGCAGGAAATAGGGTTTGTCGCGATACTGCAACGAGCCGCCGTAGGTGGTGCCGACATCGTCGTGCTGGACGGCCGATTGCTGCTGGTAGAGCGACTCGACGCGGGTGGCGAAGAGATCGAGGTTGTAACGGTGCTCGGGCAACACGGCTACACGGACGTCGTATTCGACGCCCTCCCCGTAGCGCCAATCGAGCTGCTCGAATTGGCTGTTCTCGTAATCCTCTTGGCGTAGCAGCACACCCAGCGAGAAGTGGTACTGAAGGAAACGTGGGTCGTAGGAGAACCCGTCTGAGTCGAGCCTGAGCTTCTCGCGCAAGAAGGTGTCGGTCCAGAGGATCGGCGTCGGAATGCCCGTGGAGTGGTCGCGTTCGAAGGATGCGAACGTCTCGAGGAAGAGATCGTTGTCCTGCGGCGTGGGTACGAACTGCTTCCAGTCGGCTCGGACGACCGCCGGCACGAGCACCGCGACCCAGAGAGTCGCGACGAGAAGGCATCTGCCCGTGACGGAGAAACGCTTCATTTCAACAGATACTTCTTGTTCGACTGGTGCGCATCGTGACAGGTGGTGCAGTGCGCATCGGTCTCGTGGTGTGCCTCGACCCGCGCTATCGCGTCACGATCGTGGCAGTGCAAGCAAAACGTCTCGGGCTCGGCGACCAACAAGAAGCGGTAGCGGGAGCTGTGTGGATCGTGGCAGACCGTGCATCCGCCGGAGGCCAGAGGCCCGTGCACGAAGCGCGCGTTCAGATTCAGGTCGTGACAGCGCACGCAGAGCTGCTCGCGCGGTGCCACGAGCTTGTTGTTGGCCACCGACTCGTGGCAGGCGTTGCACATTCGCGCGCCGTACGGCCCGTGGGTACCACGGAGCGCACGTTCGCGCTGATTCGTGAGCAGCGCGGAGTCCTGGAGCGAGTCCGCGGCGCTCGCTTCGGGAGGGGGCGGCGGCACGCCGTCGAAGACCTTCGAGAGAAGGTCGTAGCGTTCGGCCGGACTACACCCCGCCGGCAGAAGGATCGCCAACAGGATCCACGCCGCGCTCGTCTTGGCCTTCATTCGCGTCGGAACGACGATCGTGCGCAGCGCTCGACGATCAGCGCGGAGGAGCCGACTCCCTCTTCTTCCGTTCCTCGATCTGCTTCAACGCGTCGGCATCGCTGGGATACGCCTTGTCGGCGGCTCGGCCGTAGGCGAAGACGTTGACGCGGCGGTCACCGAACTGGCTCGTGACCAGGATCAGGTACTCGGGCCGGAAGCCAGGCGCGAGATACGGCTCGAAGTACTTCAAGTTGTCGTAATCGATCGCAACCTTTGCAGGGAGCAGCAATCCACCGGGCGCATCGCCGCTCTCGCCGAAGAAGAGCAACAGACGGCCGTCGCCATTGAAGATCTGTACGTTGTTGAAGGACGCATCGACCGCATAGAGGCGACCTTGGTGGTCGACTGCAACGCCTTTGGGACGTGCGAAGTGGCCGAAATCGGCGCCGAGTCCGCCGAACGACGCCTTGAAATGCCCGTCGCGATCGTACTTGAGCACCTGAAAGCGGCCGAAATCAGTCACGTAGAGATAGCCATCGGCATCGAGCGCGATGTTCGTCGGCCTGTCCAACCGCTCGGTCGGCTCTCCCTTGTCACCGATGGTCTTCAGCGCTGCACCGGTCTTCGCATCGAGCACGACGATCAAACGCTTGGTTCCATCCACCACGTAGAGCCGACCCTCGAGCGGCACGACGTCGACCGGACGCCACGCCCCCGGTGTGCCGAAAGCCGTCACGTATGCGTCGTCGGGCCCGAAGACGACGATCTGCCCCCGCACCGGATCGGCGACGTACTTGGTGCCACCTTCGTCGATGGCGACGTTCGTCGGTTGTCGAAGCCGGCCCGGTCCGATGGCGCCTTCGAGCGGACCAAACGTGCGATCCTCGAGATCGAAGACGAAGACCGTCGAGTTGGTGTCGCAAACGTAGAGCTTGCCGGCGTGGATCGCGACGCCGTACGGCTTGTCGACCTTCAGATCCGGCTTCTCGCCGAGCACGAAGCGATCGAACGCCGACTGCTCCTCCAGATCCTTGCGCCCGTTGAGCGCGGTCAGGAACTGGATCCGCGGTAGCTCCGGCGCCGGCGGAAAGAAGACGGGGGGCCCGGTCGGCTCGACCTGCTTCGCGCAGGACGCTGCCATGGCCACGACCGCGATCGTGGCTACCGCCGCAACCCCGCGTCGCAACGGATGAAATCGGCACTTCACCGGCTCGCTCATGGGGCGCCTCTTATCACCGCGCGCACCGGGCCGTCAAAGCCGTCATGAGCTCCGTCCGAGCGCTCGAGCACGTCACCAGCTACCCCTCCAAAAAAGGCGAGAGGGGAATGGGCGGACCCATTCCCCTCCGTTCGCCAGGGCTAGCCGCGAGGGCGCAACTTCAAGGTGCCGTGTAGTTGCCCTTGTCGTGGCAGGTCAAGCAGAGCTCGCTGTTTTGGTCGCTTCTCCAGAGCAGGCGCTCGCCGTCGTTGCCCTTGTTGTGGACCGAATGGCAGGTCGCGCATTCCATGTGCGCGTCGCCAGCCAGGTGGTCGCGCACGAAAGAGCTCGGGGTCAGCATCGCGGTGTCGGCGCTGCGGATCTCGGTGTCACCCGACTGCACGTCGTCGTAGTTGAAGCCGATCGGGTGGTGGTTGCCGAGGTACTGATCCTTGC
>CAYUSL010000010.1:0-38114 GCA_964447125.1 uncultured bacterium | reverse complement strand
TGCACGCCATCGAGCATCACGCGCAGCGGCTGCCGCTTCCTCCCGCCGTCAAGCCGGCACTGGGCGGTCTGCTCGTGGGAGTGCTGGTGCTCGCGCTGCCCAACCTCTACGGCGTCGGCTACCTGACGATGGATGGTGCGCTCAGCGGATCCCTGGACTGGCAGACGCTGGCCCTGCTGCTGCCTGCGAAGATCGTCGCAACCGGCGTCACGCTCGGCTCGGGAGGCTCGGGAGGCGTTTTCCTACCGTCGCTCTACTTGGGTTCGATCGCGGGCGGGCTCTACGGCACCGTCGTTCACGACGTGCTGCCCACGGTGACCGCCGGCTCGGGTGCGTACGCGCTGGTGGGCATGGCCGGCGTGCTCGCCGCAGCCACCAGCTCGCCGCTGACCGCGCTCATCCTGCTCTTCGAGATCAGCGGCGACTACAAGATCATCCTGCCGGTGATGCTGGTGGTGACGCTCGCGTCGCTGGTGGCACGCGCCCTCGGCTCGGAGTCGCTCTATTCGCTGGCGCTCGCCAAGCGCGGCATCAAGCTCCACCGCCGCGAGGATGTGATCATGCGCGCCCACACCGTGCGTGAGGTGATGCGACCGGTCGAGTTCAGCCTTTCCGAGTGCGCCCCCCTGGGCGACGTGATCGCCGCGTTCCTGACCCGCGGCTTGGTGCGCGCGTACGTCGTGGACACGGCTGGCAACCTCGCCGGCGAGGTTTCGATCCTCGACATCCAGGACCCGGAGGTCCGCGCCCTGGATACGCTCGTGAGCGCACGCGACCTCGCCACCGCCAACGTTCGTCCGGTGCGAGTCACGGACACGCTCGCCGATTGCCTGGACGAGTTCGTGTGGGACGAGCGCGACGAGCTGCCGGCCATCGACGAGACGGGAAAGCTCGCCGGCCTGATCTCGCGGCGCGACGTGCTGCGCGTCTACACCAGCGAGCTGCTCAGCGAGGAGTTCCTGGGCATCGCCGACCACGCGTCCGACATCCCGGGTGTGACGCGGCCGCGCATGGCGAGCCAGGTGCACTTGCAGCCGGGGCTGGTGACCGAGCGTGTGCCGGTACCGCCCGAGCTCGACGAGCGCTCGCTCCGGCAAGCGGATCTGCGCGCCGCCCACGGTCTCACGGTGGTGGCCGTGCGTCGCACGGGTGAGACCGTGGAGCGGCTGCCCGACCCTGCGGCGGCGCTGCACGCAGGCGACACCCTGGTGGTGGTCGGGACCGGGGACGACATCGCTCGCGTTCGGAAGCGCTCGGTCACCCGAGCCAACGCACCCAACCGCCGTCGCGTGCGCAGCGAGTGACGCTGTCACCCAGGCCGCAAGAGCCCATCCTCGAGACCATCCGAACGAGGGCCGCCATGTCGAACGCGAGCGATGCGCCCCGCCTCGATCACGCCGTGTTCGGCAACGGACGCGTGCTGGCGCTGGTGAGCCCCACCAGCGCCATCGAATGGCTGTGCTGGCCGCGCTTCGACTCACCGTCGGTGTTCGCCCGCCTCCTCGATCGCGAGCGCGGCGGCACGTTCCGCGTGCTGGCCGGCGAGCACGAGCTCGCGGGCCAGCTCAGCTACCGCCCCAACACCAACGTCACGTCGATCCACTTCGAGCAAGGCGACGCAGCGTGGGAGGTCGTGGACTTCGCGCCGCGCATCCCGCACGGGTTGGGCGCGCGGCTGCCGATCGAGATCGCCCGGGTGATTCGACCGCTGCGCGGCCATCCGCGCTTGCGCGTGGATTTCGATCCGCGGCCGGACTACGCGCGCACCCCGGTGAGCTTGCGCCAGGTTTCCTCGGGCATCGAGATCGATGGTGGCGCTACGCGACTGCACCTCGCCACCGATCTGCCGACCCCCTACGTGCTCGGCAAGCGCGAGTTCGCGCTCACGCGCCCGATCTCGTTCGTGCTCGGCTGCGAGCCCGGGGACGGCGACGATCTTCACGCTCGGGTCCGTCACGACCTCGAGCTCACCGTCGCCGGCTGGCGGGCTTGGGCGAAGACCTGTGCATTACCCACCTTCGCGCCTGCGGCGGTGCTGCGTTCGGCACTGTGCCTGAAGCTTCACGCCTACCACGACACCGGCGCGATCATCGCCGCCACCACCACCAGCATTCCGGAGGCGCTCGGCACGCCGCGCACGTGGGATTACCGCTTCTGCTGGCTTCGCGATGCGGCGTTCGTGGTGGAGGCGTTGCGGCGGCTCAGTCACCTGAACGAGGGGGAGCGCTTCATCCACTACCTGCGTGACGTGGTCGAAGCCGGTCCTCTCCAGCCCGTCTACGGCATCGGCGGCGAACGCGAGCTACCCGAGCTGATGCTCGAGCACTTGGCGGGCTTCGGCGGCAACGGGTTCGTCCGAATCGGCAACGCCGCAGTCGAGCAGCGCCAGAACGACCTCATGGGCGAGGTCATCCTGTGCCTGGAGACGCTGCTCACCGATCCGCGCATCGTCCACGACCGTCCGCGGGATTTCTTCCCGCTGATCCGGCAGCTCGTCGAGCATGCGATCGCCGTCGCTCCCCACGACGACACCGGGATCTGGGAGTACCGCTCGCTGCTGCGCCCGTACACGTTCTCGCGCGCCATGTGCTGGGTCGCCGTGCATCGCGGTGCCGCGCTGGCGCGGGCCCTCGGCTATCCCGACCTCGCGGATCAGTGGGAAGCCATCGCCGCGAGCGAGCGGGAGGTGGTGCTGAGCCGCGGGTTCAGCGAACGGCACGGCTACTTCACGCAAGCGCTGGACGGCGAGTTTCCGGACGCGTCACTACTGTTGTTGCCCACGTTGGGCCTCGTCGACGCCCACGATCCGCGCTTTCGCAGCACGGTGGACGCCTACGCCGAGCGGCTCGTCGATCGCGGGCTCATGCTGCGCTACCGGAACCTCGACGACTTCGGCGAGACCACCAGTGCGTTCACGATCTGCTC
This sequence comes from uncultured bacterium, assembly GCA_964447125.1. Classification (GTDB taxonomy): domain Bacteria; phylum JADJOY01; class JADJOY01; order JADJOY01; family JADJOY01; genus JADJOY01. The sequence goes on along the minus strand of CAYUSL010000010.1, from coordinate 35,189 downwards.
GTTCTGGTGGGCCGAAGCGCTGGCGCTCATGGGGCGGCTGGAGGAGGCGATCGAGGTCTTCGAGCGGGTGCTGGCGCACGCCAACCCGCTCGGGCTCTTCTCCGAGGACGTCGATCCGGCGAGCGGCCGGCTGCTCGGCAACTTCCCCCAGGCCTACACACACGTGGGCCTGATCCACGCGGCCACGACCATCGGCGAGCTGCTCGAAGCGCGCGATGGTCGGGTGCGCGCTTGGACCTGAGCCATGGCGCGCGTGCTCATCGTCTCCAATCGGCTGCCGGTGTCGGTGAGCGTGAACCGTGGCCGGATCGCGCTCAGCCGCAGCGTCGGCGGGCTGGCGACCGGCTTGGGTCGGCTGCACGCGAAGGGCGAATCGCTGTGGATCGGCTGGCCGGGCACCCGCGAGCCGCTCACCGGCGAGATCGGCGAGGCCCTGAGAAGACGGCTCGGCTCGAAGCTACTGGTGGGCGTGGACCTCGCAGCCGAGGAAGTCGATCGGTTCTACGAGCAGTTCTGCAACGAAGTGCTGTGGCCGACGTTTCATTACCTGCTGGATCGCGTGCCGATCGAAGGCCAGGACTGGGATCTCTACGAACGTGTGAACGAGCGCTTCGCCGACGCCGTCGCCCAGCATCACCGCCCCGGCGACGTGGTGTGGGTCCACGACTACCACCTGATGCGGGTGCCGGCGCTGCTGCGGCGCAAGATCCCCGACGCGCGCATCGGCTTCTTCCTGCACGTGCCGTTTCCACCGAGCGACGTGTTCCGGACGTTGCCCGGCCGCGAGTCGTTGCTGGAGGGAATGCTCGCTGCCGACCTGGTGGGGTTCCACACGTTTCGCTACCTGCGTCATTTCGCGGCAGCGACGCTGCGCACGCTGGGGCGCGCCGTCGAGATCGACCGCGTCCGGCTCGGATCACGCGAAGTGCGACTCGGCGTGTATCCGATGGGCATCGACCCCCAAGAGTTCGAGCGCCACGCCGAATCGCCCGCGGTCCACGACCAGGTGGAGCGCATCCGTGGGACGGGCCAGGAATCGATCCTGCTGGGAATCGACCGTCTCGACTACACCAAGGGCATCCCGAGGCGCCTGCTGGCGTTCGAGCGCTTGCTCGAGCAGCACCCCGAGCTGCGCGAACGGGTGCGCCTGATCCAGATCGCCTCGCCATCGCGGTCGACGGTGCGTTCGTATCGCGAGTTCCGCAACCAGGTGCACACGCTCATCGGCCGCATCCACGGAGCCTTCGCCACGCCGAGCTGGGTGCCCGTCCATTACATCCACCGCAGTTACCAGCCGGCGGACATCACAGCGCTCTATCGGGCCGCCGACGTGATGCTGGTGACTCCGCTGCGCGATGGCATGAACCTGGTGGCCAAGGAGTTCGTCGCCGCGCGCACCGACGGGGATGGTGCGTTGGTGCTGAGCGAGTTCGCCGGCGCAGCCGACGAGCTCTTCGGCGCGTTCCTGGTGAATCCCTACGACATCGACGCGACCGCCGCGATCTTCCACCGCGCGCTCACCGCGAGCAGCGAGGAGCGACGCCACCGCATGGCGACCCTACGCAGCCGGGTGCGCGCGTACGACGTCCATCGTTGGCAACACGCGTTTCTCGACGACCTGCACGCGGTCGCACCACCGGCGCCGGTCGCAGTCGTGGAACCGCGCGAGACGATCTCGCTCGCCGAACGGATCGACCGGCTGCGTGAGGCGCGCCCGCTGGTCTTGCTTCTCGACTACGACGGCACGCTGGTGCCGTTTGCGCCGAAGCCCGACGAGGCCGAGCCAGACGGCGAGCTGCTCCATCTGCTGGCTGCGCTCGCCGGACGCACGCACACCGACGTGCACGTGGTGAGCGGTCGCACCCGCGAGACGCTCGAAGCGTGGCTCGGCTCGCTCGCCGTCCATCTCCACGCGGAGCACGGGCTCGCCTCTCGCGACTGCGACGCTGCTCACTGGCGAAGCCACGCGGCGCCCGACCTGGCGTGGCGGGACCGCGTGCGACCGATCCTCGAGCATTTCGTCGAAACCACTCCGGGCGCCCTGATCGAGGTCAAGGGCGCGGGGCTCGCGTGGCACTGGCGCGCTGCCGATCCCCAATTCGGCGCCCGCCAGGCCGACGAGCTGCGGCTCCATCTCTCCGAGCTGGTCGCGTCCAGCCCCGCGGCGGTGCTGCTCGGCGACAAGGTCCTGGAAGTGCGGCCGGTCGGGGTGAGCAAGGGTCAGATCGTCGCGCGGCTCGCAGATCGGCTCGGTGAAGGTGCAGGCTGGCTCGCGATCGGCGACGACACCACGGACGAGGAGCTGTTCGCGGCCCTACCTGCCGGAGCCGTGAGCGTACACGTGGGACCGAACCCGACCCGTGCGCGGTTTCGCCTCGACGACCCGCGGGCGGTGCGCGAGCTGCTCGCCCGGTTTCTTCCCGACTGATTCTTCGCGCGCGCTCAACACAGGCCGCGGCTCACGCGAGCGCGAGGATCTGGTCGACGGCGCGGTCGGCGCCGTCGACGTGCTCGGGGAACCGCGCGGGCATGGCGAGGATCTCCTCGAGCGACGCCGCGATGCCCTGGGGATCGAGACGTTCGGGAGGGATCTCGAGCGACGTCAGCTCGCGCATCATCCACTCGACCATGGGCGGGGTTTCGGGGAAATCGGCGCGCGACGCGTAGAGGAAGCGTGTGCGGTTCCCGGCCGCCTCGGCGATGGTGCCGTAACCCGGCTTCGAGAACACCACGTCCGATCCCGCGACGAGGCTCGGATAGGGCAGATCGGGGACGTGGGTGCAGTCGTCGCGTTCCGCGAGCGGCGCGAGCGGCGGCGCCGTGATCCAGCGCACGCCCGCGATGCGCGGCAGCCGGCGCGCGAGATCGCTGAGCCCGAATCCGCCGAACGAAAGCAGCACCAGGCGCTCACCGGGTCTGGCGATCTGGGCACGCCAAGCGCGCGCGTCGCCTCGTGCGAGTCGAGACACGATCCCAACTTCGACCACACGCGGGAATCCGACCAGCGCGGGACCCGGCACCAGCCGCAGCGCGAGCGGTGTCGCGCCGTGGGCACGCGTCGCGAGATCACGCCACCGCGCGAAGCGCGCATCGGCGGCGGCGTAGTGACCGTAGATGAATGCCCAATCGAAGTTGGTGCACGCCGCCAAGGGCAGCCGCGCCGCCGCGGCCGCGAGCAACGCAGCGGGCGGGACGTCGGCAATCACACGATCCGCGCCGCTCGCGCGCATGCGTGCCGCAAGCAGCTCTACCGGCCCTGCGCCCGCCCACAGCGACTCCAGGCGATCGAGCGTGGCGTCGAGATCGTGGGTGATACCGTCGTGCTGTGCGACGCCCACGTCCATTCGCACCGGCTCCAGCGACCAGCGGTCGAGGTCACCCAAGAAGCCACGAAAGATCGCGGCGGGTGCCATCGACCAGAAAGTCAGCCGTGCCCTCGGCTCACGCTCGAGCAGCCGCCGCGCGACGGCCATCTGCCGCGCGGCGTGGCCGAAGCCGTGGTCGGTGATCGCGAAGAGGGCGTGCATGAAGCTGGCGTGGCCTGCGCCGGCGCCCCACTCGACCGAGGCGCGGCGCGGCCATCGTGCCACGCCGCTCGGCGGTCGTCAGCGCGCCACCACCCACACGGCGTGAATATCGGGCGCACGCCTACGTCCAAAGGAGCGAGCAGGGAGCGCGACCGCGCCCCGCGAACACCCCTCAACGCGCCGTCGCGGCGCGCAAGCGGAGACCCGCGCCATGACCCCACAGCGCTCTCGTCGAGCTGGCCTCGGTTGCTGCCTCGCGGTCTTCGTTGTCGCCACCGGATGCGGTGGTGGCGGCGGGGGTGGTGGCGGTTCGACTGCACCGAGCGAGCTGGGTGAGTGGACCATCGGCACGCTCGCGATGAGCGGCGGCGATTCGTTTCAGTACGACGCCGCTGCGCTGCGCTTCTCGTCCACCCCGCACCAGGTCACCTTTTCCGCGCAGCACGCGGACACCGTGTACGCGTGGACCAGCGACTACACGAAGAACGGCACGCTGATCGTCGCCTCCGACATCCCCGAGGAGTCGGACTCGACCGACCTGGTGAGCTTGGAGCTGACGCTGGTTTCCGACACCAGCCTGATCGGAACGATCACCGAGACCTATCCGAACGACGGCGCCGAGATCACGGTGGTGGGCTCGATCGACGCCACGCGCTGAATCCAGCGCCGCCACCACCCGATTCGCGAGATCGAGCGGCGCTCACCCCGCGCGCGACGGCGCGGGCAGCCGGTACGGGCTCTGGAACGCCGGCAAGTACGGACCATCGCCGAGCTCCTTCGCGAGCGCTTGGTGCTCGGAGGTCGTGGGCATGTCTCGTGCCCAATCCGTCCAACCCGCCTGCAGTGCCGCCCGATAGAGCCTGAGCGACGCGTCGAGGGGCAGCTTCTTCGCCACGAGCTGAGCGTTGTAGCGCAAGGACTCCACGCTACCGTTCACCGCTGCGCTCGCGGCCACCGGGTCCGCGAGCGCCTCGAACAAGCAACCGAGGGCGCGCTCGCCGTATCGGCTCACGACCGAATCGGCGAGCGGCGGGACCTCGCCGGATCCACCCTGCAGGAACTCGTTCATCGTCACCGGTACGGCGAGCAACGCGACCGCCTCGCGAATGGCGCCATCCGGGAGCGCCGCATCGGCCGTCTGCTGCAAGCGAACGAAGGTCTTGTCCTCGAAATAGCGTGCGCGCTTCGTCACCGACCAGCGCGGATCGCTCTCGGGGCAAGCGAGCGGGCGGGTCGGCTTGGCGAGGCCGAGGTCCGCGTGGAAGCGGAACCGGCTCGCCGCGGGGCTCGGGTGAAGAGTGGTGAGCGCGTGCAGCACCGCCGCCTTGGCGGCGTGGCTCGTGAATCCCCACTTCGCCTGCTGCACGCGATCGGCAGCGCGGCGCAACAGGACTTCGGCTTCGCTGCCCCACTGCTCACGCGCCTCGAGGATCGCGCCGGCGCCTCGTGAGATCTCGTCGGGGCTGCGCTTGAACGTGACGCCGTCGCGCGTCTCGGTGATCGATTGCTCCAGGTAGCGGTAGAGCGCGTCGGCATCGGGAATCGGCTCTCCGGCCAGTGACTTGGCGGCAGCATCGAGGAGCTTCCCGACCTCCTCGGCGACTGAAGGATCGGAGAGGCCGAGGAGCGCGGCGACGCTCGGCGTTGCAGGCTCCGGCGCGGGCGCCGCAGCGGGCTCGGAGGGCGCAGCCGGCGGCGCCGCGCTTTCCTGCACGGGAGATGGCGACGGCTTCTCGCGGATGGCGCCCTGCTTCGAAGGCCCACCGCGGCAGCCGATGACGGCCACCAGCACGACGGCCAGCAGGGCGGCGCCGCGCGGCACAGCGGGCGCTTCTCGATGGGTCGGTGTGCGTCGCATCTCGGCGCTCCCCATTTCGCGTCGCACGCCATTCATCTCGCGCGCCGCTCCGGAAAATCGTGCAAACTAAGAGACGCCTCACGATTCGGCACGACCTACGCACCGAGCGGTCGCGTGGCCACGGGAAGCTGCGTGGTCGCGTTCTGGGAACGGGCTCGCGACGGCTCGCTTCCGACGGCAGCCGGCTCACGTCGCACAAGCGCGCCGATCGATTCTCGACGTCGTCACCGCGGAGGACAACTCGCCGATGCTGGGTCGAATCGTTCGTGCCTACGTCACGGTCGGTCGCACGTTCGGAGCGTGGATCCCACCGATCCTCACGTTCGTGCTGTTTGCGTTCTTGCGCCTCGTCGTGACCCTCGGCTGGTGTCTCGACCCGATCTTCTTTCCGGCGCTGCGCCGGACCCAGGTGCGAAGCCCGATCGTGCTGGTCGGCAACCCGCGCACGGGCACCACCTTCCTGCAACGCTTCCTGACCGATCACGGCGTGGGCGCCGGCCTCGAGCTGTGGCGGATGCTCTACTCCTCCCTGACCATTCAAGCGCTCATCAAGCCGATTCTGCCGTTCCTGGAAAAGGTCAGCCCAGCTCGTCACCACTCGACGGTCGCCCACGAGACCAGCCTGACGTCGGTGGAGACGGACGACGTTTCGTTCTTGTTCCGGTTCTTCGACGGCATGTTTCTCTACGGCTTCATCCTCGCCTTCGACGAGCAAGACCGCGTGGATCTGGTGGATCCGCGCCAGCGCGACACCAGCCGCCGCGACGGAGACTGGTTGGAATCACTGTGGAAGCGCAGCCTGGTGGCCCATGGCGCCGATCGCGTGGTGGCCAAGCTCTTCTCGCTCTCGGCGTGGCTGCCGACCTTCTTGCGGCGCTTTCCCGACGCCAAGATTCTCTACATGGTGCGCGACCCCCTGGAGGTGCTGCCGTCGGCGCTGAGCCTGACCTCGGGCGTGCTCGACAAGGCGCTCGGCTTCTGGAACCGCCCCGATCATCTCAAGCGACGCTACATCGAGCGGATGGTCGCGGGGTACACGCTGCTGCTCAGGCGCTTCCACGACGACTACACCTCGGGCGCGATCCCGAAGGAGAACGTCTACATCGTCCGTTACGACCGCTTGATGCGCGAGTTCGACGTGGTCATGGACGAGATTCTCGCGTTCACGGGCACGCCGAAGAGCGAAGCGCTCGCCGCCGCGATCCGCAGCCAGGCCGAGAAGCAGCGCGGCTACCAGAGCAAGCACAGCTACAGCCTCGAGAAATTCGGCCTCGATGCCGACGCCATCCGTCGCGACTGTGCATTCGTCTACGAGACGTTCGGGTTGTGAGCGCAAGCACGGGAGGATCGGTCATGCGAGGATCCTGGCACCCATTCAGCCGCACCGCTGCCGCGATTTCGCTCGCGTTGACGATGCTCGCGAGCGCCTGCGGCGACGATTCGAATCGCATCGCCGTCGAGCTGCGGCGCGGTGAGACGCGCAGCGTCGAGCTCACGATCAGCACGACACAAGTCTTCGACGGGCGCCTGCTCACCTGCGACTTCGTTTCGCTGCGCCCCAAGGACCCCGACAACCAGCAGGCACTCGAGCAGATGGACATCGAGCTCAGCGACTCCGGGAAATCCGGTGACCTGAGCTGCACGGCGCGACTCGAGCTCGCCGTGCACGCCGACGCCACGCCCGGCGAGTACCGCGTCGACGTCGACTTCTCCTACACCTGGACCGACGGTCTCGATCTCCTCACCGGCGAAGATCAGGGCCGTGTGAGAGTGAGCATCGTGGGGTGAGGCCGGCGTCTCTCTCGCGCGCTCGCCGAGCTCAGCTCACCGTTTTGCGACGGGCGTCTTGCAGCGCACCGCGCAGGATGTGGAGTGCTTCCAAGCGTCGCTCGGGGTCGAGGCGCAGGTAGCGTTCGCCGGCGACGTAACGATCCACCTCGGCGGCCTTCTCGGGAAAGTCACGGCGAATCTCGATCACGAGAGTCGCGATCTTCGCTTCAGTGCTGTCGGCCGGTTGGTCGGGCATCGAGACTCTCCGTGCAGCGTCACCCAGTTTGCGACGAGCGTATCGCAGTGGCACGAGTGCGCGCACGGCTCGCCGCGAGCGGGTGGTGTCTCGGTTTCGTTCGCTGGGCCGCCGAGAGACCACGGCCCCTTCGGGGCCTGGTCCTCCAGCCGGAAATGCGCGAAAAGCCCGATTTCCACCATTGCTTCGACAGGCTGGAGCGCGCGCGATCCTTCGCGCGCGAGGCCACACACAGTGCGACCACACCCGCGAGCGCGGCGCTGCCATCGGCGGTGGCACCCCGTGCGGCTCGCGTGAGCCTGCCTACGGCGGCGGAACGCGGAGCGAGCCGCACGGATGCCACGGATGCCTTTGGTGGACGGTGACGACGGCCGCGCTAGACTCTGGCCGCGATGGCGGCCTCGATTCCGAGCGAAGCGGTGCATCCCGGCCGCTGGTGGCATCCGCTCGAAGGCACGCACAAGATCCACTGCGACCTCTGCCCGCGCGAATGTGAGCTCGCCGAAGGTCAGCGCGCGTTCTGCTTCGTGCGCCAGAACGTGGGCGGGCAGATGGTGCTCACCACCTACGGCCGCTCCACCGGTTTCTGCGTGGATCCCATCGAGAAGAAGCCGCTCAATCATTTCTTGCCGGGAAGCTCCGTGTTGAGCTTCGGGACCGCCGGCTGCAACCTGGGCTGCCGGTTCTGCCAGAACTGGTCGATCTCGAAGGCGCGCGAGGTGGAAACGCTCTCCGAGCGCGCGCTGCCGGAAGCGATCGCGCGGGCTGCGGTGCGCGCGGGCTGCGCGAGCGTCGCGTTCACGTACAACGATCCGGTGCTGTGGGCGGAGTACGCCATCGACACCGCCGTCGCCTGCCACCAGGTCGGCGTCCGCACGGTGGCGGTGACCGCGGGCTACATCACCGCCGAGGCACGTCCGGCGTTCTTCGCGCCGATGGACGCGGCCAACGTGGATCTGAAGGCCTTCACCGAGGACTTCTACCGCAAGCTCTGCCTCGGCCACCTGGATCCGGTGCTCGACACGCTCCGATGGCTCAAGCACGAGAGCTCGGTGTGGTTCGAGATCACGACACTCTTGATCCCGACCCACAACGATTCGAGCGAGGAGATCCGCCGGCTTGCCGATTGGGTGATCGAGCATCTGGGACCCGAGGTACCGCTGCACTTCACCGCATTCCATCCCGACTTCAAGATGACCGAGCTTCGCCCCACTCCCCCTGCGACGCTGACACGCGCGCGTCGCATCGCGCTCGAAGTGGGCTTGAAGCACGTCTACACAGGCAACGTGCACGACGTCGAAGGCCAGAGCACCTACTGCGCGCGCTGCGGTGGGCTCTTGATCGAACGCGATTGGTACGAGCTGGGATCGTGGAATCTCGACGGGTCGCGCTGTGTGAGCTGCGGTGCGACCCTCGCCGGCGTCTTCGACGCGCGCCCCGGACGTTGGGGTGCCAAGCGCCAGCCCATCCGAATTCATCACTGAATCCTCTCGCGGCCCGAACCGCCGCGAGGAGCGAAGCGACCATCGAACGAGGGTCAGACACGAGGAGAGTGAGCATGGCCGCCGACACGATTCCTTCACGCTTGCTGCACCAGGCTCGAATGCGACCCGACGAGCCGGCCTATTACACGAAGTCGGCCGGCAGCTGGCACGCCACCAACTGGCGCACCTACGCCGGTCAGGTGCGACAAGCCGGGCGCGCGCTCACCACGCTCGGAGTCGAGCCCGGCGGTTGCATCTCCATCCTGGGCTTCAACCGCCCCGAGTGGATCGTGGCCGACGTGGCGGCGATGTGCGTCGGCGCCGCGCCCGCCGGCATCTACACCACCTGCTCGCCGCCCGAGGTGGCCTACATCGTCCGCCACTCCCAGAGCCCGGTGGTGGTGGTCGAGAACCTCGAGCAATGGAAGAAGATCGAGGCCGAATGGTCCACGCTGCCCGACTTGAAATGGGTGGTGACCATGCAGGGCGCTCCGGTCATCGACCACCCCAAGGTGCTGAGCTGGGACGCATTCCTGGCCAAGGCGCAGGGCACCGACGATCAGGTCTTCGACCGGCGCATCGAGGAGCTCAAGGACGATCAGCTCGCGACGCTCATCTACACCTCGGGAACCACCGGTCCGCCCAAGGGCGTGATGCTCTCGCACAAGAACGTGGCGTGGACGGCGAACATCACCCGCGACCTGATCGGCGTGAACTCGACCGACGCGGCGCTGTCGTACCTGCCGCTCTCGCACATCGCCGAGCAGATGTTCTCGATCCACGGCCCGCTCACCCACGGCTATCCGATCTATTTCGCGGAGTCGATCGACAAGGTCCCCGACAACCTCAAGGAAGTGCAGCCCACGGTTTTCTTCGGGGTGCCGCGCATCTGGGAGAAGCTGCACGCAGGCGTCACCGCCAAGCTCAAGGAAGCGACCGGCGCCAAGAAGAAGCTCGTGGAATGGGCGATGGGCGTGGGTCGGGAGGCCAACGAGCTCAAGAATCGCGGTAAGTCCCCGAGCGGAGCGCTGGCGTTTCAGTACCGGCTCGCCAACAAGCTCATCTTCTCGAAGGTGAAGCCGGCCATCGGGCTCGGGCGCGCTCGCATGTGCGTGAGCGGTGCGGCACCCATCGCCGCCGAGGTCCTCGATTTCTTCATGGGCCTCGACGTCGTGGTGCTCGAAGTCTACGGACAGTCCGAGGACACGGGCCCCACCAGCTTCAACGTGCCGGGGCGCACCAAGATCGGCACGGTGGGCGTGCCGCTTCCGGGGGTGGAAGTGAAGATCGCGCAGGACGGCGAGATCCTGGTGCGCGGGCCCAACGTCTTCCTGGGCTACTACAAGGAGCCGCAGGCGACCCGCGACACGCTCCTGGATGGCGGCTGGCTCGCCTCCGGCGACCTGGGCGAGTTCGACGCCGACGGCTTTCTCAAGATCACCGGGCGCAAGAAAGAGATCATCATCACCGCGGGCGGCAAGAACATCGCGCCCAAGAACATCGAGGCGGCGCTCAAGAACGCCGAGCTCATCAACGAGGCGGTGGTGATCGGCGATCGCCGCAAGTTCCTGACGGCGCTCCTCACCCTCGATCCCGACGTCGCGAACAAGTTCGCGAGCCAGCACCAGATCCCGCTCGCCGAGCTACACGCGCACCCCAAGCTCGAGAGCGAGATCCAGCGGATCGTGGATCAGGTGAACGACCAGTTCGCGCGGGTGGAGGGCATCAAGAAGTTCCGCGTGCTACCGCGGAACCTCACCATCGAGAACGGCGAGCTCACGCCCACCCTCAAGGTGAAGCGCAAGATCGTCAATCAGAACTGGTCCGACACGATCGAAGGCATGTACGCGGAGTGAGTGTCGCGTTCTCCGGCGGGCGCGGCCGACGCCGCGCTCGCCGCGCAGCACCCGCGACGATCACTCACATGTGGGGCGTCGGGTCGGGCAGGGCGTTCGCGAGCGCCGCCAGCTCCGTGAGATCGAGCGTCTCCCCACGGCGCGTGAGGTCGATCGCTACGGATCGTGCTGCGGCGTCGATCACCTCCGGTCGCCAGGAACCGGCGGCGAGCGCGTTCCGAAGCGTCTTGCGACGCTGGCCGAACGCGGCGCGCACCACGCGCCGGAAGTGATCCTCGTCCCGGACCGCGACCCGCGGCTCCGCCAGGAAATCCAGGCGTAGGACGGCCGAATGCACGGCGGGGCGCGGCCGAAAGACCGTCGGCGGCACCTCGAAGAGCAGGCGCACGTCGGCGAGGCGCTGGCAGTGGACACTGAGCGTCCCCCACTCCTTCGACCCAGGCCTCGCGTCGACGCGCCCGGCCACCTCACGCTGCACCATCACGGTCGCGCTGGCGAGTCGGGCGCGCGCGTCGAACAGCGCGAACAGGATCGGCGTGGTGATCCGGTACGGCAGGTTCGCGACCACCGACCAGCCCTCGCCGCCCGCGAGCAGCGCGTCGAGACCGATCTCGAGCGCATCGCCCGCGATCACCTCGACGTCGGGCTGGTCGCGGTAGCGCTCGGCGAGCGCCCACACCAGCGCACGGTCGATCTCGACCACCCGTAACCGCGCCGCTCGCGCCGCGAGCAGCTCGGTCAGCGCACCGCGCCCGGGACCGATCTCGAGCACCGCATCGCCGGCGCCGACCCCGGAGGCGTCGACGATCTTCCGCGCCATGTTGGGATCGACGAGGAAGTTCTGCGAGAAGCGTTCGAGCGCCGGCGGGCGCCCAGCCGGCCACGACTCCGGGCCGCGGCCACGTCGCGAGCGAGGGCGGCTCACGACGATCGGGCGGCACGCGGCCGCTTCGCCGCTCGGGAGGCGAGAACTCCCGGACCGCCCGCGAAGGCACACCGCACGCTCAACGGACAGGCCTCGCAGCGAGGCTTGCGCGCATCGCAAACGCGGCGACCGTGGAAGATCATCTGGTGCGAGACCAGCGTCCACGACTCCCGCGGCAGGAGACGCATGAGCTCGGCCTCGACCTTGATCGGGTCCTTCTGGCGGGTGAGCCCGAGTCGGTGCGCGACTCGGCCGAAGTGCGTGTCGATGGTGAGACCGGGCACTCCGAATGCATTGCCGAGGACCACGTTGGCGGTCTTCCGCCCCACTCCCCCGAGCTTCACCAGCTCGTCCAACGTGGAAGGCACCTCACCGCCGTGGTGCTCGACGATGCGGCGCGTGGCGGCGAGGATCGAGCGCGCCTTGTTGCGGAAAAATCCCGTGGATTGGATGGCCTTCTCGAGCTCACGGGGGTCGGCGGCGGCGAACGCGTGCGCGTCCGGGTAGCGAGCGAAGAGTGCCGGTGTCACCTGGTTCACGCGCTTGTCCGTGCATTGCGCCGAGAGAATCGTGGCGATCAGGAGCTCGAGCGGTGTCTGGTAGTCGAGCTCGCAGTGCGCATCGGGATGGAGCTTCGCGAGCGCGTCGAGCAGCCAACGCACACGCGCGCGGGTCGCTGGGTCCGCCGGCGCTGTCGCTCCCGAGCGGCGGGGCCGCGGGCTGGCCGGGGTGCGGCCGCTGCGTGCGGGTGCCGCTCGGGTGCGCGTGGATCGAGTCGCCATGACGAATCGCGGCGAAGTCTGAAAGCCGCCTGGCGTCGCTGTCAACGCGCGCCCGCTCGAATAGGCTTTCGCATTCCGCCATGGACGACGATTTCTATCTGCCTCCCGAGTACCTCTTCCTGGACGACGCGACCGCCCTCGCTCGCGTCCGCGAGCATCGCCGACGGCTCGGCTCCGCCCTGGGACTGTGGGCGCATGCGTATCAGCGAGCGCAGCTCGTGGAGATCGCGGACTTCGTCGGTGACGGAGTGGCGCTCGCCGCGCGCGCGGCGCGGCGTCCGCTGCCGCGCCGACTGGTCGGTGCCTCGGTGCGCTACGTCGCCGAGAACGCGCGGCTGCTCGCCCCCGAGTCGACGGCCGTGTGGTGCCCAGAGCCAGCAGCGGGATGCCCGATGTCCGACGCGCTCTGCCGCGCCGACCTGGAGCGGGCAGCCGAGGTGCTGCGGGCCGAGCGCCCCTACGATCGACTGTTGCCGCTGGTGAGCGTCACCAGCTCGCTCGAGGTGAAGGCGTTCGCCGGCGAGCACGGTGGAGGCTGCGTGGGCAGCTCGAACGCGCGGGCGCTCTTGGCGTGGGCACTGGGGCACGCAGAACGCGTGCTGTGGGTGCCCGATTCGAATCTGCTCGCTCATGCCGCGCGGGGCCTCGACGTGGACCCGTCACGCATCCTGGAGCTGGATGCGAGCAGACCACCCAACGAGGCCGAGATCGTGCACGCACGCATCGTGATCGTGCCGAGCCCCTGTCCGGTGCTGAGCCAATTCCGCGCAGCCGACGTGGAGACGGCGCGGCGCGCCCATCCCGCCGCGCGGGTTTGGGTGCAGCAAGACCTGCCTGCCGAGGTGGTGGCCGCGAGCGACGGTGCTGGCTCGCTCGCCGAGCTCGCGGAGCTCGCCGCTTCCACTCCGCGGCACACTCCGGTGGTGCTGGGAACCGAGATTCACGCGATCGACACCCTGCGCAACCAGGTTCCCGATCGCCCCTTCTTTCCGCTCGCGACCGCGTTCTGCAGCTCGATGTACTCGATCAGCCTGGCGGCGCTGCTGCACACGCTGGATCGACTGGAAGGCGCGAGCGCCGCAGCGCCGCTCAGCCTCGAACCGGCACTCGTCGAACCCGCCCGACGCGCCCTCGAGCGCATGCTGGAGATCGGAAAAACCGGCTGAAATGCCGCGGAAATCGTGGTTGTTGGCGCGAGCGGGCCTCGGCTATGATCGGCCCGCTCGTGGATCCGCAGGGACGATGGAGCTCGGCATGGGAATGATTCGCAGCGCGCGCACGCGAGGGCACGATGACCTCGAAAAGACCATCGACCTGCTCCAGTACCAGGTGAATCTACTCGGCCACATGGTGTGCAAGCTCACGTCGTACCTGGACGTGGACTTCGACCAGCTTCTCGTGGATTCCGAGCGCGAGATGAACAAGCCCGATCTCAAGCTCGTGAAGACCTGACGAGGTTTCCCGGGGGTCTGTTCCAGCCCCCCGCCCGTCGCGGCAAAGCCACGCCGGGTCCCACCCCCGAGGCACCACTCGCGGCGCTCGTGGCTCGCTTTCCGGCGCGCAGAGAGATCGACGGCGAGCGCGTTTTCGGGCGCGCGGGTCGATCGTTCAGCGGCTGGTGACGGGCAGGCTCAGTCGAAACCGCGTGCCCTTGCCGACCTGGCTCGACACCTCGAGCCGGCCGCCGTGGCCGTGGATGGTTTTCTGCGCGATGGCGAGACCCAGCCCGGTTCCCGTGGGCTTGGTGGTGTAGAACGGATCGAAGAGGTGGGCGAGCTTGTCCTCGGGGATACCGACGCCGGTATCCTCGACCTCGATCGCCACACCCTCCTGCAGACGCACCGTCCGTAGGGTCAGCGTGCCGCCTCGCGGCATCGCTTGGATGGCGTTCAAGACCAGGTTGAGGATCACGCCGCGGATCTGGTCGCCGTCGAGCATGACCTCGGGCAGGTTCGGCTCGAACTCCACCTTGAGCTCGACGCCGGCGCGCTTCAGCTCGCCCTCGAAGAGCACGATGCTCTTCGCGACCAGCCGGGTGGTGTCCTCGGAGCGCAGCGTGGGTCGCGACGAGCGTGAATAGTCGAGCATCGACTTCAAGATCTTCTCGAGGCGATCCACCTCTTCCACGATGATCGCCGCGAGCTTCGCGACCTCGGCGGGATCGCTGGTGCCCTGCTTGAGCCGCCGCGCGAACCCGCCGATCGCCACCAGTGGGTTGCGCACCTCGTGGGCGATGACCGAGACCAGCTCGCCCACGGCGGCGAGGCGCTCGAAGCGCATCAGCCGCACCTGCATCTGCTCGATCTCGCGGGTGCGGTCGAGGACCTTCTCCTCGAGCTGCTCGGTGTACTTCGAGAGCTCGGTCTTGAGCCGCTGCCGCTCCAGCGCCTTCTCGATCGTGATCTTCATGATCTCGTAGTCGAAAGGCTTGGTCAGGTAGTCGTAGGCCCCCTGGCGGATGGCCGCAACCGCCGACTCCATGGAGCCGTATCCGGTGATCACCACCACCGGGATGGTCGGGTACTCGCGGTTCACGTGGATCATGAGCTGGGCGCCGTCGGTGCCCGGCATGATCAGGTCGGTGATGAGCAGATCGTAAGACTGCGCCGCCAGCCGTTCGATCGCCTCGTCACCGCTGGTGACGGTGTCGACGCGATAGCCGTCGCGCTCGAGCAGCAAGCGCAGATTCCGCGCGAGCTGGACCTCGTCGTCGGCGAGCAGGATCCGTGCGCGCGGCTCCGCCGAAACGCGCTGGGGCGAGGGACGAGCGGACGCGACGGCCATGGACGATGAGCCTCGATCCGTCATTCTCTATCACAAGGCCCGAAACGACGACACGTGGAACGCGCTCACATGTAACCGAGGGCGTGGAGGCGCTCCCGCGTGGCGGCATCGAGCGGGGCGGCTCCCGGCGCTTCCGCCACACGCGCCCGCGTGGGTGGCAGATGCGCCAACGGTTCGGCGAGCGCGGCGCTGAGCCTCGCCACCGCCTCGGGATGCTCGCTCGCGACGTCGCGCATCTCGTCGGGATCGCTGGCCAGGTCGAAAAGCGCCGCCGACCCCGGCCCGTCGACCACCAGCTTCAGGTTTCCTTCACGCGCCGCCGCCCACGAACGATCGAAGCGCGTTAGATCGAGATGTGGATCGTTGGCGAGCAGGATGTCGAGGATCGGTCCCGGCGGTGGATGCTCGGCCACCAGCACACGGTCGGTCCGCGCCTCGGGTGGGCTCGTCATCAGGCTCCGCCCCCGTCTCCCCTCCGCCCCCGCGGCGCCGATCCCCGCGAGACCTTCGAGCGTGGGGGCCACGTCGACCAGGCTCACGGGCTCGGTCACCACCGCTCCCGCCGGCACGCGCCCCGGCGCAACCAGCAACAGCGGCACGTGCACCAGGCTCTGGTGAAGCGAGAAGACGTGGCTCAGCAGCCCGTGGTCACCGAGGTTCTCGCCGTGATCGCCGACCACCGCGAGCACCAGGTTCGCTGCGCCGCGCCGAGCTTCCAGCGCGGCGACGAGCTCGGAGAGCTTCCCGTCGAGATAGGTCACCTGCGCATCGTAGAGATCTCTGAGCAGCGCGAAATCCGCGTCGACCATGGTCACTCGCCGTGCGAACCAGCGATAGGGATTCTGATTGAGCCCATGCAGCCGCGAGCGCGACGTGCCGGCAGGCAGATAACGATCCGCACCGCGCTGGGGCCAATTCGGATCGTGGAGCTCCATCAGGTTCACGAACAGGAAGAACGGCTGAGCTCCCGCGGTGTCGAGCCAGCGCGCCACGGCTGCGACGGTGGCTTCGGCGCCCTCGTCGGGATCGAGACCGGACACGCGCCGCGCGATCCGGACCGCCAGCAACCGATCCCACGTGCCGCCGTGGCTGCGCCACATCGGAAAGACCTCGGCGAAGCCACGGTCGAGGCCGGCGACCGGGCCGATCCAAGGATTGTTGGTGAACGCCGCGGTGCGATAGCCCGAGGCCGCGAACGACTCCGCCAAGGTGCGCATCTCGGGGCGCAGCGCCATCGGCCCCCAATCGGCGCCGTGGCGATGCGGCAACTCGCCCGTGAAGAGCGTGCCGTGCGAAGGCAACGTCCACGGCGCGGTGCTCATCGCCTGCGAGTAGAGCGTGCCGCGGGCCGCGAGCTCGCTGAGCCGCGGACTCGTGACGCGCACCGCACCGAAGGTCGAGAAGCGATCGGCGCGTGCCGTGTCGAGAACCAGGAGCACTACGTCGGGCGGGCGGGTCGGCAGCGGGCCCTCGCCGCGCTCGCGCGCCGCAGCGGCGTGCTGCGGTCGGGCTGCGGCAGCGAGACCGAGCGCGAGAGCTCCGGTGAAAGCGAGCGTGGACCAGGCGCCGCGTTCGATCCACCGGCAGAGACGCCTCCCGCCGGGGCGACCCGTCACGCGGTCGGTGAGCCGCCTCGCCGCCGCGGCGGCGAGCGACGCTAGCCCCAGAATCGGCACGACTGCGAACAGGTCGGAGACGCCCACCGTGCTCGGCGGCCAGAGCGCACCCGGCCAGCCCCGCCGGATCACCGCGTACTCGATCACCAACGCGACACCCATGCCCACCAACGCAGCGCAGGCACGCGCTACGGGGCTCGCCGCCGGCGTGTAGCCGACGCGCGCCCCCGCCACCCGATCGAGCACGGCGCCGACGAGCCCGAGGGCGATCGCTCCCGAGACTGCGTGCAGGACGAGCGCCTTGGGAATCACCGTGACGTCGACGAGACGAGTCAGCACCTCCCAGGGATCGGCGTCGGATCCCAGGTACATCGCCTTGAGCCGAACCTCGAAGGCGACGCCCACCAGCGCCTCCACCGTGCCGCACACGGCGAACGCGAGCGCACCGACGCGCGCTGCCACGCATGCCACCGGGAATCGCGATCGAGTCACGGCGTGCGGGTGGTGCCCGGCGCACGCGGCGCCGCCGGTGGCCGGGGCGGCACCGGCACACGAAGCGGTTTCGGCGCCGGCGGGCGCGGCACCGTGACCTCGCCGGGACGCGGCTCGCTGCCGCGCGGCGGCAGCTCGAGGACAGCCAAGTAGATCGCGCCATCGGCGTCGAAGACCAGCCGCTTGCCGTCGGGAGCGATCTCGGGACGTCGTTCCGCTCGATCCGGGGTATGGGTGAGCGCGGTCGCGCGATCGCCAGCGACGTCGTAGGCGACCAGCTCCGCAGCCTCGCCGGCAGCGGCGCCGGTCGCGCTTGCTGCTGCCGATTCCCCGCCGTCGGGTACCCGATCGAACACCAACCAATGCCCGCCCGGTGAGAACGACCCGCGACCGGCGGGCCCGAGGTAGCGCAGCGGTGCGCCCCAGGTGTCTACAACCACCAATCCCGCCTCCTCACCGACCACGGCAATCCAACGCCCTTCCCCGGAGACGCTGGGATCGCGCCAGTGATCGCGAGGCAGATTCCAGCGCGTGAACGCGCCACGCGTGAACACCTCGAGCTGATGATCCCGAATCCGCGCGCCGCGCCAGATCGGCTGATCTTCGCCGCGCTTCATCGCGGTGGATCCCGACGGTTCGACCGCAAGCCACCAGCGCTCGCCCCAAGTCCGCGGCGCCGCTTCCAGAGCGAGGCCCTCGGCCCCGAATCGCCACGCCTCGTCCGCTCCGATCCCTGGAATGGCGAGCATCGGCACCGGGTTGAGCAAGCTCATGCGATAGAGACCGCCACCTGCACGGGCGCGCACGAAAGCGATCTCGTCGCCCTTGAGCGAGAACGCCGCTGCGCGAAATCCGAGGTTGCCGGTGACCTGCTGGACGTCGCGAAGGCGCGGCACGGCCCCGTCGTCGAGGGCGGGTGCGGCCGCGGCGCGGGCGCGACCCAGCGACCACAGCGCCAGCAGAAGCCACAATCGCGTGCGCAACGTCACGGGTGCTCCCGTCGCCCCGCGGCGCCAAGCAGGTTCAGGGCGCTGCGAGTGGTCTCCAGATCCCGCGCCGGGTTCGCCAGGAGCTTCACCAGCTCCGCCGATGCCGCCGCGGTCTGTCCCTGATCGGCGAGCGCGCGAGCGCGCCGCAACCGGCAACGCGCGCCGGGCGCGACCGCCGCGTGGCGCACGGCACAGCGATCCCACTCGGCCAGCGCGGCATCACGCGTCGCGCTCCAGAGTGACTCGCCGAGGGCGAGCGACGCGCGACTTCCCCAGTCGGCGGCGAGGTCGGAGCGTGCGATCACCGCACGCCACACCTCGCGCGCTCGTTCGCCGCGGCCACGCGTCGCCTCGATCTCCGCGAGCGACAGCGCGCCACCCGCCCAGCGCGCGTCGCCGGCAAAACCCCGGACGAAGCGGTCGAGGAGCTGCGCTGCTGCGGGCAGGTCGTCGCTGCGCCGCAACAAGGTTGCCGCTTCGAGAAGAAGCCCCGGACGATCGACGGTCTCGGGCGATTCGGCCAAGGCACTCACACGTGCGGCGAGCTTCGCGACGTCGCCGCGGGACGCATACGCCGAACGCAGCCGCTCCAAGACCTTGGCGCGCTGCCACGGAGCGCCGCCCGCACCGCTGGCGAGGAGGCGCTCGAGGATCACCAACGGCTCCCTACCGCCCGCCAGCTCCTCGAGGCAATTGGCGAGATCGAACGTGTAAGACGCACGTTCCGGCGAGAGCTCGTGCGCTCGCTTCGTGGCTTCGCAACCTTCGCGGCTGAATCCGTTGAGGCTCAGCACGGTTCCGGTGAGCGCCCACGCGTCGGGGTCGGCGGCACGCTCGACGCTCGGGCGGCGGCCGGTCGCGAGCGCAGCGTCGAGGTCGCCGGCTTGGCGCAGGGTGGCTACCCAGCCGGCGAGCGGCGCTGCGCGGCGCGGCTCACGCGCGGTCCACTCGCTGTAGTGAGCGATGGCGCGATCGAGGCGGCCGAGCCGGCGTTCGGTCTGCGCCAACCGCTCGACGATTTCCGGATCGGCAGCGAGTGCGTCGTGCGCGAGCTCGAGCTCCCGCAGCGCCGCCGCTTCGTCGTTGGCACGCGTCGCGAGTTCCGCGGCGAATCGCCGCAGCTCGCCACGCGCATCCGGCGCCACGGTCGTGGCGGCGACCGCCACCAGCGCCGCCTTCGGCTCCGCCACCTGCGTGATCACCGTTTCGAGGAGCGTCGTCCGATGCTCGGGGCCGCGATCGCCGACCGCTTCCACGTAGACGCGAGCGGCGTCGGCGTAGCGGTTGCGTTCGAGCAACACCGCAAGCCAATCGCGATACGCGCGGTCGCGGGTGGGGAGATCGAGCGCACCCTGCGCGATCGCACGAAGATCCTCGAGCGCCGTATCGACTTCGCCGGCGGCCCGCGCTGCGCGCGCGCGGCGCTCCAGCATGCGGGTCCAGCTCGGCATCAGCGCATGCGCCTCGGAAAACGCCCGCAGCGCATCGGCGGCGCGGCCGCGGGCGAGCGCCACCTCTCCCGCCAGCGCCGCCACGGATCCGTTCTTGGTCGCGAGACTGCGATCGAGCTCGCCGACGTACGCGGCGGCGCGGTCCTGATCGCCCGCGGCGAGCGCGATGCGCGTCAGCACCAGCGCGGTGCCGAGGCCGAGCGCTTCGCCGCCCAACGAGCGGCTCGTCGCTTGCTCGATCACGAACAGCGCCCCGGCGGCGTCCGCCTGGGCAACGAGCTCGTCGAGCAAGCGCCAGGCGAGATCCGGATCGTCGATCGAGCCGAGTGCGCCCCCCCAGTCCACCGTGTCCCAGGCACCGTCATCCGCCACCAACGCGAGCTGGCGTCGCACCGCCTCCGCCTTGAGCGGCGGCGCGGCGTTGCCGCCCCACAGCTCACCCAGCCGCTCGCGCGCAGCAGCCGGCTGCCCGCGACGTAGCTCGACTTCCGACCAGCCGAAGAGTGCTGCCGGATCACCGGGAGCTGCTTGCAGTGCCCGGCGGTACTCCGCCACGGACTCGTCGTAGCGGCCGAGCTCGGCGAGAACGCGCGCGCGCAACGTCGGCTCCACGATGCCACCGGTCTGACTACCGGTCAGCAACCGCTCGAGTGCCGCGTTGTCACCCTTGAGCGCGAGGCGGTGGACGAGTCCGAGAACGCCCTGCGCATCGGCATCCGCGGCGAGCGACGGCCGAACGACGGAGAGCGTTACCAGCAGTGCCGCCACGAGCCGCTGCGGGCGGGTGCGCGCCCATCGCGCCGATTCGCTCACGGCACCAGCCATTGCGTCGCCGGCAAAACGGCCTCGAGCGCTGCGGCCGCGCCGGGGCGTAGCGACGCCCGCCTGAGCGCGAACGCGCGACCTCGCGCGTCGAGGAGCCAATCCGCGAGCAGCACGGTCATCGCCTGTACACGCTGGGGCTCGGCGGCAGCCAAGTCCTGACGCTCGCCGGGATCCCGCTCCAGATGGAAGAGCTCGTTTCGCACACCGAGGAGACCCTGGGACACGATCAACTTCCAAGGTCCGTCGATCACCGCACGCACGCGCACATCACCCATGATCTCGGGCTCCGCGTAGAAGCCGGCGGGAGTCGTCTCGGCGAAGGCGGGGTGTGCCTCCAGCGCTTCGCCACGAAGCAAGGGAACCAGCGAGCGACCCTCGATCGATGTTGGCCGGTCGGGAAGCGCCACGTCGGCGAGCTCGAGCAAGGTCGCGAACACGTCGACCTGCTCGACCAGATCGTCGATCCGGCGCGGTTCGATCCCCGGCGCCCAGACGAAGAGCGGCACGTGCAGCAGCTCTTCGCGGAGCCCGCCGCGATACGTCCACCACGCGTGACCGGCCTGGCCGCGGTCGAGAAGCTCGTCGCCGTGATCGGCGGTGACGACGACGATGGTGTGCGACCAGGCGTCGCGCCGGTCGAGTCCATCGAATAGGACACCCAGCGCGGCATCCGCGTCGTGGACGCACGCGTCGTAGCGGTCCGTGAGCGCGGCCGCACCGGCAGCGCTCGGTGCCAGCGCGCCGGAGGCGAGATCGACGATCATCTGCGCGCTGCCATCGAAGCGCGCGTCGACCTCGCCGGAGGCGGCGCGTGAAAAGAGCGCCATCGACTCCGCGCTCGCCGCGTACGGCGCATGCGCCACGACCTGGTGGAGCCACACGAAGGACGGCGCATCCTGGTGCTCGTCGATCCAGCGCAACACGCGCGCACTCTTGCTCGCGGCTTCCCCGACGTAGGGCAGACGGTGCGGATCCGCGACGGCGTCGAAGCCGAATTGGCGCTCCACGTACCACTCGAAGAAGCCAGGAACTTGGTAGCCGGCTCGCCTCAGCACACGCGGCAGCGTCGCTAGCTCGGGTGCAGGAACTGCGTTCGGCCCATCGAGGCGGTGGGCGGGTGGACGCAACCCCGTGAGCAGCGAACCGATGCCCGGCAACGTCCACCCGCCGTTGGCGTGAGCGTGGGTGAAGACCGCGGCCTGCGCCGCGCGACGATCGAGGTTCGGCGACGTGGGGCGAGCGTAGCCGAGCGCGCTCACGTGATCGGCACGCAGCGCATCGATGGTCACGAGCAGCACGTCGAGACGCTGCCGCACCGCGGTACGAGGCGAGCGGCCATCGTGCGTCCGATTCACGGCGCACCCGCCAAGCGCGAGCACACACGCCACGATTCCGCGCAGTGACGCGGATCCTAGCGGGCGTTTCATGAAGGGACGGAGTGACTCGAAAGCGGTCGGGGAACCGCATGATATACACTCGGCCGCGCCACGGCCGGCGGACGGCCATGCCCACCGAACGATCCGTGAATCGACGCCTCTCGGCTCCACTCACGTTCGCTCTCCCGCGGTGGCCCGAACGAGATTCAGCAGCCACGACGCAGGCCCACGCTCTGCGCCGTCGCAGCGCGGCGCCACGAGCCGCGCGGGAGAGAGGACGAAGATGAGACGATCACGACCAACCCGCCGCGTCGCCTTGCTGCTCGTGTTCGCAGGCGCGTGCTCACTCGACAGCGCCGGCACCGGCGGTGGAGGCGGGGGTGGTGGAGGAGGAGGCGGCGGCTCGGGCAATGGGAACGTCGGCAGTGGAAGTGGCTCGATCGGCGTGCCGTTCTCGCTGACGCCGGACTTCACGGCCGTCGTGAGCCAGGTTCCGTCCGGAGACACGATCGTGCTCAGGGACGGCACGCGCATCCAGTATGGGGATGCCGTCGCGCCACCCGCCGGCTCGCGATGTGCGCAGGACGCAACGGAACGCAACGCCGAGCTGGTGCTGAATCAGGAAGTCGGCGTCGTGCCTTGCGATCCCGACACGGCGATGATGACCACGGCGGAGGACACCGCACCGATTCGCGCCCACGTGGTGCGTATCGCCGGCTCGAACCTGGTGCCCGGCACACTGGTGCTGGAAGGCTGGCTCCTGCCCGATGCGGTCACGACCTGCACCAGCGACGCCCACGACTTCTACTCGGACCTGACTGCGCGCGCCGATGCCGCGAACGCCGGAAGTTACGGGCCGAACTGCATCGAGGACCCCGTCGGATCAGGGCGCGCGTCGATCGACGTGGATGCGAGCGTGTTCGACGCCCCAGGCGACGACGTGTCGAACCTGAACGGCGAGCTGGTCGTGATCCGCGCCGACGGTGGGCACGTCGAGCTCACGGGATGGAAGCTCAGCGACGCGCTCGGCCAGATCTACACGTTCCCGACGTTCGTCTTGTTCAGCGGCAAGGCGGTGGCCGTCCACACCGGCGCGGGCGTGGACACTGCGACCGATCTCTACTGGGATCTGGGGGTGCCCGCCTGGAGCGAGAGCGGCGATCGCGCGTCGCTCATCGACGCCGACGGGCGCCTCATCGATTCGGTCCCGGTGGGCTGAGGCGATCCAACCCGGCTCGCCGCTTGCGACGATGCGCGGCCAAGAGCCGCGCGTATCGGTCGAACTGCTGTTCGTTGGTGCTGGGCAGCCCCAGCGCTCCGGCTCCGGGATCGAACTCCGGCGCCAAGAAGCGAAACGATTCGTCGAGCGTTGCGTTCGGGCTACCGGCGAGCAGCTCGCGCACCAGCAGCTTCAGATTCAGGAGCGCCGACGCTCGCTTGCGTTCGCCGAGACCCGAGAAATCGAAGCTCGCCAGACACAAACGCACGCGCGGGCCGCGCGTGCGGTGGATCTCGAGGAGCGGAAAATCGCTGCGCAGCTCCTCGAGCGCTTCCTTCGAGGGCGAGCTCCACTTGAGCGCCGTGCCCAGGCCGCGTGCCGCGCCGGAACGATCCGGTAGCAGCACCTTGAGAACTCCCGACACGATCAGGTCGACCTCGCCTGGTCGCACCGTCTCGATCTCGTCGGTGTGCGGCGAACGAAAGCCCACGGCACCGCGGAATCCGTCGGGCGCCCGTTCGCCAGCGAACTCGACCGCCTCGGCGAGCCACGGCTCGCCGATCGCGGCCAGCTCGTCCGGCGAGAGCCGCGTCAGCTCCAAACCGAGCACCGCCAGACTCGCAGCCAACGACTCCAGCGGCTCCGGCACCTCCGCGCGGGCGACCACCGCGGGCTGGCGACTGGTCAAGTGCTTCCGCGCGAGGTAGCCGTCGACGCCGAGCACATCGGCCACCGATTGCACCAATCCCGCGTCGGGGGGCGAACGCAGGCCTTCCGGCGAACGTTCGAGGACCAGCAACCACTGACGGCGCCACGGGCCGAGAGGTGGCGCCTGCGCCGCGGTTGCGTCGAAATCGTCCGCAGACGCAGTATCCGGGCGGATAAGTACTGCATCGTCGAAGCGCTCGGGGCGCGGCAAGAGTGCGCCGCAATAGAGGCAGGACTCCAGTCGCTCGTGATTGGGCCGCCCGCAGGCGGGACAGGTGAGCGCCATCGCAGATCCGTCGCACGGCGCGACGGCTTCACCCGTCGGCGCGCGCAGCCGCGTGGATACCGATCATGGCCTCGTCCAGACGTCGTAAGCCCTCGAGGATCAAGGCGTCGTTACTTCCCTCGATGGTGCGGCTGACGACCTCGATGACCGGGTCGATGCGGAAGTTGCCCTCGGTCCAGGCCACGATGCGATAGAACGCATCCTCGCCGTGCAGCCCGCCCAGCTCCGCGTGCACGATGTGCCCGCTGGCGAGCTCCACGATCCCCATCGCCGAGCCGCGCTCGAGTGTCACGCGTACGGTCTTCTGACCCGCGCCCAGGACCTGCAGCAGATCTGGCAGCCCCAGCTCCGCCAGCGATCCGCTCACGGCTGCCGCGCGGCTCGGCGCCGCCGGGGCGGGTGTCGCGACGGCGAGTCCCAGCTCGGTCCCTTCGCCCACCGTCGGCAACACCAGCGCGTGGAGGCCCTTCGCCTGATAGCTCGCCACGAGTCCCTGGATCTCACGGTTTTGAGCCTCGATCGCGCGCCGCGCGACCTCGACCGATTCCTCGACACGGTTGAGCCGATTCAGCAGATCGGCCTTCGCCAGCAGCAGCGCCGCGGGACCCGGCTCGCTCTCGAGCGCCGCATTCAAGAGCGCGAGCGCACCTTCGAGGTCGCCGGCACCGGTACGACGCCCCACCTCGCTCATCAGCCGCTCGGATCGTTCGCGCGCCTGCGTCGCATCCGCCTGCTCGAGCTCGCGCGTGAGATGCGCCGCCGCATCGCGTGCACCAGGATTGTCCGGTTCGAGATCCACGGCCTCGCGGTAGCACTCGCGTGCACGTTCCCAGTCGCCGGCCAGCTCTTCGAGCTGGCCGAGCAGCACGTGGTAGTTGGCATGGCGTGGCTTGAGGCGAATCGCTTCCTGGAAATCGGCGCGCGCGCGCTCGACGTCACGCTGTACGCCCGCTTCCGTCACGTCGCCCACCGCGGCGAACCGTCGCCGCGCGTTGGTGAGGTGCGCCACCCCACGATTGGAGTGGTAGGTCGGATTCTTGGGAGCACGCTGAATGGCCAGCGTGAACTTCTTGACCGCGTCGTCGACGCGGAACACCGAATGGATCTTCTGCAGCATCTCGACGCCTTCGTCGTTGAGACGTTCGGCGTCGTGAAAGCGAGTCGGCGTGGGATCGGCGCTCTCGCGCCGCACCTCGACGGTCGCACGGCTGGGTGCGCTCGCCGCGCTCGCTGGCGCCGGTGCACCGAAACGATCGGCTCCGCAGTGCGGGCAACGCGTGACGCGATCCGCGTGGTACTTGCCGTAACACTTCGGGCACCGAACCACTCCGCCGTCCTCACCTCGTGCCGCCGCGGCGTCCGCGGAATCCACCACTGCATCGCGGCTCTTGAACGGGCGTGACGGCGCCGGAGCGTCCGAGGCTGGTGTGCGCCGCGGTAGCGGCTTCGGCGCGACCGCGGCGCGTGCGCGCTGCCGCAGAAACGCCTGCAGCGAAGTCAGCGCGACGATCGCCAGCGCGAGCCCCACCAACGCCACCCGCCCCTCGTCGAAGTGGAAGCCGCGACCGTCGAGCTCGTGCCCGACGACCAGCCGACTACGTGTGCCGAGAACGAGCCAGCGTTCCGCGAGGCGGTGCCAAGTCTCTGCGAACATGCATGTACCGAGAGCGAGGTGTGAGCGTGCGTCTCCCGCGCCGCGACGTCGCCAGTCTAGCTCGTGGCGCACCGCCGCACGCGACGCGACGTCAGGCACAGGGAGGAAATCCCAGCACCGGGCTCGCGAACGAGCAGCGCCGCGCGAGCGGTGCGATTCGAAGCCATACCCGATGCCGAAGCCGGCGGAGCTCGACGGGGCCGAACACCGACGAGTCCTCGCTCCGGCCGCGGTTGTCGCCGAACACGAGCACCGTTCCCTCGGGCACGGCCGCGACGTACATGCCGTAGGGCGTCGTCAACCCATGCAAGTACGGCTCGTCGAGGCGGTGGCCGTCGACGAAAACGGCACCATCGCGAATCACGACCGATTCGCCCGACAGCGCGATGACGCGCTTCACGAGCGGAATCGGGCTCGGCCGACCACGCGGCGGATAGAACGTCACGAGATCGCCTCGAGTGACCCGCAGGTCGAGCATCGGAATCGAAGCGAGCAGCAGCCAGTCGCCGACTTCGAGCGTGGGCTCCATCGAACCCGACACGACGCGAGAAACCTCGACGATTCGCTGCTCGGCGACGACCGCAAGCGTCGCAACCAGTGCCGTGGAAAGGAACAACCGAAAGGCTCGTTGCGCGGGTACGTCGGCCACGTCGAGCGGGGTGCGGCTCAGGGGGCCACCGCCGCGGCGCGCGCGGCAGTCTGGGAGCTCGCGAAGTCGCGTAGTGGGGGCCATTGCGGCGAGCGTTCGCCTTCGGCGAGGTCCCGCTGTTCAACGACATCGCCGCGGTACCGCCCCGAGTCGTATCGATACGCCCCTTCGTACCGCAGGAGCGCATGCGGGCTCGCGTCGGTCACCCACAGGAACACGGCGGTGTCGATCCCGATCGCATCCACCATCGAAGAGAGTGGCCAAGGCATCACGGGGCGCAGCGTCACACGACGCAGCATACGGTTACCCAGGGCCACTTCCAGCGATTCGGGGTGCTCGTTCACGACCGCTTCCATCGGCGCCGCACCGAGTCCCCACGGGTAGTCGGCTAGAGTCGAAAAACTTAGCGTGCTCGTCCCCGGCTCGAAGAGTCGGTGGTACAGGGTCCCCGTCATCACGGGGGGATAGAGCGGCGGGTCGTCGACGCTGATCTCGTCCTCGTCTGTGTTCCCACCAGCTCGACTCACCGCCACCTTGACCACCGAAGCGGTGAGGTCGGAAGCGCTGAGGGCTAGCGTGAGCTGTCCCTTGACGTCCTGCTCCGTGCGACGCACCTGCCGCGGGATCATCGCCGCGTCTCGCACCTCGCCCACGGCCACCTCACTCCACACCGCCCCGTCAGGAAACGCGAGCGCCCAGCTGAACGTGTACGTCGAACCATCTCTCGAAATCTCGAGGTACTCGGTCGCATGGCGGCTCGGATCATCGATCACGGCGACCTCACTGCGTAGACGCGTGGGCTTGAGCCCCTCCGCCGCGAGCGGAATTGGCTTCGCGTCGGCGGGTCCGCCGCGGGCGAGCGCGCTCAGTGCCAAGATCACCACGAAACCAGCAACGCGATTCTCGCCACACGCGGGCCGCCGTCGGAACCGGAGATGCGTCATGTGGCGAGCATACGATGGCTCGTAGCTCGCCGCGAAGCGCATTCGCACACGTCGTGCGGACTGCTCGCCCCCTTTCGTCGCGTGCGCCACCGCCCGTATATGCCGCGGACTTCCAAGCCAATTGAGCCGGAAAGAAAGCTGGAAAGAAAGAAGGTGCGGCGCCGGAAATAATTTGGTATGCTGAGTCGTCTAAGCGCAGAGCCGCGGTCAGAGTCTCGAAAGCACCCGCTCTCGCAACACGAGAAACATCAGAAAAATCAGAATGTTAAACCGGCCAACGGCTCGGCCGCGGTGAGGGACTACCCACCTACGACGCAGTGCGCCGTAACGTGAGACCGGCGGAACGGGCCCGAAGGGGCCGAAAGGCGGCGGAGCGATGTCAGACACCATGCAGAACGAGCAAGAGCCCTTCGATCTGGCGGAAGTGCCCGGCGAAGAGGAGCTTTTCGATCCGCAAGACGCGGCCGCGATCGAGGGGGAGGACGTCCCGCCCCCAGAGCCGTTGCCGCTCGCAGAGTCCGACGAGATTCCCCTCAGCGACCCCGCCGCGGTGGAGCTTCTCTATTACCGCGAGATGAGCATGATTCCGCTGCCATCGCGGGATCGCGAGCTCGAGATCGCCGGTCGAATCGACGCCGCTCGCGCCAGCATCCGCGAGCTCATCGAGAAGCCGCCCCCGGGCATCAAGCGGCTCTGTCCCTGCTACACCCGGATGCGAACCGAGTACCAGATTGTCATGGAGATCCCGGATGGGTTCACCGAGACCCTCGTGGAGGAGCTGCGGGCCCTAGTGCTGCCCAAACCCTCGCCGGCAGTGAAACCGGAGCATCGCACGGCGATTCGCGCATTCCTCAAGAGCGTCTCGATCGCGTTCGAACAGCTCAAGGACGCCAAGAACGAGCTGACCGAGGCGAACCTGCGGCTGGTGATCCACATTGCGAACCGTTACCGCCAGCACCAATTGCCGCTCATGGACCTGATCCAAGAAGGCAATCTCGGACTGATGAAGGCGGTCGAGAAGTTTGATGCTTCGCGCGGCTACCGCTTCAGCACGTACGCCGTGTGGTGGATCCGGCAGTACATCAAGCGTGCACTTGAGAATCACGGTGCGGCGGTTCGCACTCCGATCTACGTCCAGGACGCAAGGCGCCGCGTGATGCGCACCAGCCGCGAGCTCCGGCGTAAGCTCGGCCGCAAGCCGGAGGTGTGGGAAATCGCACAAGACGAGGGGATGCCCGTCGAGAAGGTCGAAGATCTGCTCGGCCTGCGAACCGAGGCCGTGAGCCTCGACGAGCCCCCTGCGGGACGCGAGGATCGCGCGCTCGTCGAGATACTCGAGGACGTCAAGGCGAGCTCGCCTTTCGAGTCGGCGCTCGACGCCGAGCTGACCAGCGCTGTCCAAAGCGCGCTGGCCACGCTGCCGCCCCGTGAAGAGAAGATCCTCCGGCTGCGATTTGGTATCGGAATCGGCGAACCGTCGGGGCACACTCTGCGCGAGATCAGCCGGCTCTTCAATCTCACCCACGAACGCATTCGGCAGATCGAGGCTAAGGCGCTGCAGCGCCTGCGCAGCACCATCGAGGCGCAAAAGCTCGAAGCCATCGTCGCAGACTGACCGCCGCGCCACACCGCGCAGCGGCGAGGCGCCACAGCCCGGAACACGGGTTGCGGCGCTTTCTTGTTTCCGTGCTCCAGCCGGCGGCCTGCGAGGCGCCCGTCAGGCTCACCGAAGCATGAACGAGTAGCTGCGCAGGAGCCCTGACGGAATAGCTTGGAGCTCCAACTCGTAGCGCACGCTGTCGCCGTTCGGCGTCCAATTGATGCGAACGAGCTTGTATAACCCCTGCCCGAAGTCCACGTTCCTACCGATGAAAACTTTCAGATCCATGTTGATGTGATCGTTGGCGCGAAGCCGATCCAGCTTGGCGGTTACGTCGTCACCGATCGACTTCGTGCAAGCGACGGCCTCGGCGAGCCTCGCTTCCGCATCTTCCCAGCGCTCGAGGTGCGCCGCATCACGGACAGCCGTGAACTTGTGCCGGCACGCCGTAACGTCGGCCTTGGGTGCGCCGAACGACTCGTATTGAGCCGTGAGCGCATCGAGTGCACCGATCACGTCGGACAGATTCGATACGGCGAGCGCCGCCGGGCGCGGGTTCGCGCAGCTCGCGATGCATGCCACACAGAGCAATGCCCGTTTGACGCGGAAAGCACATCGCCGCGCGTGCACGGCGCAGCGCTCAGCTCTTCGCGCCCAACTCGCCATCGATCAACCCCTGGAAGTAGTCGATCGGCTGCGCGCCTCTCACCTTGATCCCATTCACGAAAAACGACGGGGTGCTCGTCACACCGACCGTCTGCGCCGAGTCGGCATCACGCTTGACGCGCGCGGCCATTCGTCCGGAGTCGAGACACTGACGGAACTCCTCCGGATCCAGCCCAACCTGCTGCGCGTAGCCAGGCAGCTTGTCGAGCTCGAGCGCCGACTGGTTCGCGTAGAGCGCGTCGTGAAGATCCCAGAACTTCCCCTTCTCGTTTGCGCATTCGGCCGCTTCGGCTGCTTTCTGAGCGTAAGGGTGAATGTTCGTGAGGGGCATGTGCTTGTAGACGATCCGAACCTTCTCGCCGTATCGCTGGCGAATCTGTTCCAACACCGCCTGCTCGCGACCGCAGAATGGACACTGGAAATCCGAGTATTCGACGATCGTCACGGGTGCATTCGAGGACCCACGCACCGGCGAATCGCCGACCGAAACCTCGACGCGCCTGACCGCTGGTGGCTTGAGGGCGACGGAGACCGGCCGCTTCGCGCGCAGTTCCTCGGTGAAGGCTTGTGCGCGCTTCTCGCGCCGATCGGCCATCAGTCGAGCCTCGATCTGCTGCCGGAATGCCTGAGAACGCTTCTCCTTCTCGGTGTCATCCGCCGCACCAGCTAGACGACTGTCGAGGGCTCGCTTGTACTGCTCTTGCGCGAGCAGACCGTCGATTTCCTCGATCGTGGGCGCGATCACCTTGTCCTCGACCTCGAGCTTGCGGAGCTGTTCGGCAGTCGTGCCACGGCTATCGGCCTCGGCCTTCCACAGCCGCTCCTGAACCATGCGGTTCAGATAGCCACTCAACACCTGATACCGGCGCTGCTCGAGGTCGTCGAGGTCGTTCGCAGCAGACTGCTCGAGCTCGGCGCGCGTGATCTGCTGGTCACCGATCTTCGCCACCACTTCGTTGGCGGTGGCGGTGGCACCCGCTGACTTGGTGGCGCCGCCTTCCATCGGAGCCCGATCGCATGCCACCACGGCGAGCAACGAAGCGGCGAGCCAAGGATGAATACTTCGGTGCAGGATTCTCGATTTCACGGACGTGCTCCCGATGCGTCGCAGATGCCGCGGGCCGAAGCGCGCTTCGAGGCTCCGCGTAGTTCTCGTGGTAAGCCGCCGACCCGCTCACTGCAGCCCGGCGTCGAGCCGCGAAAAGTACCATGGGGCCAGAGCACGGGCAAAGCGGGATGTGCGAGGATTCCGGAAGCTGCAAGGGCCTCCCGAGTCCAAGTTGTCGAGGAGTACGGATCGCGAATGCACGACATCGTTCCCCGCAGCTTTCCAAGCCCGCCGCGCTTCGCTATACCTAGCCGGATGCCCTGAAGCCGCCTCGATGGAGAGCTAAGCCATGCCGATTCAACTATTGGGAACCAAGTTGGGAATGAGCCAGATGTTCTCTGATGCGGGCGAACGCATCCCGGTGACGCTCGTGGAAGCAGGTCCTGTCATCGTCGTGCAGGTGAAGGCGGCGGCGACGGACGGCTACGATGCACTTCAGTTGGGCTATGGGCAACGCAAGACGTCGTTCAAGTCGAAGCCGATGCAAGGCCACTTCAAGAAGGCCGGCATCCGCCCCACCCGCGCGCTTCGCGAGTCCCGCGTGACGGCTGCCGAGGCGAGCCAGTTCAAGGCTGGCGATCGCATTTCTCTGGATCAGGTCTTCAGCAAGGGCGACCGAGTCGACGTGATCGGCACGTCCCGCGGACGTGGCTTCGCCGGTGTGATGAAGCGTCACGGCTTTCGCGGCAAGAATCAGACCCACGGTACCCACGAGGCAAAACGCCACGGCGGCTCGATCGGTATGCACACCGAGCCCGGTAAGGTCTGGAAGGGCCAAGGGATGGCAGGTCACTACGGGGCGGAGCGCGTGACGGTGATCGGGCTCGAAGTGATCGATGTACGTCCGGCGGAAAACCTGATCGTGATTCGGGGCGGTTTGCCAGGCGCACCGCGCTCGCTCGTGACGATCCAGGCCTCGAAGCGTCGCAAGAAGACTGCCCCCGCAGCCAAGGCGGCATGATCTCGAAGCTGCTGCTACCGCAGCCAGGCTGACCATGGCGACGGTGCTCGACTCGTTCCGGCTCGACGGGCGCGTTGCGCTCGTCACCGGCGCGAGCCGAGGGATCGGCGAAGCCATCGCGAGCGCGTTCGCCGAGGCTGGCGCCGAGCTCATTCTCACGAGCCGCAAGGAAGAGGCTGCACAGAGGGTCGCAGACGCGCTGACTGCCGCCGGGCACCGCGCTACGGCCATCGCCTGTCACAACGGACGAAAAGTGGACGTCGATTCGCTCTTCGAGCGGATCCGCTCGCGTTGGGGCCGTCTGGATGTCCTAGTGAACAACGCCGCGACCAATCCGCTCTTCGGTCCCATGTCGAGCGCGGACCTGCCTGCCATCATGAAGACCTTCGAGGTCAACGTGAATGGAATGTTCCTCTGCACCCAGCGCGCGGCCGAGATCATGACGAATCAGGACGACCGTATCGGTGGACGGGGTGCAGTCGTGAACATCGCGTCCGTGGCCGGTCTCGAGCCGATGCCGGGCATCGGCGTGTACTCCGCAACCAAGGCCGCGGTGATCAATCTCACGCGTGGATTCGCCAACGAGCTGGCCGGAGCCGGCATCCGCGTCAATGCCATCGCGCCCGGTCTCGTTGAGACACGGTTCGCTGCGGCATTGATCGAGACACCCGAGATCGCCAATCAGGCACTCGCACGGATCCCTCTCGGCCGCTTCGGCCAGCCGAACGAGATTGCAGGAGCCGCGCTCTACCTCGCTTCGCCTGCGGCGAGCTACGTGACCGGGTCCGTCCTTGTGGTCTCCGGCGGCTATCTCTAGCCACCGGCGCCGTCGAGGTCCGGGAGAACATCGCCCCGCGAGACGCCGGGTCAGCCGTCGCTCGCCGGGTATCCCGTCCGGTCGCTGCCAGATGCGAGGTGTGTCCGTACAGCATGGGTGCTGGCACACGCATGCGCGGCCACGTCTGCCACGGCCACGCGGACGCCGTCGCTCGCCCCGCCGACGAGATCGGCCAGCCGCTCGTGGGCGCTGGCGATCCGATCAGCAGGCTTCGGCCAGGTCAACTCGAGCATGCGTTCGAACACCGCCCCCTGCCGCTTCGCCATGCGCTCCAGAAGATCGAAAGCGACCATGGGCGAGCTGCGAAACAGCTCGCTCAACGATGCACGCGTGACGTGCAAGAAGCGGCAGTCCCCGAGCGCTAGCGCAGAGGCGAGTCGACGGCGCCCTGCCGAAGCTCCTTCCTCTCCGAACAGCCCACCTGGCCAAACCAGGTCCAGAATGAAATCGCCGCGCTGCGACGTACGACGCATGAGCTTCAACCCCCCGGTCACCAGGAAGTAGATGCCATCGGCGTCGTCACCCTCGGCGTAGATCCGCTCGCCACGCGTCACCTCGAGCAGCTTGCCCGCGCGGTGCAGTTCCGCAGGCCAACGATTCGTGCCGCCACCGTGCGAAGCATTCGATCTCTCGAGAACCAACATCGCCCCTCCACGCTTGCGACAGGCTGATCGTGCCCGTCAGCGCAGGTCGGCAAGTGCAACGCGCGCTCCAAAGCGCCGCCGCGAGTGACGATCCAGGCAACTCAGAATCCACGCTAAAAGATCCATGAATTTCAGCGGGTTGGAACACACACCAGCGAAGTCTCGTGGGCTGGCCTCATCACGCGCGCACCGCAGCCCGCACGCCAGTTTGAGAACTGAACACTCCGGTTGCCAGGATGGTCGAAAAGTGAACAGCGGCAAACTCCAACGAGAGCACCACGCTGCATCCACGACTTCACTCCGCTTCCCCCTTCAGCTTCTGCCACAACGTCGATCGGCTGATGCCGAGAATCTCTGCGGCGCGGCTCCGGTTGCCGTGGCACGACTCGAGCACGCGCCGAATGTGAATCTGATCGACCGCATCCAGCGTCAACTCCGCGAAAGGATATGAGGCCAAGCCATCCGCAAGCCCCTCGTGTGCCTCCCGGTGACCAGGCGCGACGAGATCGGCGCGGGTGATCGTCGATCCAGGCGCAAACACCGCAGCGCGTTCAACCAGATTCCGAAGCTCCCGCACGTTGCCGGGCCACGACCGGCCGGCCAACGTCGCCAGCGCATCCGGCGTGAAGCCCACCAGCTCGCGCTCGTGGCGCCGGGCAGCTTCCTGAAGAAAGTGCTGGGCCAAGACAGGGATGTCGTCCCGCCGTTCGGCGAGCGACGGGACGCGGATCGGGACCACGTTGAGGCGATAGTAGAGATCGCGCCGAAAGCGACTGGCGCGAACGTCGGCCTCCAGATCACGATTGGTGGCCGCGATCAAGCGCACGTCGACGGATCTCGGCCGCACTCCGCCCACGGGCACGAACTCGCGTTCCTCGAGCACTCGCAGGAGCTTGGGCTGGAGCTCGAGCTTGAGCTCGCCGATCTCGTCGAGAAAGAGCGTCCCGCCGTCTGCCGCATCGAAGAGCCCAGGCGCGTCTTCGTTCGCGCCAGTGAACGCCCCTTTCACGTGCCCAAATAGTTCACGCTCGAACAGGCTCTGGGACACGGCACTGGCGTTCACGGCCACGAAAGCGCTCGCGGCTCGGGTGCTGAGAACGTGGATGGCGCGTGCGACCAGCTCCTTGCCGACGCCGCTCGCCCCATGGATCAATACGGGTGCTGCGGTACGTGCCGAGCGGGTGGCTTGGTCTCGCACAGCACGGATGGCCGCGCTTTCGCCCAAAATGCGGCTGAGCCCCTCACGTTCGACGAGCTTTTCCTTCAGTCGCTGATTCTCACGATCCAGGTCGCGTTCGTGCAGCGCACGTCGAACCACGTGCAACAGGTGCTCCGGCGAGCACGGCTTGGTCACGTAGTCGCGCACACCCTCGTGCATCCCCGCCACCGCGTCGTCCAGCGCGGCGAAGGCGGTGATGAGAACGAGCAACATCGTCGGCGTGCGCCGCCGCACCTCGCGGCAGAGCTCGATGCCGTTCATGCCACCGAGTCGCACGTCCGAGAGCAGGAGATCGAACTGCGCATCCTCGATGCGGGACAGCGCCGCTTCCGCCGATTCGACGGCCTCGACCGCGTATCCGGCGCGTCCCAACACACGCGCGAACAGGCGGCGGGCAGCCGCCTCGTCGTCCACGACCAGAATTCGCGACTGAGCTCCGTTGCTCGGTCGCACAGCTCCGTCGTCGAGTGGGTCGTTCGGAACGATCAGGCTCGTGCTCATCGGTCACCCACGAGGCGCCGATTGTAAATCAGCACTCACCGATTGGAAGCATCGAGGCAGTGCACGCCTCGTCACCGCGTCCGCTCGTGGCACCAGCCGAGCAATGGAAAAGAGCCCCTGGATCCGACGGATCCAGGGGCTCGACGTGGTAGCGGGGCCTGGATTTGAACCAGGGACCTTCGGGTTATGAGCCCGACGAGC
>CAYUSL010000009.1:0-39379 GCA_964447125.1 uncultured bacterium | reverse complement strand
CGACGCCGTGGCTGCGGTGGTAGGCCATGGTCATGGCCTCGGCGAAGCGCTTGGCTTCGTCGTAGACGCCCCGCGGGCCGATGGGATTCACGTTGCCCCAGTAATCCTCGGTCTGGGGATGGACCTTCGGATCGCCGTAGACCTCCGAGGTGGAGGCGAGCAGGAAACGCGCCCCCTTGGCTTTCGCGAGGCCGAGCGCCTTGTGGCTGCCGAGCGAGCCCACCTTGAGCGTCTGGATCGGTAGCTCCAGGTAGTCGATGGGGCTCGCGGGCGACGCGAAGTGCAAGATCGCGTCGAGTGGGCCCTCCACGTAGAGGTAGCTGGTCACGTCCAGCTTGATGAAGTGAAAGCGCTCGTGGCCCAGCAAGTGCGAGATGTTGTCCATCTCGCCCGTCAGCAGGTTGTCGACGCAGATGACCTCGTGGCCGTCGGCCAAGAACCGGTCGCTCAGATGGGAGCCGATGAAGCCTGCACCACCGGTGATGAGTACCCGCCCCATGTTTCGGTCCCTTCTCAGGAGTCGTCGGCGCTACGTCAACGACCGATCGAGTGATACGAGAATCCCAGCGACTGCATCTCTTCCTTGTTGTAGAGATTGCGCCCGTCGAAGATCACGGGCTGCTTGAGCAGCGCGCGCACGCGCTCGAAGTCCGGCCGCCGGAACTCGTTCCATTCCGTGATGATGACGAGCGCGTCGGCACCTTCGAGCGCCGTGTAGTTGGTGTCGCAGAACGCGACGCGATCACCGAAGGTCTTGCGCGCCTCGTGCATCGCCTCGGGATCGTGGGCGCGAACCGCTGCGCCTGCGTCGAGGAACGCCTGGATCACCGTGACGGCTGGCGCCATGCGCATGTCGTCGGTGCGCGGTTTGAAGCTCAAGCCCCAGACCGCCAGCGTGCGTCCCGAGAGATCGTTGCCGAAATGGCGCATCACCTTGTCGATGAAGTGCTGGCGCTGACTCTGATTGACGCTCTCGACCGCGGACAGGATCTCCATCGGTACGCCGTGGTCCGCGCCGGTTCGGATGATCGCTTGCACGTCCTTGGGAAAGCACGAGCCACCGTATCCGAGCCCTGGAAAGAGGAAATGCGGCCCGATGCGCGAATCCGAGCCGATGCCCTTGCGCACCATCGTGACGTCGGCGCCGACGCGCTCGCACACGCGCGAGATCTCGTTCATGAAGCTGATCTTGGTGGCGAGCAGCGCGTTGGCCGCGTACTTCGTCATCTCCGCCGACGGGATGTCCATCACCAAGATCGGCTTGTCGGTGCGGACGAACGGCGCATAAAGCTCGCGCATCACCTCCGCCACCGACGCCTTGTCGGTGCCGATCACCACCCGATCCGGCTTCATGAAGTCCTGGATCGCGTCGCCTTCCTTCAGGAACTCGGGGTTCGACACGACGTCGAACGGATGCGTGGTCTGGGAGCGGATTGCGGCGCGCACCTCTTCGGCCGTACCCACCGGCACCGTGGACTTGTCGACCACGATTTTGTAGCCGTTCATCGCGCGGCCGATGGCCCGCGCCACCTCGAGGACGAAGCGCTTGTCGGCGCGTCCGTCGTCACCCTGCGGCGTGCCCACGGCGATGAAGACGATCCGGCTCTTCTGGACACCGGCCTCGATGTCCGTGGTGAAGGTCAGCCGACCCTCGGCACGGTTCCGTGCCACCAGCTCGGAGAGGCCCGGCTCGTAGATCGGAACCTTGCCGGCGTTCAGCGCTTCGATCTTGGCGACGTCTTTGTCGACGCAGACCACATCCCGGCCGCTGTCGGCGAAGCACGTGCCTGCGACCAAGCCGACGTATCCCGTACCCACCACGCACACTTCCACGGAAATCTCCTCCCGTCACGGTGCGCGCAAACGCTCGCGCACGCAGCCGACGCGCGTCGCCGGTGGCACCGAGCGTCAGTACGCGTTCTTGTGTCGTAGTCCCTTGATGAAGGTCAGGCCCAGGATACGGAGATCGAACGAAAGGGACCAGTTCTCGATGTAGTAGAGATCGCAGGCGATGCGTTGCTCGAGCGACGTGTTGCCCCGCCATCCGTTCACCTGGGCCCAGCCGGTCACCCCGGCCTGCATTCGATGGCGCAGCATGTACTTGGGAATCTGGTCCTTGAAGCTCTGGATGAACACCGGCCGCTCCGGTCGCGGCCCCACCAGGCTCATCTGTCCGCGCAGCACGTTGAAGAGCTGCGGAAGCTCGTCGAGGCTCCAGCGGCGCAGCCAGCCGCCGAACGAGGTGCGCCGGGGATCGTCCTCCGAAGCCCAGACTGGTCCCGTCTCGGCTTCGGCGTCGACGCGCATCGTCCGGAACTTGTACATCCGGAACGTCTGTCCGTCCAGCCCCATGCGTTCTTGCCGATAGAAGATCGGCCCTGGCGAGCTGATGCGGACCGCCAGGGCGATGAGCAACATCAGCGGGGCCGCGAACACCAGCACGAGCGACGACACCACGATGTCGAAGGCGCGCTTGAGCAGCCGATTCCAGCCGTAGAGCGGCGTTTCAAGGATGCTCACCACCGGGATGCCGTCGAAGTCCTCGATGCCGCCGCGCAGGCTGATGAACCGATAGAGGTCGGGTACCACCTTGATGTCCACCATGAAGGAGCCGATGGCGTCGAGGATCGCCGCGAGACGGTGATGGGACTCCATCGGGATGGCGACGATCACCTGATCGATGCCGCCTCCGCGCAACATGCGCGTCACATCCTCGTAGATGCCGGTCACCGGGATGCCGTGGATCTCGAGGCCCACCTTCGATGCGTCCTTGCCGAGCACGCCCACGATGTGGAGCCCCATCTCCGGGTGTCGGAGGATGCGCTCCACGACCTCCGAGCCGAGACTTCCCGCGCCCACCACCACCACGTGGCGGAGGTTCTGGCCACGCTTGCGCAGTTGGCGCAGCACCGCGCGGATCACGGAGCGCAGCGCCGCGACACCGAGGATCTCGAGTGGCAGGAATATCGCGAACACGACGCGCGAGGCCTGGAAGAACTCGCGGAACATCGAGTCCACGACGATCAAGCTGCCCACCGCCAGCGCCGACGCGCGTAACAGGTTGAAGAGCTCGCGCGAGCGGCGCGCGATGCGATGCGGCAGGTAGAGGCCGTGGCTGCGGAAGAGCGCGTAGAAGATCGGCACCACGACCACCAACAGCTTCGTGTAGCGCTCGAGCTCGGGGATGCCGTAACGGATGGGAATCGCGTCGGTGACGAGCGGGCTGAAGAACCGCAACCAGAACGCGAGCAGCCACGCGCCCGCCACCACGGTGAGGTCGCAGACCACGAGCAGGCTCAGGAAGAGCTGGCTGTATCTCTTCAGCATCGCGGCATCACGCGTGCCCGGCACGCGCCGCAGCAGGATCACGTCCCACCAGCTCGCGCACGCGTGCGGCGAACTCGTCTCGGAACACGCGCCGCGAGAAGCGCAGCGCGTTGCTGCGAATCGCCCCTGCATCGAAGGCGTGGGCGTTGCGCTCGAAGCGGTCGAGCGCGGCGCGCAGCGCGTCCGTCGTGAGTGGCTCGAACAGAATTCCCGTCGGCGCGGCGTTTCCGGCGGCGTCGCAGTCGCGAACCGTTTCGAGCAGGCCGCCCCTCGCTGCGCCGATCACCGGCGCGCCCATGGCTTGCGCTTCGACCGGTGCGATCCCGAAATCCTCTTCGGCGGGATGCAGGAACGCGCGGCAGCGCCCGAACAGGTTCCGCAGCGTGTCTGCGGCGACCCACCCCAGAAACGTCGTCTCGGGGCCCGCTGCTGCGCGCAGCTTGCGCTCGTCTTGGCCGCGCCCGACCACCACCAGCTTGCGACCGCTGCCACGAAACGCCTCGATCGCGACGTCCACGCCCTTGTAGGGTGCGAGCGCGGTGACCATCAGGTAGAAGTCCTCGCGGCTCGGCGCGGCGGGACCGGGATCGAAGAGCTCCGTGTCCACGGGCGGATAGAGGAGCCCCGCGTCGCGGTCGTAGATGCGGCGGATGCGCTCACGAACGTGCTCGGAGATCGCCACGAACTCGCTCACGCGAGGAGTCGCCTCGACGTCCCAGCGGCGCAAGTAGGGCAACACGCGGCTGGCGGTCCAGCGCACCAGCGCCGAAGCCCGAGACGGCGAGAAATACTCGGCCTCCAGATCCCAGGCGTAGCGCATCGGCGTGAAGCAGTAGCAAAGATGAGGTGCGCCCGGAGCGGGTCGTACGCCTTTGGCCACACAATGGCTCAGGCTCACGATCAGGTCGTAGCCCGTCACGTCGAGCCGCTCGATCGCCAACGGAAAGAGCGGCAGAAAGTGGCGGTAGAAGCGACGACGGCCTGGGAAGTGTTGAAGGAACGAGGTTCGGATCGGGTGCGCCTCGATGGTCCGCGAGACCTGCCCGGGCTCGTGAATGAGGGTGAACACGTCGGCGTCGGGATAGAGCGCGCACACCTCTTCGAGGCATTTCTCGCCCCCGCGCATCCCGTTGAGCCAGTCGTGGACCAGAGCGATCCGCACCGCATGCACCATGGGCATCGTCGGGCCGAGCTGGCCGCGATGCCGAACACGAGCGCGTGAGATTCGTCCGGCGAGCGTTGGCGCTCAGAAACCGACCACCGGCGGGCCCGGGAGACGGGGCCGGTGCACCTCCGGCGAGGGGCCGATCCTCGTGTGATCTCGCCGCGGGCGAGGGTGGATTAGCACTACCCATGGGGGGTGTCAAACGATCGACACCGCTACCCGTTGAGGACCTCGGCATAAAGCGCTGCGGTCGCACGTGCCGCCGCACTCCACTCGAAGAGCCGGGCCCGCGCCCTTCCCGCCTCCGCCCAGCGTGTCTGCTCCGCGTCGCTCCGCGCGGCCACGGTGTCGATGGCTCGAGCGAGCTCCGATGGGTCGGCTCCGTCCACCAGCATCGCCGCGTTACCGAGCACCTCGGGGTGCGCGCCCCGTCGACTCGCGATCACCGCCGTGCCGTGGGCGAGCGCCTCCAGCGCCGGAAGCCCGAACCCCTCTTCCCACGACGGAGCCACCAGCACCCGCGCCCCGAAGAGCAGCCGGTCGAGGCTCGCCTCGGGGAAGCCGCCGAGGAAACGCACCCGGCGCTCGAGCCCGGCCGCCGCGACTCGCGCGACGAGATCGCGGCGATACCGCTCCTCGCGTTGCCACTGACCCGCGAGCCAGAGCTCGAGCGGCGCACGCAGCCGTGTGAACGCTTGGATCAGGGTCGCTACGTTCTTGTGCGGCTTGAGGCTGCCCAGGTAGAGCACGTAGTTGCTGGGCGTCACGGCGCGCGACGGGAGCTCGGGGATCCAGGCGCCGTTCGGGATCACGCGCAGCTGGCGTGGGTCGACACCCACGAGCTGCCGCAGATCGGCAGCGCTGGCTTCCGAGACTGTGACCACGCGACGGGCTTCCTTGCACGCCGCGCGCATCGCCCAACGGGCGTACGCGCGGTGCAGCGGTGTCCGCGGGCGCTTGAGATGAATCACGTCGTGGATCGTCACGATCGATGGGCATGGCATCCCGGATGGCAGTACGTAATGCGGCGCATGGAAGAGATCGGGACGTAGCGCTCGGGCGGCACCGCGCACGGCGCGGCGCTCTGCGATGCCGTACTTCTTGGCGCGCACCTCGACGAGCTCGAATGCAGGAGTGCCGAGCCCGGCGGCGTGGAAGCGCTCGCTTGCTCCGAGGTCGATCAACAAGCTCGCGCGCCAACCGGGCAACGCGGTCGGAAGCAGCCGCACGATCTCGCGCACGTGGCGCCCGATTCCGCCGTCGAAGGCCTTGCGGGCATCGATGAGCACGTGTGGGGCGCTGCGGCCCCGAGCGCTCACGAGAGTGCTCCCGCAGCGCGCGCGGCGAGCGCCGCGCGGTAGACGTCGCGCGTCTCGAGCGCCGCCCGTTGCCAGGAGAAGCGCTCCGCGCGGGCACTACCGCGAGCAGCGAGGTCCGTCCAGTCCGCGGGTGAGTCGAGAAGTTCCAACGCCGCGGCGGCAAGAGCGCCTGGCTCGTGGGGATCGACCAAGCGGGCACCGTCGCCGGCGATCTCTGCGAGCGCCGGGATGCGATAGGCCACCACCGGGGTGCCGCGGGCCATCGCCTCGAGCACCGTGAGCCCGAAGCCCTCCTCGAGCGACGGGTGAACCAGTAGCGCTGCGGTGCGGTAGAGCCGGTCGAGCTCGGCGTCGGAGACGGCTCCTCGGAACTCGACCGTGTCTCGGAGCCCGAGCTCGCGCACCAAGCGCGCGAGCGGTTCGGCGAAGCGCGCGTCGTGATGGCCGCACAGCACCAGCGGATGCTTTCTCGTCAGCCGCGCTGGCAACGTGGCGTACTCCCGGAGCCACGCGACCACGTTCTTGTACGGGTCGAGG
This sequence comes from uncultured bacterium, assembly GCA_964447125.1. GTDB lineage: Bacteria > JADJOY01 > JADJOY01 > JADJOY01 > JADJOY01 > JADJOY01. The sequence goes on along the minus strand of CAYUSL010000009.1, from coordinate 33,031 downwards.
CGGCCGACGTAGAGGATCGGCCCCGCGGGACCGTTACGCGTGATGGGATCCGATCCGGAGGGTGCGCCCATCTCCGAAAGCCCGAGCTCGACACCGTTGGCAACGACATGCACCGGCACGCGCATCCACGGCAGCGCGCGGAGGGCGTCCCGGGTCGCGCTCGACACGGCAATGACGCGGCTCACCCGCCGCAGCGTGAAGCGCAGCGGCCACCAGGTGGCGAAGTACGCGCGCCACACCAAGCGTGCGCCTGGCTCGCGGCCGCGCGCTTGCCACGGGATCAGATCGTGGAGCGTCACCACCGTGGTGTAGCCGCGATGAAGCGGCGACGTGAGCGCGTGGGGCACGTGCAGCAGGTCGATCCCGCGCTCCCGGAGCCAGCGTGGGAAGCGCAGCGCATCGGCTGCACCGAGCAGCGGAATGCCACAAGGCGATGCCTGCGACGAGCCGAGCTCTCGGGAATGCTCGAGGAACGCATCACGCGCGATCGCATCGGTGAAGACGAGCAGATAGCGCTCGTCGCCGTCGAGCTGGACCAGCGCCCGCGCCAGCGAGGCCACGTAGCGCCCCACCCCGTCCACACGCCCGGGCCGGATCCAGCGCAGATCGAGGGCGATCCGCGGGCTCATGGCGGAGCGTTGAACAGCTCGAGGTAGAGCGCGACCCAGCGGCGGGCCGCGGCCTCGGCGCTCCAGCGCTCGGCTCGCCGCACTCCGCGCGCACCGAGCTCTCGCGCGAGCGGTGCATCTTCCAAGAGCCGCTGCATCGCCGTCGCGATGTCGCCGACGTCGAGCGGATCGACGAGTAGCGCCGCGTCGCCGGCAACCTCGGGAAGTGCGCCGGCGCGAGACGTGATCACGGCGGTGCCGCACGCCATGGCTTCGAGCACGGGTAAGCCAAAGCCTTCGGTCAGCGACGGAAACACCAGCGCACGGGCGTCCTGAAGCAGCTCGATGAGCGCTTGCTCCGGCACACGTCCTGTGAGGACCACGCGGTCGCGGATTCCGAGCGCGCCCACCCGTGCTTCGAGCCCCTCGGTCTGCCAGCCCCCGGGTCCGACGACGGCGAGCTGGCACGGATGAGACGAGCGGGTGGCCAGAAGCGCGAACGCTTCGAGCAACCGATCGAGATTCTTCTTGGGCTCGCGCACGCCGACGAACACGAAGTAGTCGTCGCCGAGCCCGTACGACGCGCGTGCTCGCGGCGCGGCATTCCGGCCGTTCGGTGCCGAGGCGCGGGGGCGGAACGCATCGGTGACCCAGTTGGGCAGCACCTCGATCGCGTGAGGCGGCACGCCATAGGCCGCGATCACGTCGTCGCGGGTGTGCTGCGACACGGCCACGATGCGATTCGCCGCACGAAGAGCCGGCCCGGTGAACGAGCGAAAGAAGAGGCGGTGCTTCCACGGCACCGTCTCGGGGAAATGCAGCGGCACCAGGTCGTGCACCGTGAGCACACGTAGGCCCCGAAAACGTAGCGGCAGCTCGAAGTTCGCGACCGCGTGATAGAGGTCGATGCGATCGCGCTCGAGCACCCGCGGCAATCGCAGGTTGGTCCACGCGATCCGGCTCTGGCCGGGTACGACCTCGACACGGAAGTTTTCGGGTAGATCGACGGACGGTGGCGGACGATCGACGTAGAGGACGTATTCGTTGCCGGCGTCGTACCGAGCGAGCGCATCGACCAAGCGGCGGCTGAACGTGCCCAGCCCGGTCGAATCGCCGAACGCGAGGCGCGCGTCGATTCCGATTCGCATGCCGCCCCGCGCCTAGTCCTGAGCCGTGCCCAATTGAGATCGCGCCTCGCTCCCGGTCGCGGCGAGTCGCGTGCGCTGCGAAGCGGGCTGCGAGTGCAGCGGGGTGCCTGGGAGATTGCGCCCTGCGAGCACCGCTTCTTCCATCGGGCGAGGGTCTGGAGCAAGCGCTCGCGCGCGACGTCGGCTCAGGCGGCGCTGGACCGAGCCTCGATCAGTTCCTTGACGTAGTAGATCGGCTTCGATTGCGACTCGTGATAGGTGCGCGCGAGCATCTCGGCGACCAGACCCATGCTGATGAACTGCACACCCACCAGGATGAGCATCACGTAGAGGAGCAGAATCGGACGATTCGAGAGGCTCACGCCCCACACGACTCGCTGCAACGAGAGCCAGGCGGCACCGAGGAAGCCCGCGAATCCCGAGACGATCCCGAGCAAGCCGAAGATCTGGATCGGCTTGGTGGAATACGACTCCATGAACTTGACCGTGATGAGGTCGAGGATCACGCGCACGGTGCGCGAGATCCCGTATTTCGACACACCGGCGCGGCGCGGGCGGTGATTCACGGCCACCTCGTGGACGCTCACACCCATCCAGTTGGCGACCGCTGGGATGAAACGATGCAACTCGCCGTAGAGCCGCACCTGCTGCACGACCTCGGCGCGAAAGGCCTTGAGCGTGCAGCCGTAGTCGTGGAGGCTCACGCCGGTGACCGCGGAAATGAGGCGGTTGGCGATCATCGACGGCAACCGGCGGCTCACGAACGGGTCCTTCCGGTGTAGCCGCCAGCCCGCGACGATGTCGTAACCCTGCGCGATGCCCTCCAAGAGCTTCGGGATGTCCTTGGGGTCGTTCTGAAGATCCGCGTCCATGGTGATGATCACGTCGCCACGGGCGTGATCGAAGCCGGCGCTGAGGGCTGCGGTCTGACCGAAGTTCCTGCGCAGCAGCACCACGCGCGCCTCACGGCGCTCTCCGGCGATTCGGCGCAGCGCATCCACGGTGCCGTCGCGCGAGCCATCGTCCACCAGGATCACCTCGAACGTCTTGCCGAGAGGCACCAGCGCCGTCCACACGTCGGTGGCGAGCGCGTCCACGTTCTCGATCTCGTTGTAGACGGGGATGACCACCGAGATCTCGGGGCGCGGGCCTGCGTCCCCTTCCTTCGCTCCCGTAGACGTCGGTTTCGTGGTCATGCGGGTGTTCCTCCATTCCGCCAGCGAAGCAACGACGCGCCCGGGCGACCCGCATGAAGCCAGGCACCCGCCAGCAGTGGCAGCACCAGCGCCATCTCCGTGAGCACGAGCCACGCCGTGTGTCCCAGCCAGTCCCAGCTGGGAGGCCAGGCGCGCATGACTGCGGGCACCAACCACACGGGTGCGAGGATGCGCGCCGACGAAAAAGGCCACGCGATCGGCAGGCCCTGGCGAGTTCCCGGATCGTGCGTGACGCAATCGGCAGCGAGGTGAGTTGCGAACGCACCGCTCACGAGCAGCACCGCCCGCCAGCCGATCGGGCCGTGCCGCCGCCAGGCCGCGAGGACCAGCAACGCGAGCGCCGTGCCGCCCACCACCGAGTGGCTCGCGCCGTGATGAAAGCGCGCCGGGTCGCCCACCACGAGGCCCGGCAAGAAATCGAGGTCTGCGGCGGCGGCACACGCCGCACCGAGGGCCAGCCAGCCAAGCGGCGCCGGGCGCTCGGCGACGACCAGCGCCCACGCTGCGCCGATCGCGAGATGTCCGAAGGGGGTCGCCACGAGATGCGCTCGCTCGTCCGCGCCGCTCACGTGCGGCGGGTGATGCGCCTCAAACCCAGGTACGCGAGCCCGCCGAGGACGATCGAGAAGAACAGCAAGAAGACGTGGACCCCGAATCCGGTCAGGATCGACACCTGTTCGTCGATGCCGAGCACGTCGTGGAACACCACCTTCCAAGCCCACTCGTAGGTGCCCATGCCGGCGATGCCGTGAAACGGCGTGATGGTGGTGAGCTCGGCCGCCGTGGAGCCGATGACCACACCCCAGAAGCTCATGCGCGCAGCCGTGCCGGCGTCGTGCATCGCGTGCACCATCAGCGTGAACGACAGGAACTTGGCGTACCAGATCACGAGGGAGAGCAGTCCGGCCTTGAGGTAGCTCGCCGTGCCCGCGGTGCGCTCGAACGTCTCCACCATGCGCTCGGCCGTGCGCTCGATCCTTGCGCGTAGCGACTCCGGCGGTGCGCTCGCGAGCTCGCGATTCAACCAGCGGTGCACGCGCGTGGTGATCGACGGCATCGCGGCCAGCCCCCCGGAGAGCAGCGCTACGCTGCTGATGGCCACGAGCGGCAGGTCGCGAAACGCCTCCACGGAATGGGCGCCCCGAAACGAAGCTACCGAGAGCAGGAAGATGAGCCCCAGCGTGATGAAGTCCAAGAACCGCGACACCACCAGCGACACCACGCCGTCGGCGGCGGTGAGGCCCTTCCTCTGGCGGAGCAGCACCACGTACGAGAGCTCGCCGATCCTGCTCGGCAGCAGGTTGTTGTACATGATGTGCGCCGAGGTGATGAGGTAGAGATCGCGGAAGCTCAAGTCGGGGCGATTGAGCAGCACCTTCCAACGCATCGCGCGGGCCACGTAACTCAGCGCGTAGATCACGAACGCCACGAGCACCAGCTCGGGACGAATGCTGGAGGCGAAGGCGCGGATCTTCGTCCACTCGAGGCCTCGCAGCAGCCACCACACGAGGCCAACGGTGAGACCGACGGCCAGCATCTCGCGCCAGCCGCGACCCACGCGCGCCGCGGGACGCGGTGCGTCGCTCGACCGAGTCCCGGCGGTCGTATCGACGGTGGTGCTCAAGGAGTCTTCGCCCTGCGTTCAGGGATGTTGCTGGCGCCGGCTGATCGGGGATGGGCCGGTGCGCGAAAGGGTCCGCGATTCGACGTGATCGCTGGCGCCTGCGTGCGCCAGTTGCCCGCGGTGCTCGAAAATCGAGCGGAAGCTACGGCACGATGACGCACCCTGTCAAACGACTGCAGCGCGCTTCGTGGCGCCGCGAAAGGGATCGCGAGAAGTTACACGGGAAGTTACACGGCTTGCGGTGGCGGCGGCGCGGACGATAACATCGGCCTTTCGATTCGAGGCGTTTCGCCCGCGGGATCGCAGCCAAGCCGCTGGCGTGCGCCGGGAAGGCTGATCTCGGTCGGTACGATCCTCATGCCCGCGCGCCGCGCCCTCTTCATCAACCCGCCCACCGGCAACTACATCCGGGACGATCGCTGTCAGGTCCCGGTCGAGAACTCGACGAGCGTCCTGCGCGCCCCGATCGACCTGGCCTACATGGCCGCGATGGTCGAGCAGGTGGGGTGGGAGGCGCGGATCGTGGACTATCCGGCCGAAGGTCTCACCTGGGACGATTTCGATCTCGATCTCGAGGTGTTCCGTCCGGACCTGCTCGCCGTCAGCACCACGACGCCGACGCTGCCCGGCGACATGGCCGCTTGCCAGCGCGCCAAAGCGCGCAACCCGGGTGTTCTCACCATCGCCAAGGGTGCTCACGTCACCACCCACGACGCGGAGACGCTCACCGCGCACCCGGAGCTGGACGTTGCCATTCGCGGCGAATGCGAGGAGCTGCTCGGCGAGCTACTGACCACCGCGGATCGATCTCGTGTCCTGGGCATCTCGTACCGAGACGGCAACGAGATCCGGCGCAACGGCGACCGGCCGCGGCTCGAGGATCTGGACAGCTTGCCGTGGCCCGCCCGCCACCTCATGAACAACCGGCTCTACATTCGACCCGACACCGGCGAGCCGCAAACCACGATTCAGACCAGCCGCGGGTGCCCGGCGCGCTGTATCTATTGCCTGGTTCCGACGCTCAGCGGGTTCGATACCTATCTTCGTTCGCCCGCGAGCATCGTCGCCGAGATGGCGCATTGCGTCTCCCGATTCGGGATCCGCAACTTCTACTTCCGCGCCGACACCTTCACGCTGCAGAAGACGTGGACACTGGAGCTCTGCCGCCGTATCCAGGAAGCGAAGTTGGACGTCGAGTGGGTGTGCAACAGTCGCGTGGACACCATGGATCCCGAGCGTGCTCGCGAGATGCGCAAGGCGGGCTGCTGGATGGTCGGCTTCGGCGTCGAGTCGGGCAATCAAGAGATCCTGCGCCACATGAAGAAAGGTGCGACGCTAGCGCAAGCGGAGAAGGCGATCCAGGCCTGCAAGGACGTGGGCATCAAGACGTACCTCTTCTGGGTGCTCGGCAGCCCGTGGGAGACGGCGGAAACGGCCCAAGAGACCATCGATTTCGCTCGCAAGCTGGATGGCGACTTCTGCGAGTTTCACATCGCCTACCCTTTCCCCGGCACACCGCTCCACGAGATCTGCACCGAGGAAGGGCTGCTCGGAGAGGAACAGCTCGCCGGTAGAAACGTGAAGCAAGCCGTGTCGCGGAGCTACGCGCTCACCGCTTCCGACCTCAAGAAGATCCAGACGCGGGCGATGCGTTCCTTCTATCTTCGCCCGAGCTACCTGGCACGAACGCTGCGCTCGATCGACTCGCCCGTGAAGCTCTGGAACTACGCGCGTCGCGGGTTCCAGGTGCTGACCCATCCTTGATGACTTCTGTTCCTCTCGGAAACCACACGCGGCCCCATCCGTGACCCAAGCCCCCTTCTCCATCTCCTCGACGCCGAGCTCCGATGCCCCGCGGTCGGCGTCGCGCCCGGATGCAGCGCCCAGCGTGAGCGCGACGCCCTCCCCTCGCGTCACGGTGGTGCTGCCGGCCTACAACGCGGCCAAGACGTTGGAACGGACCTACGACGACATCCCCAAGCACGTCGTCAACGACATCATTCTGGTCGACGACGCGAGCCACGACGCCACCGTGGAGAAGGCGCGGCAGCTCGGGATCCACGTGATCGTGCACCCGGAGAACCGCGGCTACGGCGGCAATCAGAAGACCTGTTACACCGCCGCGCTCCACCGTGGTGGAGACGTGATCGTGATGGTCCACCCCGACTATCAGTACGATCCCCGCGTCCTTCCCGATCTGATCGCGCCCATCCTGAGCGGGCGGGCGGACGTGGTGTTCGGCTCGCGGCTCGCGACCCGCGGGGGCGCGCTCGCGGGCGGCATGCCGCTCTACAAGTACCTCGGCAACCGCTTCCTCACGACCGTCGAGAACATCGTCTTCGATCGGCGAATGAGCGAGTACCACACCGGGTTGCGCGCCTACAGCCGCCACTTTCTGGAATCGATTCCGTTCATGTCGAACTCGAACGGCTTCGGGTTCGACTCCGAGGTCGTCGGCCAGATCGTCACCGGCGGTTTCCGGCTCGAAGAGATCCCCGTGGAAACCCGCTACTTCCGGGAAGCGTCGAGCGTGAACCTGAAGATGAGCGTCCTTTACGGGTTGAAGACCCTGTCGGTGTGTGGCCACGTCCTCGGGTTCCGGATTCGGCGCGCGCTCGGCTTCGGGCCGTCGCGCATTTGACTTCGCTTCGAGCGCGTCACTAGGCTGATTTTCGATGGCTTCCACCGATTGCGCGACGACGGGAAACGGCGTGAAGGTCACGCTGGTTCGCCCGCCGATCCTCAAGATGACGCGCAGCCTGAGCTCGTTCGGCGTCATCCTGCCGATCGGAATCGCTTACGTGGCGGCCGTGCTGCGCCGCGAGGGGCACCGGCTCCAGGTGATCGACGCACCCGGTGCTGCCCTCGATCTCTTCCGAGCGCAACCGAGTCCGATCGGAACGCTGGAGCTGAACGGTCTCAATCCGGCCGAGATCGTCGAGCGCATCGACGACGACTCCCAGGTGATCGGCATCAGCCACATGTTCCTCCACGAGTGGCCGATGGTGCGCGAGATCGCGGAGCGCGCCCGCGCCCGCTTCCCACACGCCAAGATCGTTCTCGGCGGCGAGAACGCCACCGCGTATCGGCGCTGGATCTTCCAGCAGACCGAGGCGATCGACTGCTGCGTCCTCGGCGAGGGTGAGCTCACGATGGCCGAGCTGGTTCGGCGGGTCGCGGACGGCGAGCCCCTCGACGACTTGCAGGGCATCGCCACGCGCCACGGACGGACCGCGGCGATGCCGGAAGCTCTCTCCCCGCGAGCCGTCGACGTGGACGCATTCCCTCGTCCGGCTTGGGACCTCTTCCCGGTCGAAGACTACATGAACGTGGCGGACACCTTCGGCGTGAATCGCGGGCGCTCGATGCCGATGCTCGCGACCCGAGGGTGCCCGTATCAGTGTACGTTCTGTTCCTCGCCGGACATGTGGACCACGCGCTACCTGGCGAGAAACGCCGGGGACGTGATCGACGAAATGGCGAGCTACGTGCAGCGCTACGGCGTCGAGAACATCAACTTCTGCGACCTCACGGCATTCGTGAAGCGCGACTGGGCGCTCGACTTCGTGACCCGTCTTCGCGACGCCAAGCTCGACATCTCGTGGCAGCTTCCGGCGGGCACTCGGTCCGAAGCGCTGGACCACGACGTGCTGAAGCTCGCTTACGAAACCGGCTGCCGCAACATCACCTATGCGCCGGAAAGCGGCTCGAGCGTCCAGCTCGGTCGCATCAAGAAGAAGGTGAAGATCCCGCGCCTCGAGGAATCGCTCAAGACGGCGCACAAGCTCGGGATCGTCACACGAATCAATCTCATCATCGGCCACCCCCACGAGACGCCGCGTGATCTGTGGGAGTCGTACAAATTCCTGGTGCGTGCCGCACTGAGCGGCTGTCGCGACGCGTCGGTCATGGTGTTCGCGCCTTATCCCGGCAGCGCCGATTTCGAAGAGCTGTGGAGCGCCGGGCGCATCGAGCTGACGCCCACCTACCATTACGCGGCGCTGGTTCGATCGGGCTTGAGCAGCGAGACCTACAACGCGTACCTGGGAACGCGGGCGCTCTTCGCGCTCCAGTACTTCTTCCTCGTCTCGTTCTACCTGACCGCCTACGCGAGCCGGCCTTGGCGGTTCCTCGACGTCGTGCGGAGCCTCTTGACCGGGCGCGAGGTGAGCAACCTCGACACCCTCGTGCGGGTCAAGGTGAAGCGACCGCTTGCCGGCGTCGCGCGCCGATCGCTGCCGAGCCCCGCGACGAGCGCCGTGCCCGTCGTGTCCGAACCTGCCTGACGGGGCGGCATCACCCTCAGCCGCGGACGCCGCGGCGTGAAGAACACGCCGCGGCGACGAGATCGGCGTTACGAAGAGCCGAGCCGCCCGTCCAATCGCGTCACGCCGACTCGGCGAGATAGCGCTCGACTTCCGCCACGTCCTCGGGGCTGCCGATGATGAGCGGCACACGCTGGTGCAGGCCGTTCGGCACCAGGTCGAGGATGCGCTCCGAACCGGTCGAGGCGGCGCCGCCGGCCTGCTCGCACACCATCGCCAGCGGTGAAGCCTCGTAGAGCAGCCGCAATTTGCCGCGCGGGGACTTCGAGTCCGCGGGGTAGAGAAAGATCCCGCCGTAGAGCAACGTGCGATGGAAGTCGGCGACCAGCGAGCCGATGTAACGTGCCTTGTAGGGCAGCCTCTGCGCCTTGTCGATGGTCTTGAGTCGATCGACGTAGCGCCGCATGCCCTCCGACCAGAGCTGGTAGTTGCCTTCGTTGGTACTGTAGATCGAGCCGCGCGCAGGAATGCGGATGTCGCGGTGGGAGAGCAGGAACTCGCCCACGCTCGGATCGAGCGTGAAGCCGTGCACGCCCTCACCCGTGGTGAAGACCAGCATCGTCGAGGTGCCGTAGAGCACGTAGCCCGCGCACACCTGATCCCGGCCCGGCTGCATGCAGTCCGCGGCGGTTCCGGGACCGGATTCCGAGATGCGGCGATGCACCGAGAAGATCGTGCCGATGTTGACGTTCGCGTCGATGTTGCTGGAGCCGTCGAGCGGGTCGAAGTTGAGGATGTACTTGCCGAGCGGGAAGCTGTCTCCGATGGGGATGACGTCCTCCTCCTCCTCGGAGGCCATGGTGCAGAGCAGCCCGGGGTATTGGAACATCCGGACCATGGTTTCGTTCGCGAAGACGTCGAGCTTCTTCACTTCCTCGCCCTGCACGTTGACGGCACCCGTGGCGCCCAGCACGTCCACGAGCCCCGCGTGCGACACGGCGCGCTGGATGACCTTCGCGGCGAGCGCGATGTGCGAGAGCAGCGCCGAGAACTCACCGGTCGCACCCGGGTGACGATGCTCGGTGGACAGGATGAAGCGATTGAGCGTCATGGCTTCGGGCATGGTGGCCTCCTGGGCGGACGGCGAGTTCTCGAACGGCCCGCGCCGAAGCGCGGGGAGCGAACGTAGCCAGCGCTCGAAAGCGCCGGCAAATGCGTTTTACGCGCGGCGCTCAGCGCGACGAGCTTGGGTCGTCACGAGGATCGAGCGCGCTCGTGATCGGGAGGAAATCCGTCTCGGCCTCGTCAGCGAACGGGCTGGTCCTCGCGGTCTGCCCGTGGCGCGCCAGGTAGCCGGCGATCGCCGCGCGCGCCAGCGGCGCCAGCGACTCGAACTCGAGACCCATTCCCTCGCGCAGCTGCACGCGACGTCCCCGCGCGCCGGCGACGTTCACGCGGACCACGCGGGCGCGCACCGAGATCGCGGTCGAGGCACCCGGCAACGAAAAGCGAAGCGAGACCTTGGTGTCCACCGCGAACGGCGACGGGGTCTCGACGAAGGCACCCGTGAGGCTCAGGTCCGTGAGCAGGCCCTCGAGCTTCTTTTCGAAGAGCCCGAGCACCACCGGCGCCGCCACCGCCACGCGCGGATGGCGCCGCTTCTCGCGTGCCACGTCGAAGAGCGCTTCACCGATCCAACCCACGAGCTCGTCGGCGCTGGTGGAGCGACTGATGCAGCGTGTGATCCCGCAGCCCTCGCAGATCTCACCGGGCGTGGGCTCGAACGCGTCTTCGATGAGCCACACGGGCCCATCGCCGAGCAACCCCTTGGTCTTGAGCCAGCCGAGCGCGCCCAGCGGATCGAACTCCAGATGCGACGAGTCGACGACGAGGAGCGACATCCGGCGTCGGGCGGCTCGCAGCCAGCGGTACGCGTCGTCCGGCCCCGAGAGCAGCACGACGTCGGCACCGAGCGTCTTCAGGCGCTCGGCGAGCGCAACGCCACCGAGCTGGGTCTCGCCCAGCAAGGCGATGCAAGGCTCGGTCGCCGAAGCTGTGCTCGTCATGCGGGGCGCATGGGGCGCGGTTCGTGTCGGTGCGACCGCGCGATCGTAGCATCGTCCCGTCGACGGTGGACGGACGCGGCGCTGGACCACTGGATCGGGTCGATGGATTGGATCGATGGATTGCTTGCGCAACGCCGGGGCGAGGGGTACGGTAGCGCGCGCCGTCCCCCACGCGCCCTCCGACGTGCATTCTTCCGCCCCCACCGATCTGGACTGTCTGTTCGTCCACGTTCCGAAAGCGGCGAATCACTACCTGCCGCTCGGCGATTTCTTCAACATCACCTACATGCCGATGGGCCTGCCGGCCCTCGCGAACTGGGCCAACCGGGCGGGTTTCCGCACCCAGATCGTCCATCTCGGCGTCGAGTGGATCCGGGAACCGTCGTTCGATCTGATCCGCTGGCTCGACGGCGCGCGCGTGCGATCGTTCGGGTTGCCCCTCTACTGGCACTACCAAGCGTACGACGTCATCGAAGTGGCGCGACGGCTCAAGGCGCACCATCCGGAAGCGTTGGTGTTCCTGGGCGGGCTCACCGCAGGCTATTTCGCCGAGCAGATCCTCGCCGCGGTGCCTGAGATCGACGCGGTGGTGCAAGGCCCCGGCGAAGGTGCGATCGCGAAGCTGCTCGCCGCCGCTCGGCGCGGAGACCGTGCGGAGCTCGTGGATGCGTGGGTGCGGGGCGAGGACGGTGACGTTCGCCGTACGCCGGCGAGCGAGTCGCGCCCTGCACTCGACGAGCTGGTCTTCGGTGACTTGAGCGCGTTGCGGGGTGCGGACACGTACGCCGCGCTCTTCGGCTTTCCCCTCGCCTACTCGACCGAGCTCACACCCGACCAAAACCGGTCGCGACTCGCGAGTGGGCTCGGCAAGTTCCCGCTCTTCGTGGGGCGCGGATGCCCGTGGAGCTGCAGCTTCTGCGGCGGTAATCGCGACACGCTGCGCCGCGTGAACGGCACGGCGCATCCCGAGTGGCGCGCGATTCCCCGGGTGATCGACGACCTGCGCCGCGCCCTCGCGCACGGCTATCGCGCGATCTCCACCTGCTTCGATCCGATCCCCGAGCGCGACGACTACTACGTGACGCTCTTCGACACCATCGCCCGTGACGGTCTCGAGATCGACTGGTACTTCGAATGCTGGGGCCTTCCCACGGCGCGGTTCGTGCGTGCGTTCAAACGAGCCTTTCCGGGGCCGCGCTCGACCATCGCCCTCTCGCCCGACGCCGGCGATGAGTCCGTGCGCCGGCGGAACAAGCAGCCGTACTACGACGACGCGGCACTGCTTCAGTCGATGCGAGTGCTGGCGGAGCACCAGGTGCCGACCGACGTCTTCTACACCCTGGCGCTTCCCGGAGAGACTCTCGCAGGCGCCGAGCGCACGCGTGACCAGATGGCGCTCTTGCGATCGTTTCCGAACGCCCGCCGGGTGATGGTGTGGACCGTTCAGCTCGAACCGGGCTCGCCTCAGTTCGAGCGCCCCGAGTCGTGTGGCATGGTCACGGATCGCCGCACCTTCCTCGATTACTACCGCGTTCACGGTGGCCAACACGGCGACACGTATTCGAGCCTGGGCTTCAAGGTGCTCGGCTACTTCGGCGACGCACGCGACCACGGCTCGATCGCGGACTTCGAGCGCCACGTGCAGGCGTTCAAGTGCTCGGATCTGTGTTTCCTGAGCGCCGATCCGCGCGAGCCGGTGGCCGCCGCGAGCGGCCGCGCTCACTGCTTGGACCGGCGGCGGGAGCTGGCGGCGGTCCGCGGCACTCCTCCTCCCAACCTCACCCTCGGGGACGGTTACACGTACGATCGCGCGGTTGCCGCGGAAGTGCCCGCGCGCCGGCGCTTCCATTGGGTCGACGCGGTTTCGCGTCCGCTCGGCGAGCCGTGGGCATGAGCGACTGCAACCCGATCACGCGACCCGCCGAGCGCGAGCGCGTGCATCTCGTGGATGCGACGCTGCGCGAGGGTGAGCAGACGCCGGGCGTTTGGCTGGCGCCGGAGACCAAGCTGGCGCTCGTCCGCGAGCTCGCCGCCGCCGGGATCGAGCTGGTGGATGCGTGTGTTCCTGCTGTATCGCAGGAGGAGCAGCGCTTTCTGCGCGAGGCGAGCGCGAGCGCGGCGAGCCCGACGATCGGCGCATCGTTACGACTCGATCCCGCGGACGTCGAGCTGGCAGCGGAGTGCGGCGCGCGCGCTGCGTTTCTCATCACACCGGCGAGTGAGATCCAGCGCCGCCATCGCCTGCGTGTGGATCGTGGCGACCTCGTGCGCCGCGTCGGTGAGCTGAGCGACCGCTGTCGGGTCCACGGGATCTTGCCGCAGCTCGTGCTCGAAGACGCCAGCCGCGCCGCGAGCGAAGACGTGGCGGCGTTGGTGGAGGCCGGCACCAACGCGGGAATCCGTCGGTTTTTCCTGTGCGACACCGTGGGTGTGTGGACACCCTCGACCGCCACCACGGCCGTGCGCGAGTTGCGCCGCGTCGCCGGACCGCAGGCCGAGATCGGCGTCCACTGTCACAACGACTTCGGCATGGCCACGGCCAATACGATCGCTGCCATCGAAGCCGGCGCGCGTTGGCCCACGGTCACCGTGAACGGCATCGGCGAGCGCGCCGGACATGCGTCGTTCGCGGAGGTGGCGCTGGCGTGTGTCGAGCTTCTCGGACTCGATTGCGGCATCGATCTCGCCGCCCTGGACCGGCTCGCGCGCACCGTCGAACAGGCCACGGGAATCCCCATCGCCGTGCAGGCGCCGATCTTCGGCGCGACGGCCTTCCGCCACGAGTCGGGCATGCACGTGCACGGCATCTTGCGTGAGCCGTCCACGTACGAACCGCTGGCGCCCGAGCGCCTCGGACGCCAGCGCGAGATCGTGGTGGGCAAGCATTCCGGCCGCAGCCTGTTGCGCTCGATCGCCGAAAGCGAAGATCTCGAGGTGGATGAAGAGGGGCTGTCGCGGGCGCTGGCGCTTCTCAAGTCGCGAGAGCCCAGCGCGCGCACCAAGGCGTTCGCGGCGTTCCAGCGGGCGCGCCAACGCTACTTGGATGGGGCGCTCGGCTTACCGCTCGAAGCGGCGCGACGTGCGCTGCTCGACGCGGGCGCCCAGCCACGCCACGCTCCGCGTGGTCTGCGCGCGCTGGGCGGTCGCTGACGAGAGCCATGCCGTCGCCGCAAACCCTCGTCGAAAAGCTGCTTGGTCCGCGTTCTCACGGGCCGGTGCTGCCGGGGAGCCGTTACCAGTCGATCGACGTCGACTTGGTGGTGGCCCACGACGCGACCTTCAGCCTCGGCATCGACACGATCGAGCGGCTCGCCTTGCCGCTGCTGCCGGCGGAAAAGCTGCTTTTCGCAGCCGATCATTTCGCTCCCCCGTCCACACCCGAGCGCGCGGCGATCCTGGATCGCTACGTGCGATTCCTGCGCGACCGCCGCTTGCCCACGGATCAGCTCTTCCGCGGCATTTGCCACCAACTCGCCATCGAAGACCCACGGGTCCGTCCTGGAAGGGTGGTCGTGGGCGCCGACTCGCACACCATCATGGCCGGTGCTCTGGGCTGTTTCGCCACCGGCTTCGGCACGACCGACATTCTGGCGGTGCTCGCCACCGGTCGAGCGATCCTGGAGGTGCCCGAATCGATCCGCCTGGTGCTGCGTGGAGCGCCGGGTACGGCGGTCGAGGGCAAGGACCTGGCGCTCGCGATGCTGCGCGAGCTGGGCGAAGACGGTGCCCTCGATACCGCCGTGGAGATCCACGATCACACGCACCGCGGGGTGTCGCTCGACGCCCGCTGCGCGATGACCAATCAAGGCGTCGAGTGCGGCGCCACCTCCGCGGCGTTCGTTCCCGATGCAGTCACTTTCGCGTACCTGTCGATGCGTGACGGCTCGGCCTCGGTGGAGGGCGACCGCGTCGTGCCGGATTCGGACGCACGCTACTTGCGATCGTTCGAGATCGACCTCGATGCGCTGGTTCCCCTCGTTGCGCGACCGGGTTCGCCTGCCGACGTCGTCTCGGTGGCGGAGCTAGCAGGAACCGCCATTCAGCAGGCGTTCATCGGTTCGTGCGCCGGCGGGCGGCTGCAAGAGCTCGAGGCCGCAGCGGCGGTGCTGCGCGGACGTCGCGTGGCACCGGGCGTTCGTCTGGTGGTCACGCCAGCGAGCGAACACGTGTGGCGCGCGGCGCTGGCGAGCGGTGCCTTGGAGACACTCAGCGCCGCTGGTGCGCTCATCACCAATCCGTCGTGCGGCGCGTGCGGCGGGATCGACAAAGGCATACTCGCTGCCGGCGAGACCTGTATCAGTACCTCGAATCGGAACGGGCCCGGTCGCATGGGGCATCGCGACGCGAACATCGTGCTGGCGAGCGCCGCGACGGTCGCGGCATCCGCGCTGGCCGGCGAGATCGTGGATCCACGTTCGTTCGTCGCGCGCGACGCGGCGACTGCTGTGGCGTGACGAGCGTCGGGAGGGTGCGATGACGCATCGCGTCGCTCCGGTCGTCGAAGGCCGCGCGCTCGTTCTCGGCGATCACGTGAACGCCGATCTGCTCCATCCGCCGTCCTTTTTCTCGCTGGATCCGGAGCGTGTGCGGCGCGGATTCCTCGCGGGCCTCGGCGACTCGGTCGCTGTTGCGGATTCGGAACGGAGCTGGATCATCGTCGCAGGGCGAAATTTCGGCTGTGGCTCGAGTCGGGAGACCACGCTGCAAGCGCTGGTTCAAAACGGAGTCCGGGCCGTGGTCGCGCGAAGCTTCGGTCGCATCTTCCAGCGCAGTGCGATCGCGCGGGGACTGCCGTGCTGGTGCATCGACGGTGATCCAGGCGAGATGCGATTCGTGCACGGAGAGCCGCTGCGCCTCGATTCCGCGGTGCGTGCTCTCGCTTCCACCGAGAGCGGGCACGCGCTCACGCTCTCGCCCCAAGATCCGTACGCGGACGCAGTGCTCGCGGCGGGCGGCCTGCTCGCTTGGTTGCGCGAGCGACCGCAGTGAGCCTCGGCATTCGTTCGGGACGATCACCGTACGACTACGACGTCGCGGTGGTCGGCGGCGGCCCTGCCGGATTGGCGGCGGCGATTCGTGCCCGTTGGGTGAAGGGCTTCGACCCCTTTCCCGCGAGCGTCGTGGTCTTCGAATGCGGACCGCTCGGTGGACTCGGTCGCCTCGGTGCTTGTGTGCTCACGGGGCCGAGCTGGGCGCTCGGCGGCGAAGAGCTCGTGGCCAGGCTCACGGCGGACGTAGAGGCGCTGGCGATACCGCTCGTCGCCGAACGCGTGACGCGGATCGGCCGGACGGGTCCCTACCTCGAGATCGATGCTGGCGGACGTATCCATCGCTGCCTGGCGGTGGTGCTGGCACCTGGGTTCCGCGCGCTCGGCGACGAGCATCGATTCTTTCCCGAGAGCGTGATCCTGGCGATGAAAGGACGCGCCCATCTCGAAGCGCTCCTGGCGCGTGCGCTCGAGCTGGGACGTGCGCGAGGTCTCGTGATCGTGGGCAACGAGCACAGCGCGCTGTTGTCGTCGCTGGTCAGGAAGCACGCCGGTACGACGGCGATCACCTGGCTCATCGATCCGTCGAGCGTCGTCCCCGCCGAGGCCGCGCCGTCGCAGTGGCCGGGCCGCGTACTTCAGGGCCGAATCCGCGCGCTGCGCGGCGATCGAACGCTGGACGCCGCGGTGATCGAGACGCCAACCGAGGGACTGACGGTTCCGTGCAGCGCGCTCTTCATCGACTATCACGGTTTCGAGATCGCCCCCGCGATCTCGATCGCCGGGCTCGATGCGCTGGGCGTCGCGCGGGACGCGAACGGCTTCATCGCCGTCGACGCGAGCGGCGCCACGTCGGCAGCGGGTGTCTTCGCCGCGGGCGATGCGACGGGACGCTACGCGGCCACCCTGACCGCTCTCGGCGACGGCGTCGCGGCCGGCTTCGGCGCCCATCGCCACGCGTACCGATCGAAGTTCGCGGAAGAACCGGATCTCTTCGCCTACCGGGGCGTTGCGAAGCCCGTTCCTACCGCCGACACACCACGCTGGTTGCCGCCACTCGATGGCGTGCCCGTGTTGATCGGTGACCGGGGGCGCGCCATCGACGACTTCGTGCGGCACCTCGCGCCGGAGGCCGCACAGGCGCTCGCGGACGAGCTGGACCACGGCGATCGGCCGCTCGAGGAGCTGACGGTAGTGATCGGTGCAGACATCGACGCGGTTCGCGGGGCGATCCGCGCAGGAATCCACGGGCGGGAGCTGGCGCTGCATCGCAGTCCGTCAGTCCTTGCGGGCGAGCAGGAGTCGTTCGCTCGCGACCGGGCAAGCTGAGGCCTGGACCTTGACCGATCGCTCGATCGCCGCCACGCGGTCCGCGCTCTCCGCGCGTGTCGCCGCCGCGATTTGCGACAGTGCGACGCCGGGCGCGGTGTCCGTGAGCGACTGGGAAGCGCTGGCTCGCGACGTGTTCGCGTTTCAGTGCTGGGCGATCCCGGCCTATGGGAAATGGTGTGCCGCGCGCGACGCGGATCCGCGGCAGATCCGCGGGCTCACAGAAATCCCGGCAGTTCCGACCAGCGCGTTCAAAGAGATCCGGCTCTTCGCTGGTGACGACGCCGACATCGCACACACGTTCCGCACCAGCGGCACGACCGGTGCGGCGCGCGGCACTGCACACTTTTCCCGCGAGGGACTGGCGCTCATGGACGTCGCGATCGAAGTGCGCGCCCGTGCCATGTTGTTTGCAGACGGGGCCCGCACGCGCATCGTGGCCCTCGCGCCCTCACCCGCCGCCGATCCGGACCGCATCATGGCGTACGGCGTCGCGCAGCTCATCGAACGCTTCGGAGTCGACGGCAGCGGATTTTTCGTGGGAGCAGCCGGCCTCGACGTCGACCGCGTTCTCGCCGCGTTCGCCGCGGCGCAGGCCGACGGAGTAGCCATCACTCTCGCGGGTGGCACGTCGGCGCTGGTCGCTGTGCTGGAGGCCACGGAGCGACGCGGAAGTCGCTTCCACCTTCCCGCCGCGAGCCGTGTGATGCACGCCGGAGGTGCCAAGCGTGATGCCCGCCCCGTCGACGCCGGCGCCCTTCGTGTCCGCGTCGCCGATCTCCTCTCCATCCCCGCAAGCCGCTGCATCAACCTGCTGGGCATGACCGAGCTCGCGAGCCAGCTCTACGACGGCATCCTCGCCGATCACGTCGCTGGCGAGGTACGCGGCGGCGACGGCAAGGTTCCGGCACCGTGGGCGCGGACGTGGGTTGTCGATCCCACGAGCGGTTCGCCTACGGCCCCCGGTGAGATCGGCGTACTTCGGCATCTCGATCTCGCCAACGTCGAACGCCCGCTGTGTGTTCAGACCGACGATCTGGGCGTGGCCTTCGCGAGCGGCCGTTTCGAGATCCTGGGTCGTGCCTCTGGTGCGGAGGCGCGCGGCTGCGCACTCGATCTGGACGAGTGGCGTGACGCGGCGAGCGCGCCATGAGCCTCGTGGATCCCCTCGACACGGGTTGGCACCCACCACGCGCGGCCGAGCTGGCCGGCCCGCCCGCTGTGGCGGTGCGTACCGGACCTGGCGGCGGCACGGTGGCTCTACGCCGGCGCGGATTCTCGTGCTCCGCGCTGGCGGGATTGGCGACGCTGCTGGCGGAGGAAGCGCGCACGCGCCTTCGCCGTCGGCCGGTGGCGTCGATCGTCGCCGCGCTGGACCAGGTGGCGCAGCTCTGGCTCGACCCGGCCACCCCCGAGCGCCGCCTCGCGATCGACTCGATCGCTCGCCTCACCGGATTCTCGACGGCGACGGTGGCGCACGCGCTGGACCTCGAGTTCGAGTCGAGCCGCGGTCCGCACCTGGAGCGTGCGCTGCGCTCCGAGCTGGGCAGTGCGGAGGTGCTCGACGATTTCGTGAACGACGTGCACCTGGGGGGTCGCCAACACGCGGTCGGCCCGCTTCTCGTCGGTGGGTTCGCGAGCGCCAACATCCCAGGCCTTCCTCATCTCATCGCGACGCGGGCTTGGCTCGTGAAGTCGGCTTGTTGGATTCGCTGCTCCCGAGACGAGCCGATCTTTCTGCCGCTCTTCGCGCGCACCGTGGCGCGGGTCGACGCCGATCTCGCGGCCGCGTTCGCCGTGGTCGACTTCGATCCGGAAGACGACGCCCTCGTCGCCACGTTTCTCGAGCGTAGCGACCACGTGGTGGCGTACGGAGGCGCAGACGCGCTCGCCTCGGTCGCTCGTCGTCTCCCGCCGGGAAAGCCTGCAACGTGGCACGGTCATCGTCTCGGCTTCGGTGCCATCTGCCGTGAGTCCTTGGGCGCCGACGTGCGGCCGCTCGCCGAGCGAGTGGCCTACGACTTCTCGCTCTTCGACCGGGAAGCGTGCCTGAGCCCGCAGGCCCTCTTCGTCGAGGAGGGAGGCGCGATCTCGGCGCGGGCTTTCGCTGCGCAGGTCGCCGATGCGATGCGCTCGTGGGCCGAGCGTCTTCCACCGGCCCTGCTCGCGCTCGGGGATCGCGCCCGCTGGCGACAGACGCTCGACACGCTGGCATTGCGGGCTGCGGCGGGCGAGGCGGTCGAGGTGATCGCCGACGCCCCCGGATATGCCGTGGTGCTGGACGAAACCTCGGCGCTCGCACCTGCGCCACGCGGACGTTTCGTCCGCATCGTGCCGCTCGCGAGTCTCGACGCGCTTCGCACCCGCATCGAACCGGCGCGCGTGCACCTTCAGGTCGCTTGCCTGGACGGCCCCGATGAACGCCGCGATGTTCTCGCTCGCGACCTCGCCGAGCTCGGAGTCACGCGCATCACCCGGTCCGGGCTCGCCGGTCTACCCTCGATGATGTGGCGTCACGACGGCGTCGCGTGTCTCGCCCACCTGGTGCGGTGGGTCGGTGAGGAGCTGGTTTCCCCCAGCGACCGCTGTTGAGGCAGTGGGCTGGCGCGCGCGCCAGTCCTCGACGCGCGGGCATTCGGGATCGGGGCTGAGCGCATCTCCCGAGACGAAGCGCGCGACTGCCCTGCAGCCGCCGCCGCAGACGTCGAGGTACTCGCACGAGCGGCACGGCTCGGGGGCGATCTCCCTGTAGCGACGATAGCGAACCAACGCCTCGGCGGAATCCCACTCGGCCGCGAGCCCGCTGGCGAGCTTGCGCCCGTCTTCGAGGAAGCTGCATGCGTGGACGCGGCCCACCGCGTCGACCGAGGCCAGGTGGTGTCCCGCCTCGCAGCCCAGCATGCCCAGAAGCCGCATGCGCTCCGGATCCGGGCGATGATGGCAGGCCATCGGCAGGAACGAGCAATCGATGCGGGGCCGGATGCGCACGGTTCGCGCGAGCCCGAGAATTCGTGGGTAGACGGCGCGGGCCTGTGCGGGCGTGAGCACGAGCGATGCGTAGTCCGTGGCTCCGCGGCCCGTAGGCTTGAGACGCAGGAACTCGATCTCCCGCACACCGAATACCCGCACCGCACGGGCGAGACTCTCGAGGCGCTCCACGTTGCGTCGCGTCACCACGCAGTTCACGCCGGTGCGCACTCCGGCGGCGCGCAAGAGCGCGAGCGCACGCGCCGCCGTCTGCCACGAGCCGAGCGGTCGTCCGGCGGCATCGTCCCAACCCTCGCAACCGTCGATGCTGACGTTGACCTGACCGAAGACGCGCGAGCGCTCTGCCAGCTCGGCCGTCATGCCCAGGCCGCTGGTGGTGACGTTCGGAACGAGGCCCCGCTCGCGGGCATGGGCAGCGAGGACGAAGAGATCCGGGCGCAGGTACGACTCGCCGCCGCCCATCGCGACGTGCAAGACGCCGGCGTCGGCGAGGTCGTCGATCACGGCACGCACCTCGTCGGTGGAGAGCTCGCCCGGGGCGGGAGCCGCCGCATCCACGTAGCAGCCGCGGCAACCGACGGGACACGCGCGAGTGAGGGTCAGATGGACTTCGGTCGGCGCGCTCAAGTGGGTTCGTGGTGTACCCCACCGCTCGCTCTCGCCGAACCCCAGGCGGCGCAGGAAGTCGCGATCGACGAACGCGAGTAGCGGTGGCTTTTCGAAGGCGATCACCGCTCCGAACGACTCGTAGCGAATCCGTGGTCGGAGCGCGCCGAGCTGCGCTCGTAGCCAGCCACCGAGGCGGCGCGTGACCGAGCTAGGCTCGGCGTCCGTCGCGGCCATCTGGGCGAATGCGCCGTCGCTCAGCGCTTGGGCTGGCCCGCGATGTCGACGAAGAGGTCGATGGGACGGAAAAATTCGCGAAAACGCCGCGCAAACTCGGTGGGCTTGTCGGTGAAGTGGGTGACGCCGTTGGCGTCGACCCAGAAGTAGACCGCGGCGTCGCTGCCCACGCCGGCGTTTCCCACGGAGAAATCCACGGCCGGGCTGCCGAGCGTGATGGGCGTCGTGGTGCTCGCCGCAGGCGAGGTCGCTGCCCACGCCGGTGCGACCGCTGCCGTGCTCGCGAGGACGGCGCTGCGCAGCACCCGCTGCAAACGTGGCGAGGTCGATTCCGAGCGCATCGGGGATCCGGTGGAACGGCGCGCAGAATACTGCGAGCAGCAAGCGCCGGCGAGACGCGCGACTGGCACGGCGCTCGGCCGTGCCGGGAATCCGCCGCCGTCGCTTCCCGCAACCGACGGTTCGCCGCGATCTGGCAAAGCATTCGCTGCGTCGGCCTACGCGTGCGGTGACGAACGACGGCCGGCCGAGCCCCTGCGTTCCCCGCGATCTGACGGCGACTTGTCGGTCTCGCGACGAACCCGTCTGAAGTTTCCGGGCTCAGTCGCGCTTCGCCTCGCGGACGGCGCGGATGGGAACGGCGCCGCTCGCTGCACCGCGCTTCGCGCCCGCCCGCTGACGCGCGCCGGCAGTGCGGCGCCGTCGCTGACGCATGAGGCTCTCGTAAAGGCCCTGGCGCTCGCGCAGGGTCGACTCGAGCTCGTTGCGTTTGCGCTTGGCGTCCTCCAACCAATCGAGAATCACGCCGCGCTCGACGTCCGTCGACACGCCGCGCAGCTCTTCGACCAGAAACTGAATCTGCCAGCTCTGCCGCCGAACCTGCACGGGCAGGTCCGCCAGCTCTTTGCGCAGCTCTGCGGGCGTCGGTCCGCCGGCTGCCGTTTCCGCCACGGATTCCGAGCGCCGCGTTCCCCGGCTCTTGGTGGTTTCGCGCGTGGCGAGTGCGTGCGTTCGCTCACTGGGCATCGGGCATCTCCGGACGTCTCCCCCACCGCCGAGGAAAGCAACCGAGATGCCAGTATTCGATGGTGGCTTGTTGATCAGAAAGTCTAGCAATTCCCGCATGTTGTCGGCGTTGGTCGCGATTCCGACCTGCGGGCCGAAGGTGGTCTTGACACTTGGCCTCAGGAGAAACGCGACGCTTCGGGCGGGCCGTCCTGCTCGTTCGCTCTCGTGTCCCCCGCCGCCGCCAACTCGGAAGCAGCGAAACGCCGCCATCGCGTCAGCTCGGACGTGAGCAGCTCGAGGGGCTGTTGCGCGCCGAGTGCCGCGCGATCCGCGTCGTTCAAGCTCGACGCGAGGCCTGCGACGAGCTGCGTCACCTGCTGGGTCAGTGCAGCCAGGCGCTCCACCGTCTCGACGAGAAGCACCGGCTCGCGGAGCTGGTCACGTCCACGCACGAGCGCGCCGCGGATCGCGCCGCTCAGCTCGCTGCCAGCCAGACGCAGCGTGGTGTCGAGCGCCACGCTCCGCTCGAGCTCGCTGGCCAACGGCGCCTGAGCACCGAGCATGCGCTGTCCGGTGGCCACCAAGGAGAGGAGATGCTCCCGCGCGCGCACGGTGTCGGCAGTGCTCTTGGCCACGAGCTCGTCGGTGCGAACGGCTTCGGTGCTGGCACGGGTGACGCCACGGCCGAGCTCTTGGTTCGCGGTACGGGCGTCGCGGATGCTCGCTGCGGTTTGCTCGACACGCATCAGCACGGCCTCCACGCCGAGGACGGCGGCGTGGGTATCGCGGCTCAGGCTGCCTGTGGTGCCACCGGCCTCGCGGACGCCGTCGGCGGCACGCTGAGCGAGGTCGCGCATCTCGTCTGCGACGATCGAGAAGCCACCGGCGCTGGCCCCGGCGCGCGCGGCGAGGATCGCGACGTTGACCGCCAAGAACGCGCTGCGATCGGCGAGCTCTTCCATGAGCGCGATGCCGCGCGACAACCCACCGACCGTTTCCTCGATCCGGTGCACCGCCTGGCCCACGTCCCCCATGGCGATGCGGACTCGATCGCTGCGTTCACCGGCGGTGGCGAGCGCGCGCTCGACGACCTGCGCTTGGTCCTCCAGCGGCGGTAGGCCTTCTCGAGCCGCACGAACGCGCTGTGCGATCGCGCGCTCGAGGTCTTCCGCGACCGCCGCCGTGCTGGTCGCCGAATCCGTGGTGGCGCGCAGCGCTTCGGCCGAATCGACGACGGGTCGTGCTGCCGACACCAGCTCGGCGACGTGCGCGCGTACGTCGTTCAGCTCGCGTGCCATCTGATCGCACGTGGCGAGCGCGCCTTCGAGACCGAGCGCGGCTGCCGATCCGAGCGGTGCCACGGCACTGACGTTTCGCCCCAGGCCGGCGCCGAGCTCCGCCAGCGCGGTCCCAGCGTCCTCCAACTCGGCCAGCGCTCGGCGAGCCGTGGCAGCGCGTGCCGTCGAGCCGCGCAAGGCCTCGAGGACGTCGTCGATCTGGTGCTTGGATCGAGCCGCGCTCGCGTCGAATGCGACCGTGTGCTTGGTGTGGCGGCGATGGGATCTGCGCAGTTGGTGCGCGACGGTGCCGATTGCTCCGCCGATCGCGCCGAGCTCGTCGTCGAGGAGCTCGTCGTCGCAATCCCTCGGCTCCGGCGAGTGCGCCGGCAGCGCCAGCACGCGGCGCTGGATTTCGCTTGCTTCGGCCACCACGTCGCGTGCCGCGAGCGCAGCCAGCACCGCGAGCCAGAGCGTGCCGAGCGCCGCCACGCCGAGGAGGCGTGGATCGAGCAGGCTGGCGGCCACCGTGGGGTACGGCGACGGCTCGACCAACACCAGCCAGAGATCGGAGGTGTCGAGCTTGGCACCGCTCGCGATCGGCTGGCCGATCCGGGAAAGCGGCCTGCCGTCGTCGAGCGCCGCGCGCGCGCGACGCGGCTCGAGGAGCGTGAATCGACCGGCGGCCACCGCACCGCTCCTGTCGAGAAGCGCGATCTCGTTGGGTGCGCGACCCCGATCGAGCCCAGCGACGAGCGCGAGCGACGCGTGCTGCGCCTCCGTGCTGGGCAGCCGCAGCATGCGCACCGCGGCGTCGACGAGGCTGGCGAGCTCGTGCGCCGACGCGTCGACGCGCCAGCGCGCACGCTCGTACGTGGCGCGAGCACCGAGCGCGAGAGCGGTACAGGCGACCAACGCGAGGATGCTGACGCCTGGAAGCACCAAGCCGAGGCCGAGCTTGGCGCGAAGCGACATGCGCGGAGCGACGCTGGCTTGCGTCATCGTCGCCGGGGCCTCGCCAGCGCGCACCTGGCGTCGCAGGCTCGCGCGCACGGCGAAATAGCGAAGTGGCGTGACCGCCGTCCCGACTGCGAGCACGAGGCCGGCGATCTCGCGCGCGTGTCCGCCCAGCGTTGGGACCGCCCAGGTACCGACCAGGGCCACGACCGCCGCGCTCACCATCCAGCCCGTGAGCGTCGTGACCAGTGCCGCGAGCGGCAGGTGGCGCAGGCCAGCCGCTCGACGCTTGGGGTCTCCCTCCGCAGCAGAGCCATCGCTCGAGCGAAATCCCACCCGCACGATGGCCGCGAGCGTGGCGAGCTGGACGACGCTCCCTGCCGCCACGGCCGTCGCCACGACACCGAGCCACACTCCGCGTGGCGTCCACCCGCCCATCGCGCGCGATGGACCCGCCAGCGCGCTCGCCGCCGTGTCCAGAGCCTCACTGGCAGGCAGCAGCAGCTCGAGTGCGCCGTACCCGGCGATCAACCCCAGGACGGCAGAGAGCGTTGCGCCGCTCGCTGCTGCCCGACGCCATGCGCTCATGGGCGGATCCGTGCAATGGGCGGCGAGCCCCACGCGGGTACCCTACCCCGTTGGGACGCAGGTCGCGCCGCGGCGCTCGATGGGGAAGGCAACAACGGCGGCTCACACGCGCTGCCCGCCGGAGCCTCGAGCGGGCGTCGAGGCCGCGCGGAAAAGCTCAGTGATTCAGGGCCTTGCGTAGTTTCTGGCTGGGTTTGAAGGTCAATACTCGGCGGGCGCTGATCTCGATCTCTTTGCCCGTGATTGGATTGCGACCCTTGCGTGCGCGCTTGTGGCTCACCTGGAACTTGCCGAAACCACTCAACTTGACGTGGTCGCCGTCGGCGAGGCGTTCTTTGAGCAAGTTGAGGATCTCCTCGAGAATCTCGGCCGATTCGACCTTCGAGAATCCGGTCCGCTCATGGATGAGGAGAACGAGATCGTCCTTGGTCATCCTTCCTCCCGCCAAGCGCTTGCGTCACCCACCGTGGTGAGAGCATCTTAAGCAAAAGCGCTTGCCGTAAGCAACCGAAAACTTGAGGGAAAACGGCCGCGTCGAATTCGGGTGCTTGAGTGGCAACCGCGAGCGGTGTGGCGCCCGGGGCGGAGGGAGGTGGAACGTGCTGGATCCGAAGGCTCGTGGTGCGCGCTCGGCTTCCGCCACGCACGAGATCGAGAGGGGTGCGATCCGCCGCTTTGCCGAGGCGATCGGGGACAAAAACCCGCTCTGCTACGACGAGACGTATGCGCGTAGCCGAGGTTTTCGCTCGCTCGTGGCGCCACCCACCTTTGCGTTCACGCTGCGCCCCGGCAGCGATGTGCGCGCAGCGCTGGCGCTCGACTGGCGCAACGTGCTCCACGGCGAACAGCACTTCCACTACGCACGGCCGATCGTCGCTGGCGACCTCGTGACCGTTCACGCCGAGATCGTCGATCTCTATTCGAAGTCCGGCCGAAGCGGCGCGATGGATTTCGTCGTGACGGATACCACGGGTTCTGCCGACGACGGCGCCTTGATCTATCGAGCGCGCACGGTCACGGTGATTCGAAACCGTGACTAAAGGGAGTGCCACGCCACCGGCGGGACCAGCGCGATGCGTTTTGCGTCGCGGGCGTCAGCGCCCACGGAATTGCGCAGGCCGTTTCTCCAGAAACGCACGCAATCCTTCGTGTGCGTCTTCCGTGGCGAAGCAATCCCCGAACGCGCGTGCTTCGATGGCGAGCCCAGACGCGAGATCCGTGTCCATGCCTTGGGCGATGGCGCGCTTCGCGGCGCGCAGCGCATGCGGCGCTTTCGCTGCCAGCGTGGCGGCGAGAGCCTCGACGGCCTCCCGCAAGGTCTCGGGGGCGTGCACTTGATCGGCGAGGCCGAGGCGCAGTGCTTCCTCGGCCCCGATTCGTCTCCCTGTCGTGATCAGGTCGCGCGCGCGCGCCGCTCCGATGCGTCGCGCCAGTCGCTGGGTGCCGCCGAAACCGGGGATGATCCCCAGGTCGATCTCGGGTTGGCCGAACAGCGCCTTCGCCGATGCGATGATCCAATCACACGCCATCGCCAGCTCGAGCCCGCCGCCGAGCGCAAATCCTTGGACCTCGGCGATGACCATCTGCGGCAAGGCCTCTAGGCGCGAAAACACGCGCTGGCCGTGAGTGGCGAAGGTGCGCGCCTGGTCCGGGCTCGAGGACACCATCTCGGCGATGTCGGCGCCCGCGACGAAGCTGCGATCACCGGCGCCACTGACGATCACCACGCGGGACTCGGCGTCGTTCTCGAGCGCCGCGAGCGAGCTCTCGAGCTCGTTCAAGACCGTCGAGTTGAGCGCGTTCAACGCCTTGGGGCGCTGAATGGTGATGCGTGCGACGAAGCCCTGTCGTTCGAGCGTGACCACCGGTGACGCGCCTGCGTCCGTCATGACCGCCTCCCCGAGCGCGGCATGCGCCGCGCCCGCATTTCGTGTCGCTGCGTCGATCGTGCTGCGCGCGCGAGCCGATGCAGCGGCCGCGCCGCGAACGTCCGTGTCAGTTCATCGCGTCGCGAATGACGTCGAGGATTTGGTCACGACGCCGGATCAACACTTCGATCGGCGCGTCCGGATCGTCACGAACCGCTTCCAGCTCGTGCACGGCGTTCTCCAATTGACCACGCTTGTCGCCGTCGAGCTCGTCGCGGCGCTCCGCGAGCGTGCGCTGGCATTGGTACACGAGGTTCGAGATCGAGTTACGAACCCGCGCCCGCTCGCGCCGCTCGGCGTCGGCCTCGCGGTAGTTCTCGGCGTCCTGCACCATCCGTGAGATCTCGTCGCTCGTCAGACCCGACGCGCCCGAGATGCGGATGGCGTGCTGACGTCCGGTGCCGCGGTCGCGTGCCGTGACTCCGAGGATGCCGTTGTGATCGACCTCGAAGATCACCTCGATCTGTGGCACGCCGCGTGGCTGAGGCGGAATGCCGTAGAGCTCGAAGATGCCGAGCGAGCGGTTGTGCTCGGCCATCTCGCGCTCGCCCTGCAGAATGTGGACGCGCACGAAATCCTGGTTGTCTTCCGCGGTCGAGAAGAGCCGCGACACACGCGTGGGAATGGTGGTGTTGCGCTCGATCACCTTGGTGAACACGCCGCCGAACGTCTCGACGCCGAGCGACAGCGGGATCACGTCGAGAAGCACGGTGTCTTCCACCGCGCCGCGGATTACGCCGCCCTGGATGGCGGCACCCGCCGCGACGACCTCGTCGGGGTTGATCCCCTTGAGCGGCACGCGCTGGAAGAACTCCTTCACCGCCTCCTGGACCTGTGGGGTTCGCGTCTGGCCGCCGACCAGGATCAAGCTGTCGATGTCGTCGACGGTGAGCCCTGCGTCTTCCAGGCAGAGTTGGCACGGCACCAGCGTCTGCTCGACGAGATCGCGCACCAAGTTGTCGAATTCGGCGCGCGTGAGCACGTACTCGAGGTGTCGCGGCCCAGATTCGTCGGCGGCGATGAACGGCAAGTTGATGGTGGTCTCGACCACCGTCGAGAGCTCGATCTTGGCGCGCTCGGCGGCCTCCTTGAGCCGCTGAAGCACGACCGGATCGCCGGCCAGCTCGATGCCGGTGTCGTCCTGGAATCGACGCATCATCCAGTCCATCACGCGTCGGTCGAAGTCCTCGCCGCCCAGGTAGGTGTCACCCCGGGTGGCCTTGACCTCGAAGACTCCTTCCGACAGCTCGAGGACCGAGATGTCGAAGGTGCCACCGCCGAGGTCGTAGACCGCCACGGTTTCCTTCGACTTCTTCTGGATGCCGTACGCGAGCGCCGCGGCAGTGGGCTCGTTGATGATCCGAAGCACGTTGAGGCCGGCGATCTTGCCGGCGTCCTTGGTGGATTGCCGTTGGCGATCGTCGAAGTAAGCCGGCACCGTGATCACGGCGTCGCTGGCTTCCTCACCCAGGTATTCCTCGGCGGCGGCCTTGAGCTTCATCAGGATCATCGCCGAGATCTCTTCGGGGCTGTATTCGACGTCCTGCAGCACGATCCGCACGTCACCGTTCTCGGCGCGCCGAACTTCGTACGGCGCGTAGGCGCGGGCCCGCTCGACCTCGTTCGACGAGAACGATCGGCCGATGAAACGCTTCACGGCGGACACGGTGTTGCGCGAGTTGGTGATGGCCTGGCGCTTGGCGAGCTCGCCGATCAACCGGTCTCCGGTATCCGTGATGGCGACCACGGACGGCGTGACGCGCTGCCCTTCCGAGTTCGGAAGGATCTTCACCTCGTCGTGCTCGACGACGGCCACGACCGAGTTCGTGGTACCGAGGTCGATGCCGATGACTTTGGACATCCCCCACCCTTTCCGCTGACGCGGACGCCGTCGAGCACTACCGCGGGCCACGCCGCGAGCGCGGCCCGACGCCCGATTCCGATGCCTACTTCTTGCCGGTGCCGAAGAGCTTCTTGAGCTTTCCGGACGCCGAGTCCTTCTCTTCGGCCTTGCGCTTCCGGTCCAGGTACAGCCGGATCTCGCGGTTCGCCTCGTGGTGCTTGGGCTCGATCTCGCGCACGTTCTTGAAGTAACGCATGGCGCGCTTGGTCTCGCCGCGGAGCTTCCAGTACGAGCCCAGGCCGAAATGGTACTTCGCGGTCTGCGGTTGGAGCTCGGTGGCCTTCTCGAGCGCTGCCAAGATGCGCTCGTAGTCCGGCTTCACCCCCTCGCTCGCCCGCAGGCAAGCCTGACCTACCATGTAGTGGTATTCGGCCTCGGTAGGATGCAGCTCGACGGCCCATTCGAAACACTTGAGGGCCTCGGAGAAGTTCTGCTTGTTGAAGAGCACCTTGCCCTTCTCGTACTGCATCATGGCTTCCATCACCCGGTTGGCTTTTTGCTGCTTCTCGTAGCGCTCGGGCTGGGTGATCTTGAGGACGTATTGCTTGTGGCGATCGGGATCGCGCAGCTCGTTGAAGGCCAGATTGAGCCGCGACGACACCTCGCGCAGCCGCCGCATCTCCTCGTCGGAGAACTGCGAGACGTAGCGGTCGGGGTGGTACTTCTTCGCGAGCTTGAAGTAGGCCGCCTTGACCTCGTCCGCCGCCGCTTCCTTCGTGACCGCCAGCAGCTCGAAGTAGTCCTGCTTCATGAGCGTGTCGAAGCGCTCGTTCAGCTCGATGCGCACGCTCTCGACGGTGTCCTTTGGCTCCTTGGCACGTTCCTCGGCATGAACCGGACCGGTCGCCGCGTCGCCGTCCTTGCGTCGCGCGGCGATTCGGACGTTCGTGCCCGGCGGGGGAAGCGTCGCGGTGACTGTGTCACCGCGCCCGAGGAGATCGTCGGTGCTCGGCTCCTCCGCCGCGCTCGGATCGATCTCGGCGGTGCGAGTCCGGTCGGACTCGTCGTCGCCGCCGAACACGCGATCGGTCGCCGGCTCGTCGTCGCTGCGGGCTTCTGCAGAGTCAGCCGGTGGAGGCGGTGTGCGAGCGCTTGCGGCGGCAGCCGTGGGCGGCGCTGCCGGAGGAGGGACGGATCTGGCGTCCTCGAGCGCCACCGGCACGTCTAGCTCGGGTGGATTCTCGACGACGATGGCGTCGGAGCACTTCGGGCAGCGGACTTTGAATCGCTCGAGCTTGATTCCGGAAGTGTCGATCCGAAATCGCGCGTTGCAGTTCGGGCAGATGATGACCATGCAGAGGGGGCGACAGGAAGACGGGTGACTTTATCTCCGCGTTTCCGAGCGCCGCAAGCACGTGTTGCAGGGCGTCGAGCTCGCGTGGTTCCATCGGTAGGAGGGCGCCGTGCCGATCACGTCCGCCCCAGATCTGCGCGTAGGTCGAAGGCGTCGAGGCGGACGTGCGATTCGATGAAGCGCAGCGTTCCAGTCTCGCCGCGCACCACCATCGAATGGGTCACGGCGCGCCCGCCGAGCAGCGTCACGCCGCGCAGCGCGTCGCCGAGCGTGACACCGGTCGCCGCGACGATCGCATCGCCGGTCGAGAAGCTGTCGCCGGTGAGGATCGTGTCGGGTCCGTCGAATCCTGCGGCTTCGATGGCGGCTCGCTCTTCGGCGTCTGCCGCCAGGAAGCGCGCCTGGACGTCGCCGCCGCCGCAGCGCAACGCGGTCGCGGCGATCATGCCTTGCAGCGCCCCACCGATTCCGAGCAGCACGTCGATCCCCGAGTCCGGGATGAGTGTCGCGAGAGCCGCGCTCACGTCGCCGTCTTTGATCAGTCGGATGCGCGCGCCGCAGCCTCGCACCGTGCGGATCAGTTCCCGATGTCTGGGTCGATCGAGGATTGCGACCGTCAGCTCGCCCACCTTGGTGCCGAGCGCCTTGGCGATCCGGCTCAGGTTTTCGGCTGCCGGCGCGGCGATGTCGACCACGCCGACCGCGCCTGGTCCGACGGCGATCTTGTCCATGTAGACGGCCGGTACGCGTCGCGTCGCACCGGCGGCCGTGGCCACGACGACGCTGAGCGCGTTGGGATCGCCAGCAGCGCAGGCGCCCGTGCCCTCGAGCGGGATTGCCGTCAGCTCGACGCGGCCTTCGTCGTGCGCTTCGCCGCCGGCGTCGCGCTCGCCGCCGAGCTCGAGCTCGTGGGGGACGTCGGCTTCGGCGGGTCCCACCACGACGTGCCCCTGGATTCGCGCTGCCGCGAGAGCCCGGTGCATCGCCTCGAAAGCCGCCAGGAACGTGGCCTGTTCTTCGCCACGGCCCATGCGACGCGCCGCGGCGATGGCCGCCGACTCGGTGGCGTGCACGAGCTCGAGCGCCAGCGTCCGCCTCACGATTCGTTCCCCAGGCCGGTCTCGATGCGGATCAGACGCGGCGGTTCGGTCACCACGTCGAAGCCCGCGATGGCATCCAACGCGGCGCGTACGTCGCGCTCGTGGGCGTCGTGCGTGCGGATCACGATCGGCACCGGTTGACCGTGCTTGCGCTCGGGCTGCATGACCGAGGCGATCGAGATGTCGTGCTCGCCGAGCACACCGGAAATCTTGCTGAGCACGCCAGGCCGATCGAGAACCGAGAACCGCAGGTAGTAGGGCACCACGAGATCGCCGAACGGCAACACCTTGCCCCGCTGTTCCCGACACACCCCGTCGCCGTCTGGCCAAGGCGGCGCGAGCCGGATCACGTCCAAGATGTCGCCGAGCACGGCGCTCGCCGTCGGCAGCATGCCGGCGCCTTGGCCGGTGTGAAGCGTCGGGCCGACGGCGTCGCCGAGCACGAACACGGCGTTGAAGTTACCGCGTACGTCGGCGAGCAGATGCCGCGTCGGCACCATCGTGGGGTGGACGCGCGCCTCGATGCCGGCGGGCGTTTGCTTGGCGATCGCCAGCAACTTGATCCTGAGCCCGAACTCGCGGGCGTAGTGGATGTCGATGGGCTCGATGGAGCGGATGCCCTCCACGTAGAAGTCGTCCAAGGTGATCCAGCGGTCGAGCGCCAGGTGCACCAGCAGCACCAGCTTGTGTGCCGCGTCGAGGCCGTCGACGTCGTAGCTCGGGTCCGCCTCCGCGTAGCCCAGTCGCTGCGCGTCGCGGAGCACGCTGCCGAATTCTTCACCATCCTCGTCCATGCGCGTGAGGATGTAGTTGGCCGTTCCGTTGATGATGCCGTAGACGGCTTGGATTCGATTGGCGGTGAAACCGTCGCGAATCGAGCGCAGGATCGGGATGCCACCCGCCACCGCGGCCTCGTACGCGACACGCACGCCGCGGGCACGAGCGGCAGCGAAGATCTCGGCACCGTGACGCGACAAGAGTGCCTTGTTGGCGGTGACGACGTGCTTGCCTGCAGCGATCGCCGCGAGGATGAGCCGGCGCGCCGGCTCGATTCCGCCGATCAGCTCGACCACGACCTGCACGTCCGGATCGCCGAGCCGGGACTCGGCGTCGGCCACCAGCGGGGCCTCGCGAAGCGCGACGCTACGCTGCCGGCGCGTGTCCGGGTCCGCGACCCAACGCAGCCGCACGTCGATGCCGGTGCGGCCGCGAATCAGCTCGGCGCGCTCCTGAATCAGGTGGACGACGCCGGAGCCGACGGTACCGAAGCCCAGCACGCCGACGCCGATCGTGCTCATGCACGCGCCCCGACGCTGAGCGGCGCTTCCGCTTCCACCGGCGTCCCCTGCAGCATGGCGCGAATGTTGCGCGTGGCTTGGCGCGTGCGCTGGTCGTTCTCGACCAGCGCGAACCGTACGAAACCTTCACCATCGGGACCGAAGCCCACGCCTGGCGACACCGCCACCTTCGCCTCTCGCAACAAGAGCTTCGCGAACTCGACACTTCCCAGCGCTCGGTACTGGGGAGGGATCGGCGCCCACACGAACATCGTCGCCTTGGGCGGCTCGACCACCCACCCGGCACGATGGAGCCCCTGGATGAGCACGTCGCGCCGGTGGCGGTAGAGCTCGCAGATCTCGGTCGTGCAGTCCTTGGGGCCGCGCAGCGCCACCGTGGCGGCGATCTGCACCGGTTGGTAGATGCCGTAGTCGATGTAGCTCTTGAGGCGCCCGAGGACACCGACGAGCTCGCGGTTGCCCACGCAGAACGCTACGCGCCAGCCGGGCATGTTGAAGCTCTTCGACAGCGAGTAGAACTCGACACCGATCTTCTTGGCACCCGGCACCTGCAGGAAGCTCGGTGGCCGATAGCCGTCGAAGGCGAGATCGGCGTACGCGAA
>CAYUSL010000008.1:22447-39903 GCA_964447125.1 uncultured bacterium | reverse complement strand
AAGCACGAGCCCTACCACTCGCCGGTCTACGAGCCGGTGTGGTCGGTGTGCGAAGAGCTCGACATGCCCATCAACATCCACGGCGGCGCGGCGCCCACCGAGGACTACGGCGATCACCCCGGCAACATCGGCATCTTCATCACCGAGGTCGCGTGGTGGTCGACGCGCCCGGCGTGGTTCCTGATCTGGAGCGGCGTCTTCGAGCGCCATCCCAAGCTCAAGTTCGTGATCACCGAGCTGGGCGCCTCGTGGGTCCCCGAGCTCAAGGCGCTCATGGATCAGCGCTTCGAGGCCAATCACTTCACTGCCAAGCTCGCGCCCTACCGCACCGAGCTCAAGATGAAGCCCAGCGAATACTTCGATCGCAACATCTGGGTCGGCGCCTCGGTGACGAGCCGCGTCGACGTGGAGATGCGCCACAAGATCGGCGTGGACCGCATGATGTGGGGCAGCGATTTTCCGCATCCCGAAGGTGCGTGGCCGTACACGCGCAAGTTCATGGCCGAATCGTTCCACGACATCCCCGACCACGACGTCCGGCAGATGCTCGGCCTCACTGCCGCCAAGGTCTACGGCTTCGACGTCGAGGCGCTGGCACCCTTGGTCGCCAAGATCGGCCCGCGGCCGGGAGATCTGAGCTTGCCTGCCGACGATCCCCGCACGGCGTCCGCTGGCTGAACGGTTGCGCTGGCGCGTCGTTCGTCGTCCAATTCGCACGAGGAGAGATTCACTCATGGCACGACTGCGTTACGCGAAGTCGAACGAGCAGCTCGCCGAGGCCCGCGCCGCGGGGCCTGGGTTCCTGCGCAGCGAGGTGCGCTCGATCCGCGCCATCTACGAGACCGATCCCGAGCTGGTGGCCGCGGTGCTGCCGCGCCCGCTTCAGCCGGCGTCGCGTCCCGAGGTCCACGTGATCGTGAGCGACGTGACGATCCATCTGCCCGGCGAGATGACGTTCCCGCTCGGCGCGGGAACGTTCGCCGTCAGTTGCACGTGCGATGGCGTCGCAGGCTTCTACCCGATCACCATGCCCATGACGACCGAAGGCGCGGTGGTGGCGGGCCGCGAGATCTACGGCGAGCCCAAGAAGCTCGCAGAGATCACGCTCACGGAGGAGGACGGCGTTCACGTCGGGCGGATCACCCGCATGGGGATCACCTACGTCGAGCTGCGCGGGCGGCCACTGCGCGAGCAGAAGCCGGCGGATCGCGTGGATCGCGCGTTCACGTTCAAGGTTCTGCCGTCACCACCCCCGGCGCAGGGCTTCGATGTCGAACCGCTGCTCTGCGAGCTCGAGTGGAAGCTCGCGATGAGCCGAAGCACGGTCCTCGACGGCGAGGTGATCCTCTCCGATTCCCCGTTCGACCCAGTGGCCGACCTCCCGGTGCGAAAGCTGGTGGCGCTCGAGCTCGAGGTCAGCGACGCCGAATCCGGCGGCAAGGTGCTGAAGCCGGTGAAGGGCGAGTGGCTGCTGCCGTTCCTGCACCAGCGGTACGATGATCCGATGTTTCCTGGGCTCGAGGTGGCGGTGGCGGCGGAGCAGGCGGCATGAAGGACTTCGCCGGTAAGGTCGCCGTGATCACCGGAGGCGCGAGCGGCATCGGCCGCGCCATCGGCGAACGGCTCGCGCGGGAAGGGGTGAAACTGGTGCTGGCGGACGTCGAGCCGGGCGCGCTGGAGCGCACGGTCGCGGAGCTGCGCCGCGCTGGCGTCGAAGCAACCGGTGTGGTGACTGACGTGCGCAGGCCCGCGGCCGTGGAAGCGCTCGCTGAGAGGACGCTCTCGACGTACGGTGGAATCCACCTGGTTTTCAACAATGCCGGAGTCGGCACCGACGAGACCCGCCAGATGTTGTGGCAGTCGCCGGAGAACGACTGGCGCTGGGTGCTCGACGTCAACCTCTTCGGCGTGCTCAACGGCATCAAGACGTTCGTGCCGATCCTGCTCGAACGGGGCGAGGAGGCGCACGTCGTCAACACGTCGTCGGGTAACGGCGGACTCTTTCCACTGCCGACCACGCCCATCTACGCAGCGGTGAAGGCGGCGGTCACGTGCGTGTCGGAGGTGCTGCACGCGCAGCTCCAGATGACGGGCGCACCGGTCAAGGCGAGCGTGCTCTTCCCCGGTCCGCACCTGGTGCGCACCAACATCTTCACGGCGCACCGCAACCGACCCGCGGACGCGCCCTACGAGAAGGAACCGGACGCTCCGCCCCCCACGTTCGACGAGATCAAGGTCATGATCGAGAGCGCTGGGCTGCCGTTCGCGGTGACCGAGCCTGCCGAGGTCGCCGAGCTGGCATTTCAGGGGATTCGCGACGACCGCTTCTGGCTGATTCCTGCGAGCGACGACAACGACGCCCGGGTCCGCGAGCGAATGGAAGGGATTCTGGCGCGCGAGAACCCGCCGCTGCGCTTCATGTAGCCCCACAGGCGCGACGCGGCCATTCGTCGGCCGACCCGAGACCGCCGCGTCGGCACCGGATGGGGTTGTCCCTGCACCGCCGAGCAGCGAATGCCGATGCTGTGCGCACGGCGCGCCGCTCGTGCTCTCCGCTTTCCGCGCGCTCCACCTGGCGATCGTGTTGCCGTGCGCGCCCTCTGGTAGCGTTCTTCGCGAACGTACCTCGGTGCTCGACTTCTTCATCACCAAACTCCCTCACGGGAATGGAGAACGACGATGCGGATGACACGTGCCCGAACCGTGCTGGTCGCGCTTTCCTCCGTCGCGCTCGCAACCGCCGCTACGGCAGCGGAAACCAAGGCGAAGCCGAGCGAAAAGCAGCTCATCGCCAGTGCCATGTCGGCGGCCCCGGCTGCCGTCGCCAAGAACGCCACCATCATGAGCATGGAAGCCGACGGCACCATGCGCACGCTTCGAGCCGGCACCAATGGCTTCACGTGCATGCCGGATAGTCCCGCCACCCCCGGCCCCGATCCCATGTGCTTCGACGCCGGCTCGAGCGAGTGGGTCCATGCCTGGGTGAGCCACCAGCCACCCCCGGCGGGCAAGATCGGGTTCATGTACATGCTCGCGGGCGGCACCGATGCCAGCAACACCGATCCCTACGCAACGGCACCGAGCGGCAGCAACCACTGGATCAAGACCGGCCCGCACGTGATGATCGTGGGTGCCGATGCATCGTTCTACGACGCGTACCCGAAGAGCCCGGATCCCGACACCTCGGTCCCCTACGTGATGTGGGCCGGAACGCCGTATCAGCACTTGATGGCGCCGGTGAAATGACGCCGTGAAGCCGTGCGCGGGGCGATCGCTCCGCGCACGGGCGTGCCGTTTCAGCCGTGTCCCGATGCGCTGGCCCGCGGGGGTCTCTCGGGAACCGGTTTGCGCTCGTCGAGCCAGTGGCGCAGCGCGAGAATCGGGTGCGTGACGAGCAAGCGCGGTCCCGCGTAGCGCATCACCGCGCGAATCTGCTCGCGGATCTTGGGCTGGTAGCAATGGATCGGGCAGTTCGTGCAGGCGGGCTTGACGTCGCCGTACGGGCAGCGCTCGAGGCGCTTGCGGGCGTAGTCGGTGAGCCCGTCGCAGTCGCCGCAAAGCGCTGCCGCGTGCGTGTGATGGTCGCGGCAGTAGCGCGCGATCAACACCGCGATGGTGCGGAACTCGCGCTCGCGACGCGGCGTCAAGGGCGGGCTCGGGGCGTTCACGACGCGCTCAACATGCCACGCCGGCCGGCGACCGGCCGAACTCGGCGCAGTGCGATCATGGCGCTGCGACGCTGCGAGCGAGTGGGATGCGTGCGGTCGTGCGCTCGCCACACCGGCGACAGAATCCGTGTCCGCGTAGGTCCAGGCTCTCCACGTTCGGGACGAAGCTCATGATGCAGCCGCGGTCCGCGCAGTGCTCGAGACCGGCGACGTGTCCGAGCTCGTGGAGGACCTCGGTGATGGTGCGCAAGGCGGTGAGCGCAGCGTCGGGAGGAGCGCCGTAGAACTCGGGACCGAGACGCGCAGTCGAGACCAGCGCCACGTGGCCGCCCAAAACCGCGCGCCCGAATACGTGCGTGAAGACGGGAATCGCCAGATCGAGCGCGGTGAGCCCTACCACCACGACTCGCGCGGGTACGACGAGCGCCGCGAGGGTGCGCAGCAAGGCGTCGGCATCGTGCTGCTCCCGATTGCCGAGGCGCGGCGGCGGCACGATCTCGGTGTGCACGCCGACCTCGCAAGGCACGGCCAAGCGGCGGCTGAGGAGCGCGCTCAGCTCGGCCGCCACGCCGTGCGCCAGCGCGACCGGCACCAGGATCACGCGCTCGATGGGCGCCGAATCGAGTGACGCCGCCGGGGCGTTTTCGCGTTGCGCTTCCACGGCTCGTGCCGACCGCGCGGGGGCGGGCGGGCTCAGCCGCCGCGTTCCACCGTGCCGGGAGCCTCGAGCTGGTAGCGGCTGATCTTGTCGTAGAGCGTGCCGCGATCGATCTCGAGGATTCGGGCCGAGCGCGAGATGTTCCAACCGCATTCGTCGAGCACCCGCCGAATGTGGGCCTTCTCGACCTCGACCAACGCGCGCGGCTCGGACTCGGCGGGCGTGCTCAGCACGCGCAGCGGCAACGCCTCGGCCGGGATCTCGGGTGCAGAACCGAGCACCAGTGCGCGCTCGATGGCGTTTTGCAGCTCGCGTACGTTGCCGGGCCAGTCGTAGCTCTCGAGCGCTGCACGCGCGGCAGCGGAGAGGTGTGCGCGCCCGCGGTTCATGGCGCGCGCGTAGTGGTCCACGAAGTGCTCGGCGAGCGGCACCACGTCCTCGCGGCGCTGGGCGAGCGGCGGGATCTCGATCACGAACACGTTGAGCCGCCAGTAGAGATCCTCGCGGAGCTGGCCGGCTTTCACCATCGCGTCGAGATCCTGGTTGGTGGCGGCGATCACCCGGAAGTCGAGGCGCACCGGCTGCTGGCCGCCGACGCGGGTGATGGTTTTTTCCTCGAGCACGCGCAGGAGCTCGACCTGCATCCGGGCCGACACGGTTCCGATCTCGTCGAGGAAGATCGTGCCGCCGTCGGCGAGCTCGAACTTGCCCTTGTGGCGATGCTGCGCGCCGGTGAAGGCACCCTTCTCGTGTCCGAAGAGCTCGCTCTCGAGAACTCCCTCGGCCAAGGCGCCGCAGTTCACCACCACCAGCGGGCCATAGCGGCGCGCCGAGCGCGCGTGGATGGCGCGCGCCACCAGCTCCTTGCCTGTGCCGGACTCGCCGCGCACCAGCACCGTGGCGTCCGAGCCCGCCACCGCCTCGATCATCTCCTTCACCCGCTCCATCGCCGGCGAGCGGCTCACGATGGGCGCGGGCGTGGCCACCGCTTCGAGCTGCTCCTTGAGCCGCTGATTCTCCGTGCGCAGCGAGCGATGCTCGGCCGCACGACGCACCAGGAGCGAGAGCTCCTCGGGATCGAAGGGCTTGGTGATGTAGTCGTAGGCACCGGCCTTGAGCGCGGTGACCGCGGATTCCACCGATGCGAATGCCGTCATCACGATCACCGTGAGATCGGGCTGGGCCTCGGCCAGGCGTGCCTGCAGCGTGAGGCCGTCCATGCCCGGCATCTTGATGTCGACGAACGCGATGTCGGCGGGGTGATCGGCGAGCAGCCGGAGCGCCTCTTTGGCGTTCTGCGCGGTCTCGACCGGATAGCCGTCTTGACGGAACCAATCCGCCAGCGACTGGCGCACGATGGTTTCGTCGTCGACGATCAGGATGGACGGAGTGCGGCGGGAATCACTTTCGCTCATGGCCATCACGCCTTCGGGGTGGTTTCGGGAGCGCTGCCCGCGCGTGGATCGGCAGGCAGCTCGACGACGAACTTAGCTCCTTCGCCCGGCGCCGAGACCACGTCGATGACGCCCCGATGGCGCTCGACGATTCCGTAGACGACGGCCAGCCCCAAGCCCACGCCGGCCCCCACCTCCTTGGTGGTGAAGAACGGCTCGAAGATGCGCGGCAGCACGTCCGGCGGGATACCGCGCCCGGTGTCTGCCACTTCCAGCCGCACGCCGCCATCGCCACGCGGCACCGCGCCGAGCGTGATGTGCCCGCCCGCGGGTGTGGCGTCGATGGCGTTCATCAAGAGCGCCAGCACCACTTGTTGGCATTGGGCGGCGTCGCAGACGATCGTCGGCAAATCGGGCGCGATCCGCGAGTCGAGGGTGAGCTCTTGGAGCTCGAGCCGATGGCCCACGAGGAGCGCGCAGCGCTCGAGGAGCTGCTTCACGTCCGCTGCTGCGAAGTGCGCCGTCGGCGCGCGGCTGAAGAGCAGCAGATTGCGCACGATGTTTCCGCAGCGCACGGTCTCGCTCTCGATCAGCTCGAGGATGCGCTCGGTGTCGGGCCCGGCGAGCTTGCTGGCACCCAGCGGATCTTCGCCGTGCCTGCGCCGCAGCAGCCGCGCGTACGTGACCACCCCCGCGAGGGGATTGTTGATCTCGTGGGCGACCACCGCCGCGAGCTTGCCGAGCGACGCCATCTTCTCGACCAGCAGCATCTGGCGATGTGCCTTCTCGAGCGCCTGGGTCTTGGCCGCGATCCGCTCCTCCAGCGTGCGGTTTGCGTCCGCCAGTCGCGCGTGGGTCTCGCCCAGGTCCTCGACCATGGCGTTCCACGCGTCCACGAGCTTGCCGATCTCGTCCTTGCCCATGGCCGGCACGCGCACGCTGAAGTCCGCCGCTGCCACCCGCGGCGCCGCGCTGGTGAGCTGGTGCACCGGCTTGAGCACCATGCGCCAGGTGAGCGCACCGCTCAGCCCGAGCAGCAGCAAGGCCGTCAGCGAGAGCGCGAACACCAATTGACGCTCCGACGCAGCGACGCTCGCGTCCACCTCGTCGAGGGAGAGCTGCACGTCGAGCACGCCGAGAATGGTCTTCTCGGGCGGATGATCGTGGCAGGCCGCATTCGAGCACGCAGGCTCGTTCTGGACGGGCGCGATGACGCCCAGCACCCGTGCGCCCGTCGGCCCGAAGATCCGCGTGCGCTCGCGAATGGAGAGCCGTTCCAGCGGCCGTCCCGCGCCGTGACACGAGACGCATTGCTCGGCGTCCATGTCCACCGGCTGGCCTTCCTCGGTGCGATCGGTGGAGATGCTGATCCGGCCTTGCTTGTCGAAGACGCGGATGCGCTGGACGTCCTTCTCCGCGGCGAGCGCGTCGACCATGTCGCGCAACGCACGCGAATCGTTGCGAAGCATCGCGTCGTGGGTCGAGCGCCGCACCACCCCGGCGAGCTGGGTGGCCTGTACCTCCACGAGGTGGGTGAGCTGGCGCCTGTGCAGCGCCACGTTCCACACCCCGATGATGCTCAGGATCGCTACCGTCCCGAACACCAGGAATGCGCCCAGCCGAAAGCCGAGACGGCGCACCAACGCGTCGCGAAGAGTGGCGAGAGGCATGAGGGAATCGTGCGGTGGACGTTTGGGGTTAGCAGATGCAGAGGCACTGCGACAGCGGCGCGACGCCGGCGGCGGGACGGGATTGGGAACGGCGAGAGCGCCGGGCTCCCGTCTTCCGGGAACCCGGCGCCACGACGTCGTCTTGAATGCGAGCAGGCGTCACGCGACTCCGCCGACGATCGGTGACGACCCCTGCGCCGCGCGCGCAGCCGCGGCATGCCCAGCACCGGCAGTGATGGGGCCGAAGACCGGCAGCACACGCGCCGCCGCAGCGAAGCCCGCGAACCCGAGGCCGACCAGCATCACGCTGATCAGGATCTCGGACCAGGCCGGCACGTAGCGACCCGCCTGCCCCTCGAAACCCGTGATGCTGACGTTGAGGCGATTCACCACGAATCCGAGCACCACCGACAGGCATGCGGCGTAGAGCAACCGCGCATCGCGGCGGCCCGCCGGGGTGCTGAGCAAGGCGCTCGGAATGAGCAAGCCGAGGCCGATTTCCAGCCAGAACATGCGCGATTCGTAGGTGTCGCGAAGTGCTTCGGCGATGACACCGCGCGAGCTCAGGTCGAAGAAGCGCAGTGCTGCGTAGACCGCCAGCACCGCCACCAAGATGCGCCCGATCTCGCTCACCAGCTCGACCTCGAGCTCGCGGCCGAAAGCACGTGATGAGAATCGCGACTCGACCACCACCATCGCCAGACCCACACAGATCGAGGAGACGTAGAAGATCCACGGCAGATTGGGGCTGTACCAGAGCGGATGCAGCTTGCCGGGAACGATCAGGTACACCGCACCCAGCGACGATTGATGAAGCGTCGAGAGCAGCACGCCCGTCACCACCAGCGGCACCGTGGCGTTGCGCTGCCAGCGCTGCGCGCGCTTCCAGCCCAGCCGTTCGAACACCATGCCCGAGAGCTCGAGGGAGAGCACCGTGGTGTAGAGCATCACGCACCACGACACCTCGAACATCACCGAGTGCGGGTTCCACATGACCAGCGGATGCCAGAGGTTCCAGGGGCGTCCGAGGTCGAGAAGCAGTGCCGCCACCACCAGCAGATAACCCAGGAACGCCGTGAGCACGGTCGGACGGACGATGGGCTCGAAGCGCTTGGCGTGGAACAGATGCACCATGGCCGTGATCGTGAAGCCGCCGGCGGCGAGCCCCACTCCGCACAGCACGTCGAAGCCCACCCACAGCCCCCAGGGCACGTGGTCGTTGAGATGCGTGACCGCGCCCAAGCCCGCGCCGTAGCGCACCCCCACCAGCACGCTGCCGGCGATGGCGAGGAGCAAGAAGAGCGCTCGCCAGAACGTGATGCGGAAGCGGCCGCGCGCCGCCGGTTCCGGAGGCGGCGGGACCGCAGCGCGCTCGCGTTCGCGCTCGGCTTCGGCCAGCGCCACTTCCTCGCGGCGATTGGTGATCCACCACACCGCCCACAAGAGCGCGCCGCCTACGGTGACGATCCCCGGAATGCGTGCCAGCGCGCGGCGGGTGCGATCGGGCAGCGGCTCGTCGCCGAGGCCGATCGGGAAGCCCAGCTTCTCGAACGGCACCGCCGACAGGAACATCACCGAGGTGCCACCGATCTCGTGCTCGCCGTAGACGTGAGGCTGGTAGACGTCGGGATTCTGGTCGATGCGTTCGTGGGCCTCGCGGATCAGCTCGTCACGCAAGCCGAACGTGGTGGCCCCCGCGGGGCACGCAGCGGCGCACGCGGTGGGTTCGCCGCGGGCTTGGCGCTCGACGCAGAAGTCGCACTTCACCACCGCGGGCTTGGCGCTCGACCACTCGTAAGCCGGCACGCCGAACGGGCACGCCTGCATGCAGTATCGGCAACCGAGGCAGCGGCTCTCGTCGTAGACCACCGGGCCTTCCGGGGTTTTGCGTAGCGCTTCGACGGGACACACGCTCGCGCACGAGGGATTCACGCAGTGCATGCAGAGCTGGCGGCGCCACACGTCTTCGTGCTGGACCAGCGCGGTGCGGGATTTCGCCGAGAGGCCGGTGATCTCGCTCGCATCGCCGGTGGCGCCGTGGGCTTCGAGGCAGGCGTCCACGCAAGAGCCGCAGCCGACACATTGGGTGGTGTCGATCAGCAGGCCGTGGGGTTGGGCAGTCATGGCAATGGCTCCGAGGTTTCGAGGTCGAGGCAGGGCGTCAGGCCAGCAGCAGCTCGTGGGTCAGCCGCTGCCAATCCTCGTCGGAGAGCTCGCGAGCGAAATCGGCGATCGGCACACCGCCGTCCTGCAGCACCGAACCGGAGAGCGCCATCAGGCCGAGCTCGAGCTGCTGGCGCGCGTGCTCCATGAAGCGCTGGGCGAGACCGCCCGACAGCAGGTTGTTGAGGCCGCGCTTCAAGCCGGTCGGCTGGATCTCGACCAACCAGCCGCGACCGTAGGGCTCGTCGGACGCGAGCGCCGGGTTCTCGGCGAGGGCCGGATTCA
Organism: uncultured bacterium; assembly: GCA_964447125.1. Taxonomy (GTDB): domain Bacteria; phylum JADJOY01; class JADJOY01; order JADJOY01; family JADJOY01; genus JADJOY01. The sequence goes on along the minus strand of CAYUSL010000008.1, from coordinate 30,065 downwards.
CTGCGACCACGTGACCGTCGAGCGGTGCGACGAGGGAGACCGCGCGGTGGCCGACGCGTACGTCGAAAGCACCGGCACCCTGACGAACGCGCTCGCCCGCCTGTGGCGCCTGCACGGCCGTGGCGCGACCGACGAGCTGGCGAGCGAAGTCGTCCAGGCCGATCCGGGCGCGGCCGTTCGGCAGCACCTGCGCCCAGGTGTGGCCGCGGTGATAGTGGAGCTCCTCGGGCATCGAGTAGCCGGCCACCCACACCGGGACGAGCGGCGCCAGCGCCGGAATCGGCTCGGTGTTGGGAACCCGCGCGGGCACCTGCTTGCGCGAGACGATGGCGTTACGGATCACGTCGAGGGTGATGAATGCGGCGAAGATGGCGAGTACCAGGGCGACGGTCATGACAACCTCCTCGGTGGCGGCCGGGTCGGAAGAGCCCGGCTGGGAAGGCTGCCTAATTCAGGATCGATGCCAGTCTTCGTGGGTCAAGTAACTAGCTGACATCGTTATGAATAAGCCGATCTTGCCGGGTTGGGCCCGCAGCCGATGCTGGCGGTATGTGGGGAATCCCCACAGTCGCGAGAATGGAGCTGCGGGCGGAGACGCGCTGTATCTCTCTAACTTGCGGAGATCACGGTGAAACGTGCGGATTCACCGCGGCTGTGGTGATCTCCCACGACCGCCAATCTGCGGGTGTGGTCAAGCTCGACAACTCGAGCGAGCAGCGCTCGCCGGTCACCGCTGGTGTGGCGGCTTTGCGGCGTCAGGGTCGGGTGCGAGTCGAGCGAGGTCGATCTCCACCAGTCCGCACGGCGAGGTGAAGTAGCCGCGCGCACGCGTCGGATCGAGCGCCACGCCTCGGACCGGGCCGCCGGCGGCCAGCGTGCGGCTCGCTCCCGAGTCCGTGCGCATCACCATCACGTCGGCTTCGTGAAACGAGCCGGCCACCACCCACGCATGAACCGGATCGATGGCGATCTCGCGAACCCCGAATGGGGCAGGTAGCTGCGCCTGCGGTGCAAAGGTCGTCGCGTCGCGGACGTCGATGCGCGAGAGCAGCGGTCGAGCGAGGTAAAGCCGATTCTGCGTTTCGTCGAGCGCCAGGCCGCTCACCACCCGCCCCACGTCCGCGGCGGGAGAGAGCGCGCCGCTCGCGAGGTCCAGGGCCAGGAGCTGGTGGCCGAAGCGCGTGTTGCCGAGCAGTACCCGCCCCGAGCCCGGGTCGACCAGCGACTGCCAGAAGTAGGTATGGGGCCGCTCGATGACCCGCGACGCACCGCTGGCGAGATCCACGATCGCGAGGTTCTCTCGCCAATCGGGCGTGAGCACGACAGCGTTCCTCTCGGGCACGAAGCTCAGGCCCGTGGCCGAGAAGAATCCTGGGACTGCGAATGCGCGCACGCCGCGGGTGTCGAGGTCGATCTCCCACAGGCTCGGACAGCCGACGGGCTCTTGCGGTAGGCAGGCGTTGGCCACGAAGATCCGTGACGTGGCGAGATCGCGGTCGAGATAGGTGAGCGCGGGATTGCGCGGCGCCGAGAGCGGCGCTGGGGGCGCCAGCGGTAGGAACTCGACGGCGCCTTGCTCGAGGTCGATGAACGCGAGGCGCGCGTCCCAGGCCATCGTCATCACCGCGAGCCTGCGCTCCGGTACGATCAGCACGTCGTAGAACTTGACCGGACCGAAGCCGCGTTCGGGGCCGAACACCCGCAGCACGCCCGGCTGGCGTGCCACCGCTTCGCACGAGATCGGCGGCTTCGGGCCAAAGTCGAAGTCGTCGTAATCGCCGCGGTGCGCGAAGAGCACCGGCACCAACGCGACGGTTGCGACGGCGATGCGTGCGTATCCGAGGACGGGGGCGTGGCGCCGCGGTGGTCCCGTCGCGAGCCAGGGAAGCAGCAGGAGCACGCGTGCAGCGATCGACCCGCCATCGACGAGATCGAGGGTCGCCAGCAAGGTGCGGATCGCTGGCGCTCCCAGACCGACGATCGCGAGCCTGAGCAGCCAGCGACGCGAGCGTCCCGGCGCCACGCGAAGCACGAGCCGCCAATACGCGGCGCGGATGACGAATGCAGCAGCGCCCGCGACCACCATGGCGCCGAGCGTATGCGCGGGGCTGCGTGCGAACGCCATCGCGCCGAACGCCAGGGTGACCGCCCCGAGCAGCGCGACGAATCCCAGCTCGAGCGCGTGGCCGAGCGCTCGAATGGCGGCGACGAGGGCGTTGCGCATCCCCGCGTGCGCCGCACGTCGCGCGGCGCGCGCTGCCCCGAGCGCAAAGATCAGGCCCCCGAGCGCGATCAGCGTGCCGACCCAGCGGGGCGCGAGAACACCGTAGAACCCCCACGACGAAAACGGCACGACCGCCCACGCCCACAGATTGTCGGCGAGAAGCGACGGCGCCGCTCCGAACGCCACCGCGCTCGCGCACACGAGCCAGAGGCCGCTCGCGACGAACGCGAGCCGCCATGCGCCGTCGACGAGTCTCTCGCCGGGGGAGTGCGGCGTGAGCGGCGATGGCGCGCTCGCGCCATCGGTCGTTTCGGGGTTTCGCATCCGGTCCCGGCGCGGCGCTGTCGATCGAGGCGCTCACCCTCTACGCCATCGGCGCTGCCCCAGGCAACGTTTGCGGGTCCGCGGGCCTCCACAAGGCGATCGTCGTCGAGTACCGTTGCGCGCCATGCCCGGGATCCACATCGCGCGTGCAGCGCAGGCTCTCCTCGTCGCGGCACTGGTCGGGTGGTGCGTGCTCTCTGTGACCGTCGCCGCTCGCGCGGCCGACGCGGCGTCGCAGGACGCGGACGGCGGCGTGTCGCCACTCGATGCGTCGACCGAGGAGATCCAGGTCACGGCGACACGATTGCCCCAGACGGGTTCGCAGGTCTCGACTGCGGTGGACGTGGTCGACGCCGACGAGATCCGCGAGCACGCGCCAGAGGTGCTGCCCGATGCGCTGCGCGGCGAGCCCGCGGTCCACGTCCAGCTCACCACGCCGGGGCAGGGCTCACCCTTCGTGCGCGGTCTCACCGGCTCGTCGATCCTCAACCTGGTCGACGGGATGCGTCTCAATCACGCGCTCTATCGCAACTCGCCCAACCCGTACCTGGCGCTGGTCGATCCGTGGATGGTGGAGCGCATCGAGGTGCTGCGCGGTCCCGCTTCGATGCTCTACGGCAGCGATGCGATGGGAGGCGTGATCCAGGTGCTCACCCGTCGCCCGACGTTTGGTGGCGACGAGCTCGCGGCGCGCGGTCGGATCGCCGGCCGCTTCGCGAGCGCCGATCTCTCCGGAAGCACCCGTGCCGAGCTTCAGGCCGGGCGCGCGGGCTTCGGGTTGGGCGCTGGTTTCTCCTATCTAGAGGCCGGCGACTTGCGCGGCGGCGGCGACACCGGACGCCAGGAGCCGACGGGCTACTCGTCGATCGGCGGCGATTTTCGCCTCGATTACGAGCCGGCGACCCATCACGCCACCCGACTCGACTTTCAGATGCTGCGCCAGCCGCAGAGCCCGCGTTACGACGAGCTGGTAGCGGGGTTCGGCCGAGACGAGCCTCCCAACGACGTGTTCTGGTTCGAGCCCTTGGAACGGATCTTCGCTCACGGCCGCCACGAGATCGAAGCGATCGCGCCGGGAGTCGTCGATCGGCTCGCCTTCGACGCGTCCTACCAGCAGATCCGCGACGACCAACGCACGCGCGCGCTCGGCGCCACGGTGGAACGCAGCGAGCACAACGCGAGCGGGTTGCTCGGCTTCACGCTTCAGGGAGTGACGCTGGCGCGCGCCGGTACCTCGGTGGTGTGGGGCGGCGACGTGTATCTCGACGAGGTGTCGAGCAGGCGCAACGACCGCGACCTCGTGAGTGGCGCGGTCGAACCCAGTGCACCGCGCTACCCGGACGGTTCGCGCATGGATTCGTACGGGCTCTTCGGGGAGGTCGAGCAAGCGCTCACCCCCTCGTTGCTGGCGACGGTCGGAATCCGGTTCAGCCATTTCGACGTGCGCATCGCGCGCACGGAGACCACGGCGGCAGAGGTGCTCTCGTTCGACGATGTCACGGGGGCGGCGGGGCTCTCGTGGGAGACGAGCCCAGGCGTTCACCTCGTGACCAATCTCGGCCGCGGATTTCGCGCTCCCAACGTCTTCGATCTCGGCACCCTCGGTCCGCGTCCCGGCAACCGATTCAACGTCCCTGCGACGGGACTCGGCGCGGAGCAGATCTGGTCCGCGGACGTCGGTGTGAAGCTCGATCGGGAGCGCTTCACCGCGCAGCTCTTCCTGTTCGGATCGCTCTACGAGGATCGCATCGACAGCGTTCGAACCGGCGAGGTCACCGACGATGGACGTGACGTGACCACCAGCGCCAACGTCAACGCGGTACGCCTCGCCGGTGTCGAGTCGCGCGGCTCGTTGTCGATCACGAATCGCCTGCGCCTGGACGGACACGTTGCATGGACCTGGGGAGAGCAGGAAGACCCCGATGGTGACGTGCAGCCGGCGGATCGGATTCCGCCGGTGCTGGGGCTCGTCGGAGTGCGCTGGGACGCCGTCGAGACTTTGTGGGTCGAGCCGTTCGTGCGCTTCGCGTCGCCGCAGGATCGTCTCAGCGACGACAACGCGGCCGATCCGCGGATCGATCCCGACGGCACCGCTGGTTGGGTCACCGGGAACGTGCGCGTGGGATGGCAGCCGATGGACGGCGTGAGCGCTACCCTGGCGATCGAGAATTTCGCCGACGCCGAGTACCGCGAGCACGGCTCGGGGGTCGTGGCACCTGGAATCGACGTGATCGGAACGGTCGAGACCCGCTTCTGATTCGCGCCGCGCCGTCGTGCTTCAAAGGTCGACGGGCACGCCGTGCAGCGGGCGGGCGGTACGGGTCAGCGCTCGCCAGCGGAAGGGCACCATCACCTGGCCGACGTAGTCTTCGGGGAATGCCGGCATGTCGGCGATGCCGATGGCCTCGGGCGCGCGGCGATCGCGCGGCAAATACATCGTTCCGAAGAGCACGTCCCAGATCATCAGGTTCGATCCGTAATTGCTGTTCGCCTCCTCGACCACGGTCGAGTGGTGCCAGCGGTGCACCTCGAGGACGCTGAAGACGTAATTGAGCGGGCCCAGGCGGATGTCGACGTTGGCGTGCTGGAAGAGCCCGACCACGGCGTTGAAGAGGCTGAGCAGCGCGAATTGCTCGGGCGGCGCGCCGAGCAACACCAGCGGTAGCGCCGAGGGCACGTAGAGCATCACCACACCCAGCGGATTGTCCCGCGCCGCGTTGAGCCAGTAGAGGCGGGTGGGGCTGTGGTGCACGGAGTGCAAACGCCAGCCGAGCTCGGTCTCGTGGCCGAAGCGATGGGCCCAGTAAGCGCCCAGCTCGGAGAGCGCGAAGGCGACGGCGGTTTGCGTGAGCAGCGAGGCGCGACGCGGCCACAGATCCACGCCGATCGCATTCGCGGCCGCGGCGGCGAGCGGTGCCAGCGTGGCGAGGAGCGCCACCTGGCAGAGCTCGGCCGTGACGATCGTCGAGAGCAGGTTGTGGAGCACGTCCACGCCCACGTCGCCGCGGGCGCGGTTCCAGTCGGGGTCGAAGGGGATCCAGCGTTCGAGCGCCGCCACCAGCGCCACGCTCGCGGTCACCAGCACGACGACCACCGGCAGGAGCTTGAATCCGCGAGCGATGGCCGCGAGCGCCAGACCGTGGGTCACGAGGAACGTCACTGGGAATGCGGTCGTCGCGACCAGTCGTCGAGCGTTCACGTGGATCTCCTGCGGGTTGGGGTGCGTCGCGCGCCGTTCGTCCCTCGCCGTCGACGCCGCGTGACACGCGATGTTCGCGGCGTCTCGCTCGCCGACGGGATGCCGAGGTGGGCGAGCAGTGCCTGGTCTTGCGCACGGAAATGCTCGCCGACGACGCGTTGCGCGGCGTCGGCATCGCCGTGCTCGAGCGCATCGCAGAGCGCCAGGTGCACGGCCACGTAGTCGGGGCGAACCGGCAGCTCCGCACCGAGCGGCCGCACGGCGTCGACGTAGATGGCGGTGAGATCGTTCACGAGCCACACGTCCGCCATGAGCCCCGCCGCTTCGAGAATTGCCCGGGCCATCGCGAAATCGGCGCTGGCGAATCGTGCGGCGTCGTCGCGCACGCTCCAGGCGTGAGCGACCGCGGCTCGGGCGGCGTCGAGGTCGCCGGGAGCGAGTCGCGCTGCAGCTCGCGTCAGGGCATCGATGGTGATGGCCCTGCGCAGCGCCAGCACATCGCCCAGCACTTCGACCTGGCGGCGGAACGCCGGATTGGCGGCGCCGTGGTGAAGGAATGCGGGCAACATCGTCAGCGACCACTCGCGCCACGGCCGCACGATGGCGCCCGAGCCGCGGTGCACGGCGATCACGCCTCGCCGCACCATCTGGGCGAGCGCCGCACGCAGGGTGACGCGGCTGGTGGCGAAACGGTCGACCAGCGCGCGCTCCGCCGGCAGTCGCGCGCCGGGACCGTGAACGCCGGCCACGATCTCGCCCAGCAACGTCGCGGCGATTCCGTCGGCGAGCGCCCCATCGCCAGCGGCTTCGAGCGCCGGCGGCTGGTCGGACGAGGAAGTCTTCATCGTGGGCAGGTGGATAGTCCAATTGGGCTAACCAATTCTCGTATGCCCGAGTGCTGCGGTCAACCCTTCGGGTAGCGGCTCACATTTGCCTCGGACCCGCGCGACTCTGCCGAGGTATCCCTGGCCAAGTGAACCGCGACCACCGTCTGTCGATTGCTGCAGCGCGCGCGCCGCGCGGCTGCGCCCTGCGATCCGCGGGGCTTTCGGGAGGACCTCGACGGCGCTACGATCGCGCCTTCCTCGCCGTGTCGAGAAAGACGACTCGAACCTCGGGTCGTGTTCGGCACGGCGTCGCTTTCCGGCCTGCGGCATGCGCCGCTCCCGGCCGGTGGAATCGCCCGTGCCCCCGAGCGCCCCCATTCTCGAATGCCGCGGAGTCGGCAAGCACTACCGCACGCAGATTCGCGGCGAAGGCGCGCGCGGCGTGCTGCGCGGTTTTCTCGGCCGGCGCGTCCGCGAGCACACGGCGCTCGCGGACATCGATCTAGTGGTCGGCGCCGGTGAGCTGATCGGGCTGATCGGCGCCAACGGCGCCGGCAAGACGACACTCGTGAAATGCCTGACCGGGATCGTGCCGGTGAGCCAGGGGAGCTGCACGCTCTTCGGCCGCGACGCGTTCGAGCTCACGCGCGCCGAGAAACGGCGGCTCTCGCTGGTGATGGGACAGCGCTCGCAGCTTTGGTGGGACATCCCGGCGATCGACTCGTTCCGGCTGCTTCGCGAGATCTACCAAGTGGATGCCGAGCGCTTCGACGCACGTGTGCGGGAGCAGGCCGAGCGGCTAGGCGTCACCGATCGCTTGCAGGTGCAGCTTCGTCAGCTCTCGCTCGGCGAACGCATGAAGATGGAGATCATCGGTGCCTTCCTCCACGACCCCGAGGTGGTGTTCCTCGACGAGCCGACCATCGGCCTCGATCTGCTCTCGCAGGAAGTGATCCGCACCTTTCTGCGGGACGTGAATCGCGAACGCGGCACCACGGTGATCCTCACCTCGCACGACATGGCGGACATCGAGGAGACCTGCGA
>CAYUSL010000008.1:0-22347 GCA_964447125.1 uncultured bacterium | reverse complement strand
GACCTGGCCGTGGAGCGCCAGCCGCTCGAGAACTTGATCCGCGAGATCTTCCGCTCCGGCGAGATCGAGGCAGCGCCGTGAGCGCCTCACGCAGCTCGCTCGGCCTCGTGACCGAGGAGCTCGGCCTGCTTCCGCACGTCGTCGCGTACGAGTGGCGCAAGGCAACGGCGTTCCGCGCCGGCTTCTTGCTCAACGAGATCCTGCGCGGCTTGCCGCGGCCGGCGGTGATGGCCGTGGTCTATCTGGCGATGTTCAAGAGCTCGGGTGCCACCGAGATTCGTGGCTTCACCTACGTCGCGCTGGTGCACTTCCTGGTGTGGACCGCGGCGATCCAGAAATGCGTCCCCGATTGGCGCACTCTCGATCTCGCTGAGCAGATCTTCGACGGCTACGTGACCAAGTACCTGGTCATGCCGGTCAGCTACTTCACGCTCTTGTGGGGGCGCTTCCTGCAATCCACCGCGGTGCAGCTCTTCACGGCGACGCTCTTCTGGGGAGTGGGGGCCCTGGTCGCCGGGCCGTGGTGGCCACGGCCTGCGAGCACACTAGCTCTGGTGGAGGCGCTGACGCTGCTCGCGATGGGGGCGGCGTGCTACCTGCTCCTCTATTTCATCCTCAACAGCCTCGCGTTCTGGCTCGACGTGGTGTGGAGCCTCCTCAACATGTTCCAGTTCGTCGCGGCGTTCGTGTCGGGGCTCTTGGTGCCGGTCGCACTCATGCCCGGGCCAGTGCGGCACGTGTTCGCGCTGCTCTTTCCGTACTGGACCATCAACGCGCCAGTGGAGCTCTTGCTGGGTCGCCTCGGCCACGCGGATTTCGTGCGCGGGTTCGCGGTGATGGCGATGACGCTGGCGGCGCTCGAGGTGTTGGCACTCATCACCTGGCGGCGCGGGCTTCGCCGCTACGCGGGAGCGGGCACGTGAACGGCTCGGCGCTCGCTCAGCACCTGCGGATCGCGTGGCAGTACGCACGCATCGGCGTGATCCGGAAATCCCAGTTCCAGGTGGAGTTCTGGAGCCAGGTGATCATGGATTGCTGTTGGTACGCGTCGCACGTGGCGGTGTTCGAGGTCCTTTACACCCACGTCGATGCCATCGCCGGCTGGGACCGCAATGCATTCCGCGTGCTGCTCGCGTTCCTGTTCGTGTCCGACGCCTTCATGATGATCTGGCTCGGGCAGATGTGGCGTTTCTGGCGCGATCTCAAGGATGGTCGCCTCGACCCGTTCCGCGTGCGGCCGGCCTCCACGCTCTTCCTTTACGGCTTCCAGCAATTCTCGATCGAGGGCTGCGTGAACCTGCTGGTGGCGCTCGGCTATCTCGGCTTCGCCGTGATGCGCGCACGGGGTGAGATCACGTTCGTGGTGTTCGTCGTGATGCTCGCAGCGATCGCGCTCTCGTGGTGGGCGAGGACGGTGATCGTCACGCTCTACGCCGTGGTCGATCTCTGGCTCCTCGGTTCGGGCGCGAGCCATTTCCTGCACGAGCTGCTGCACGCGACGGCCGATCGTCCCGCCGATGTGTTCGGCGCGCGCATCCGCACGTTCCTGCTTTACGTGCTGCCGGTCGGCGCGCTGACTCAGGTCCCCGCGGGCATGGTGCTCGGCCGCTACTCGCTCCTCTCGGCGCTGATCGCCAGCGCGTGGCTGGTGGTGCTCGGCCTCGCCGTGATCTCCGCCTGGAACGCGAGCTTCCGCCGCTACGAATCCGCAATGGGGTGAACCGCGCGGCACTGAGCGGTGCGCCGAGGCGCTCAGTCACGGCGCATGGCGATGCGGCACGCGTCGCGTCGGATACTCGCTTGCTGCTGCGTCCACGTCCGCGACGATCGCCCGGATCCGCTCGTGGGGCAGCTCGAACACCACGTTCCACTCGTCCGACGAAAGCTCGAACTGGCGAATCGGGAACGATGGCTGGAGCCGATGGGCGAGCTTCACTGCGAAGCAAATGCCGTCCTCGTCGGCCGCGACGAACGCAAAACCGAGGAACGGCTCGGTGAACGGGATGCTGGCCCAGCGTGGCAACCGATCGTCAGCAAGGCATTGGAACCAATCGCGGATCCGCAAAAGATCGCCGGCTTCGAGCGCAGCGGCGGCGGCTTCGAAGTGCTCGGCGCCCTGATCGACCCGGACCCGCACGAGGCACCAGTCCTCGGTCGAGCTCTCCGGGAACTGGTAGCCGATCACGTGGCATTGCAGATGGATGGTGTGATCGACGTTTGAAGCATCCAGCACGAGTGCTTCCCGGCTCACTGACATGGCGGACGGTCGCGCCGTCAACGAGTCCACCACAGGATGCCGACGCTGATCGCGATCGTTGCCGCTGTGATACCGATCAGGCTGAACAGGAGCGCCGGGCGACGCCTCACCAAGGCGAGATGCGCGACGCCGCCGTACATCAGCGCGGCGCACGCGTTGAGCCCGATCATCTGTCCCGGACCCAAGTATCCGCTTGCGAACGGTGCCAAAATCAACGCCGCCGGCAACGCCAAAGTGAAGTTGAGATAGAGGCCCACGGGCGGACGAGACATGAGATCGTTCCCTGCATCGCAGACCCACACGATTTCTTGCTCGTAGACGCCGGCGCCGAGCAGCACCGCGGGAACGGCATAGGCGAGCCAGAGCGGCACGGGCTCGTCGCGGTTCAGCGTTGCGAGGGTTTGGGCCGTCGCAGCCGCCAGCGCATAGAAGACAGCGTTCGCCAGCCAGACGAGCACGGTGCTCACCGCGCCTGCGCTCCCGGGCCTCCCGCCATAGATCTCGAGCAGGAAGCCCGGCCCACGAAGTGTCTGGCCGAGCCACCACTCGACGGATGGCCATGTGGCCGCCGCTGCGTTGCGATCGGCGAGGGCGTGCCAGATCGACGCCACGGTTGCGACGGCGATGCCGACACCGATGGGTACGTGACGACGAGGGGCGCGGAGCGACGAGACTAGTGGCGAGCCGTTCGTCTCGTTTGCGGTCTCGCCCATCGGCTTGCGGCTCGTTCGGCGAGCGCCGCTTTTGTGTCGCGCCCACGCGCGCTCAGTCGAGCGCTCGGATGGTGCGGAAGACGAGCTCGCCGAGGGCGCGCTGACCGTCGTCGTTGGGGTGGATGGTGTCGTCGTTGATCAGGACTTCGGAGCCCTTCCGGTAGGGGGGATAGTCGCTGGGGCCGCCGTCGAAAATCGCAAGGGTCTCGATGAAGGGCGCGTCGACGCGACCGGCCTCGATGGCGAGCCGGTCCCAGTACCCGCTCGGCTCTTGCATCTCGGCGTTGAAGTCGGCGGGGAATCCCCATACCGGACGGCGAACGGGCTCGCGCGCGGGCGGCGGCACGATCACCACGATCTGGGTCTCACGACCATCGGCGTTGGTGCGCGAGCGCAGCCGCGCCAGGACGTTTCGGACGTTGTCTTGGTACTCGTCGGGTGAGGCCTGATCCGTGGGGATGCGCCGTGTGTCGTTGTGGCCGAGCAAGAAGAACGCGAGATCGATGGTGGGGTAGGCGTCGATGTCGCTCAGCTTCGAGCCTGCAGCCGGATCGTCCTGCCAGAGCTCGCGCGACGAGAGGCCTCCTTCACCTTCGTTGTGGATCTCGACGTCGTCGCGACCGGCGTCGGCGAGCAGATCGCCGAGCACTTCCGGCCACGCGATGTTCGCGCCTTCGCCAGCGGTGATCGAGTCGCCGATGGCGACCACCACGGCACCGGGCACCAGCAGACCGTCGCCGGGGGGCGGTGGCGGGGGCGGATCGGGAGTGGGCTCGGGCGTCGGCGTCGGTGTCGGAGTGGGTGTTGGTGTGGGGGTGGGGCTGGGTACGGGCGAGGACGAACCGCTGCCGCCGCAGCTCACGGAGAGCGCGAGCGCCAGGAGGCACGCCACGAGGCGTGTGGGTGTGCAGGTCAGCCGTGCCATGGCCGCCGCCAACCTGGCGCAGATCCGACATCGGGCCAACTGCGCATCGCCCGCTCGCGCGCCATCCCCGGGTTGCCGCGACGGCGCCGCCGTGGCGATGGTTGCTCGCGCTGCTGCGCTCGATACGCATTCGCTCGATGCGGGGGACTGCGATGGGGATCGCGATCGTTCGGCTCGGCTCGCCCCGCTCGCCCGGCGAGGGTATTCGCCTCGGCACGGTGCGCTTTCCGCCGCGCGGCGTTCCCAAGGCCGAGCTCGCGACCCGCGACTTCTACGATGTGTGGTTGCCGGCGCTCGCGCCCAGCGCGCCGCTGGTGAAGCAGGCTCTGGGGGCGGGGGACGAGCGCGCGTGGGCGCGCTTCTCGCGCAGCTTCCGCGCCGAGATGCGCGAGCCACATCCGCGCCATCTCCTGGATTTGCTCGCGGCGCTTTCACACGACACGAGCCTGGCGCTCGGTTGTTACTGCGCCGAGGAACGGCGCTGCCATCGCTCGATCCTGCGCGCGTTGCTCGAGGAGCGCGAAGCATTCCTCGTCGTCGGCGCCGCTGCAGGCGTCGTGAGCGCCACCTGAAGCGCAAGGTCGCGATCGCGGCAGGTCTCGCGGCGGCGCTCGCGGGATGGTCGTGGGCGCTGGCACGCCGCATGGCGGGGCCGATCGTCTTCCACGACGAGCTGGCACCGATCGGCCTGGCGCGCCATTTGCGCGAGGGGCTGCCCTTCCCACACGTCGGCGTGCCGTTCTACCCAGGTTACGGCGTGCTCTTGGCGCTTTTCAGCCCGGATGTCGTCGACCCGGCGCGGGTTCACCTCGCAGCACGCGCGCTCGACGCCGGCTTGCTCGCGGTCTCGTTTCTCGCTGCGCTGGCGCTCACGCGCTTCCTCTTCGAGCGAGAGGCTTCGTGGCGCGGGCGGTGCGTGGTGGCGTTGGCGGCATGCCTGCACGCACCGCTGGTGCTGATGGGGCACATGGCTCTACCCGACAACGCGCTCGTGACCGGCGGTGTCGCCGCGATGCTGGCGGTCGCGCGTGCGCTCGACCGCCCGAGCACGGCGCGATTCGGCGTGGCGGGGCTCGCGCTTGGGCTCCTACCCCTCGTCCACGTGCGCGCAGCCCCGGTGGTGGGGGCGGGAGTCGTCGGGCTCGCGTGGGGTGCGACGCGCGGCGCGCCTGGGTGGATCGCCTCGAATCGACGCGCGTGGCTGGTGTTCGCTCTCGCGCTGGCGAGCGCGTTGGCGCTCGCGTGGATCGGAGCGGAAGCGCTGGCGCATGCGGCGCCGCCACCGATCGTGCGCATGGCGCGCGCCCACAGCGTGGCGCGGGTGTCGAGCCGAAGCCTGGGCGAGTTCGCGCCGCGACTCCCGTTCGTGGTCGCTGGGCATGGGCTTTATCTCGGGCTCTCGACGCTCGGTCTGGTGTGGATCGCTTTCGCCGCGGGGTTGCGACGCGCGCGGGGGCGACCCGGCGAGGCGCCGGACGCGGCGCGGCAGGGCACGGCGCTCGCGATCGTGCTCGCGTCCGCGGGCACGTGGGCGATGTCGGCGATGTTCTTCAACACCGGTGTGCATCGCGCCGATCACGTGCTGAGTGGCCGTTATTGCGAGGCGGCGATTCTGCCGCTCTTGGCGCTGGGGTTGGCGTCGCTATCCACGCGGGGAGCGTCGCGCTCGGTGCGCACTTCCGCGATCGCGGGACTCGCTGCTGGAGCGGGAACGGCCGCGCTGGGTTCGATCGCGGCGCAGGTGCAGCGATTTGCGGTCTTCGACCATCCGTTCAACCCCGCCACCGTGCTCGCGATCCATCCCTGGCTCGGTCACGATGCCTCGCCGGATTTGGGGCGGCTGGCGATGGTGGGCGGTGTCCTCGCGGCGGCCGGCGTGGCGCTGGCGCTGGCGCGCCCGAGAGTCTTCGTCGCTGCGTGGGTGGCGAGCGCGCTGGCGCTCACGTGGTCGGTGTCGAACGGTTTTCTCGTGCCTGGTTCGCAGGATCGAGCCAGCCAGCGCGTGGTTGCCGACGCGCTCGCGCACGTCGAGCGCAGGTTCGGCGCCATCGACTGTATAGCCATCGACAACCCGACGTGGTCGCTCTGGCACGCGCACCACGACCAATTCTTGCGGCCGCGGCAGCGCTTCGAGCTCTTCGATTCGCGCACCGGCCAGCCATCGTGCTCCGAGCTGGTGGTGAGCGCCGATCGCGATCTCGCGCGGGCGTATCCCGGCGCACGACTTCTCGCTCGTGAGCGCGACGACGTCGAGCGCCTCTGGATCCTGCCGGGCGAGTGGCAATCGCGCCTCGCGGCGGCGGGTTTCCTCGAGCCCACGCAGTGGGGCGAGATGCCCGCGGCTGCGATGCGCTCCGGGCTGGCGTGGCGTACACCGCCACCGGCCACGATCCCGGTTCACGGTCCGTCGAATGCCGCAGTGATCTCGCTGACCCATCGGGGCACCGCGTCGCCTTGGCTCGCGCGCGCCGAGGTGGGAGGTGCAGCGCTCGCGGTGCGCATCGGCGTGCGCTGGCTCGCTGCAGATGGCACGGGGCGGCCGCTCGGCGAGTCGCACGCGGACCTTCCGTACGCGCTGCTGCCGGGTGCCCAGGTGGAGATCCCGATCGTACTACCCGGCGACGGTGTCGCGCTCGCGCCGGGGCGCTATCGACTCGTGGTGGGGGTCTTGCAGGAGGGCGTGCGCTGGTTTCGCGATCTCGGCGACGGCGTGCTCATGGCTGAGATCTCCCTCGAATGAGCGCTCGCGTTCCACCGTGGAGGTGCTGTCCACGCCTTGACGGAGGGGGTCTGCGATTGCATTCTCGGCGACCCCTTTTTGCGCGGCCTCCGGTGAGTCTGCAGAACGCCGGTCGAACACAGCTCGGGAGAACTCGACGTGCGGAACGAGAATTCGTGGTCGGGGCGCTTGCTCGCATGTGCGCTGGCATGGTGCGGGATCGTCACTTCGTCGTTCGCCGCCGAAGAGCCGCGCGGCGGTGTAGCCGCGGCGGACGTGATGCCTCCCGAGGTGGTGGTGGTCACGGCCACCAAGCTGCCCGAGGAGCTGCACCTGGTTCCGGTCACGGTATCGGTGGTGAGCGGAGATGACCTGCGCGCTCGCGGTGTCGTGGATCTGCGTACGGCGCTCTCGCTCACGGCCGGGGTCGACGTCTCGCCAGGAAGCGACGCAGGGCCGGCGGGCTCGGTGCCGGCACTCTGGGGTTTGCGGGAGTTCGATGCGTTTCTGCTGGTGGTCGATGGCGTGCCCTGGGGCGGGGCGTTCACGCCGGCGCTCACCACCCTCGATCTCACCGACGTCGAGCGCATCGAGGTGCTGCGCGGCGCCGCTCCCGTGAGCTACGGCGCCACGAGCTTCGTCGGCGTCATCCACGTCATCCACCACGCGGCAGGCAAGACACCGGGACGGGTGATGGCGGGCGCGGGTGATCGAGACACCGCGGTGGCCGCGGCGAGCGCCAGCCTGCCGGCGCTCGGCGTCGTCGAGCACTCCCTGACGGTCAACGGCGAGACACGGCGGTTCAGCCAGGACGACGCGCGCGTCCAGCGCATTCACGCTCTCTACCGTGCCGGTGCCGACACGGCGCTCGGCCATGCCCACTTGGACGTGGACTTCACGAGCCTGCGGCAAGATCCCGCGAGCCCACATCCGCGCGAAGGCACCGAGCTCACGCGACGCTTTCCCCTCGATGCCAACGTGAACCCGCAAGATGCGGAGCAGGACCAAGATCGCATCCAGCTCAACGCAGGGCTCACCAAGGACTTCGGCGCGCTCGCGTGGACCACGCTCTATTCGGTGGCGTACACGGATTCCGGCAACGTGCGCGGCTTCTTGCGCGAGGACTTCGCGGACGACGGTGTGACCGCCAACGCGGACGGCTTCGCGCAGGACGTTTACACCACCGACATGTACCTCGATTCGTTCTTGGGATTCAGGCCTGCGGATTCGCTGGGAGTGGCCGTGGGTGTGGACTGGCTCTACGGCGATGGGATGCAGGCCAGTGAGAACTTCGAGTACGCGGTATTTCCGGACGGCAGCAACCGGCCGCTCTCGAGCTCGCTACACGTCGACGAGCGCACCCACCTCACCGATCGACGCCATTTCGCGGGGCTCTATTCGCAGGCCGATTGGAAGCCCATCGAGCGCCTCGACGTGATCGGCGGCGTCCGCCTGAACGCGACCTTCGAGAAGCGCGAGGGCGAGGTCGTGCCGAGCGACGACGAGGAAGAGGTTGGGGCGGCCGAGAAAGGCGGCGAGGAAGGCGAGGGCGGTCACGACGATCGTGACGACCTGCGCGCCTCCGGCATGATCGGCGCGAGCTACGCGCTGTGGCAGGACGATGCGGATCTCTTTTCCGTGTTCGCCAACTACCGCAACACCTTCAAGCCGGCGGTGGTGGATTTCGGCCCGGAGGCCGAGGACAAGATCCTGAAGCCGGAGCGTGCCGAGAGCGTGGAAGGCGGATTCCGAGGGCGCATGCTCGGCGGTCGTCTCGACTGGTCGGCGTCTTATTTCTACATGACGTTCGAGAACCTGGTGATCGCCGAGAACGTCGATGGGCTGCCCGGCAAGGCGAACGCAGGTGAGGAACGGTTCCAGGGCGCCGAGCTCGAGGCCGAGCTCGAGCTCGTCGAGAACCTGCGCTGTGTCGGCAACTATGCGTACCACAGCGCCAAGTTCACCGACTTCGCGCGGTTGCGCCCCGACGGCAGCACGCAACAGCTCGCGGGAAATTACCTGGAGCTGTCACCGAAGCATCTCGGTGGAGTGGGACTGGTCTACGCGCCGGCGATGGGGCCCCAGGGCTCGGTCGTGTGGCGCTACGTCGGCGAGCGTTTCTTGAACAAGGGCAACACGTCCGTGGCGCCGCACTTCCACACCGTCGACGCGGGCGTCGGATACCGGCTGGCCATTCTCGACAAGCCGGTCACGCTGCGCGTCGACGGGCAGAACCTCACGAACGCTCGCGACGCGGTCAGCGAGAGCGAGCTCGGCGACGCCCAGTTCTACCGGATGTCGGGCCGCTCGGTGCTCGGCAGCGTCGCCGTCGACTTCGACTGAGCCGGGCGCTGCTTGCTCCCGGCTGCGCTCGTTCGAAAGATCCCGAGCGGCGGAGCGCGCTCGCTTCACGACCGCGGGGCGAGATCGAGCGACGCCGAAGCCGCCGTCGAGCTCGAGCGTTTCGCCGTCAACGCCGGTTGGCCTCGGAGATCTGGTCGTTGAGCGTCCAGAAGTCGTAGAGCAAGCCGAGACCGAAGAATCCTGCGGTGCACGCCCACAGGATCCCCGTCAGCCACTTGCCCAGATACATGCGGTGGACGCCGAAGATCCCGAGGAACGTGAGCAGGATCCAGGCGAGGTTGTAGTCGAAGGTTCCGGGGGCGAAGCGGCGATCCGCGGCACGGTCCATCGACGGGATCAGGAACAGATCGACGATCCAGCCGATGCCCACGAGCCCGAGGGTGAAGAAGTAGATCGTCCCCGAGATCGGCCGGCCGTAGTAGAAGCGGTGCGAGCCGAGGAAACCGAACACCCACAGCAAGTAGCCAAGGCTCTTGCGATGGGTGTCCACGCGGCCAACGTGCTCGGTGGGCGGTGTGGGCATCGGTGGACCCTCCGGAGGTCGCGCACCCTCACCCCGACACCGCGGATGCGGGGGTAGACGAGCGCGCCGAGCGTTCGCCGCTCAGCTCTTCAGGCGGTAGCCGGTCTTGAACATCCAGCGAACCACGCCGAGGCACACGAAGAAGAAAGCCAGCGTCATGCCGAGGCTGAGGACCACGCCTACGTCCGACGTCTCGTAGAAGCTCCAGCGAAATCCGCTCACGAGGTAGACGACCGGGTTCGCGAGCGAGATCGTGCGCCACACCGGCGGCAGCATGTCGATCGAGTAGAAGGCGCCGCCTAGAAACGTGAGCGGCGTGATCACCAGCATCGGGATGATCTGGAGCTGCTCGAAGCTGTCGGCCCAGAGCCCGATGATGAAACCGAAGAGGCTGAAGGTGGTCGAGGTGAGCAGCAGGAACGCGATCATCCAGAGCGGGTGCACGACGTGCACCGGTACGAACAGCGTCGAGGTGGCGAGGATCACCATTCCCAGCACCACGGATTTCGTGGCTGCCGCGCCGACGTAAGCGAGCACCGCCTCCACCGGCGAGATCGGCGCCGACAAGAGCTCGTAGATCGTGCCGGTGAAGCGCGGCATGTAAATGCCGAACGATCCGTTGGAGAGGCTCTGCGACAGGATCGAGAGCATGATCAGCCCGGGGACGATGAACGCCCCATACGCGACGCCGCCGACTTGGCTCATGCGCGAGCCGATCGCCGATCCGAACACCACGAAGTAGAGCGCGGTGCTGATCACCGGCGCCACCAGGCTCTGCATCACCGTGCGCAGGGCGCGTGCCATCTCGAATCGGTAGATCGCCCACACACCGTAGCGATTGAATGCGGAAGGATTCATCGGCGGGCTCACGTGCGATCGCTCACGAGGCTCACGAAGATGTCCTCGAGCGAGCTCTGTCGGGTGTTCAAGTCCTTGAAGGCGATGCCGACGTCGCAGAGGCGGCGGAGGAACGCGGGTACGCCAGTCTGCTCTTCGTCCGAGTCGAAGGTGAGCTCGAGCTCGGTGCCGCCGCCCTTGAGCGCCAGCGGCCAGGGCGAGAGCTCGGCGGGGATCGCGGCGATCGGCTCTTGCAGGTGCAAGGTGAGTTGCTTCTTGCCGAGCTTCTTCATCAGCGCGCGCTTCTCTTCCACCACGATCAGCGTGCCCTTGTTGATGACGCCGATGCGGTCCGCCATCTCCTCGGCTTCGTCGATGTAGTGTGTCGTCAGGATGATGGTGACGCCGCTCTCGCGCAGGCGCCTCACCAGCTCCCACATGTCGCGGCGAAGCTCCACGTCGACCCCCGCGGTGGGCTCGTCGAGGAAGAGGATGCGCGGCTCGTGGGCGAGCGCCTTGGCGATCAGCACCCGCCGCTTCATCCCGCCCGAGAGGGTGCGGATCTTGTCGTGGCGCTTCTCCCACAGCGACAGGTCGCGGAGCACCTTTTCGATGTGTGCCGGGTTGGGCGCATGGCCGAAGAGGCCGCGGCTGAACGAAACCGTGGCCCACACGGTCTCGAACATGTCGGTGCTGAGCTCCTGGGGGACGAGCCCGATCGCAGCGCGAGCGGCGCGGTAGTCCTGCACCACGTCGTGGCCGGCGGCGACCACGCTGCCGGCGGTGGGCGTGACGATGCCGCAGACGATGCTGATGAGGGTCGTCTTGCCGGCACCGTTCGGACCCAGGAGCGCGAAGATCTCGCCCTGCTGGATCTCGAGATCGACGTCGGAGAGCGCGCGGTGACCGGATGCGTAGGTCTTGGAGAGTTTCGAGACTCTGAGGATCGGAGGCATCCCCGCAACCTAGCGCAGCTTCACGAGTGGCGGCGCGGCGCGAGGATCGCGACCGCGTGGCGAGAGGTCGGCCTCACGCGAGCGCGAGAGCCCAGGCGAGCACCAGCCCACCGAGCGTCGCGAGGCCCGCTGCCCACTGAATTTGCGCTGCGCCGGCACGGCCGAGGGGATCGAGTCGCGTTACCAGCAGACCGAACGCGAAGCCCAGCACTCCGCCGCCGAAGTGAGCGATCACGTCGGTCTCGCGCGCGAGCCCCGTGAAAGCGAAGAGCCCCAGCGCTGCACCGACGCCGGGCGCCCAGCGCACGGCGGCGTTCGTGGGGCGGCGATGGACAGCGAGCGCCGCGACCAGCCCGAGCAGCGCAAACACGGCACCCGACGCGCCGATCGCGCGGAAGTCCGCAGGGTGGGCGAGGGCGCTCGCCACGTTCGCGAGGGCACCGGCAGCGACGGCGACGGCCGTGCTGACGCCCGTGCCCACCCCACGAATCGCCGTGACGGCGAAGATCACCAGGAATGCCGAGTTGCTGAGCAAGTGCACGAGCCCCGAATGAAGTGTGATCGCCGTGAGCGCTCGGTACCACTCGCCGTCGCGCACGGCGCTCCCCACCAGCGCGCCGTGCGCTTCCCAGCCGGGGATGTAGAGCTGAAGCAGTGTGCCGAGCATGAGCAGCCACACCAGCGCGATCGATCCGGTGATCGCGCGGGGCTGCGCTCGCGGTCGCGCGCTCGCCAGTGGCGCGCTCGGCGGCTCGGCATCTTCGATGTCCAGCTCGACCACCGCGCGGTGCGCACGTGCCGCGTGCTCGCGGCGCACCCACAGCACCATCTCGCCCGACTCTTCGTCGGCGGGCGTGAGCTCGAACGGAATGCGCATCGCCTCGAGGGCGAACGTCCAGCGCTCCAGGTCCTGGCGGCTTTCACTCTGGGCGATCGGCACCACGGCGGGCGGTCCTCGGGACCGCCATTGTGCCCGAACCCGCCCGGCGATTGGGACGGCCACCGTTGCGTCGGTTCACGCCGCATCGATACGACCGAAGATGCGCGCATGCTCGCGCGGCCGAACGACGTCGAGGGTTCCGAGGGTGACGAACGCAACCTCGACCATCACCAGATAACCGAGCAGCAGTGTCATGGGACTCTCCGTGGGGCGCTGCACGAGCGCCGTGGGTTTGGCTTTCACCTCCTTTGCGTGACGAATGGGGGAACGTGGTTCCGCGTGCGTGGTGTCTCGGCGTTTCCCGCAGGTGGGCGGCGCGGGCTGCCTGCCGCGTGTCGATGGGCGTGAGATCCGCCTGTTTCGGGAAGGCCAAGGTCGGTGATCGTGCTGCGCGGAACATCGTTCCGTGGCGCACAGAATCCCGATTCTCCAGCGCTACGCCGGTGAGTGCGGCTTTACGCCGCGGACCTCGACAGCGTCACGCCCACCGGAGACAATCGGGCCATGTCGCCGCTGGATCGACCCTTTCTCGGCCGCGAACGCGAGCTCGACGCCCTCGGCAGCGCCCTCGCGGCGTGCAGCGCCGGGGCAGGCTCGGTGTGGCTGGTGAGTGGGGAGCCGGGGATCGGCAAGAGCCGCCTCGCCGAAGAGCTTTCGCGTTCGGCGGAGCGAGCCGGCACGCTCGTGCTCGACGGCCGCTGCTGGGAAGCGGGTGGCGCGCCCGCATTCTGGCCTTGGGTTCAGGTGCTTCGTGGTCTGGCGCGCGCGCTCGGTCCCGAATCGTTCGAATCGGCGCTGGGCCCCCGCGTCGTACATCTCGTGCCACTGGTTCCGGAGCTCGCTCGCACGACTCCGATCGTCTTCCCGAGCCCGGGCCTCGACGCGGAGCAGGCGCGCTTCCAGGTCCTCGAGGCGGTGACCGCGCTGCTCGTGGAGTCAGCCGCTCGCGGTGCCCCGATCCTCGTGGTGCTCGAAGATCTCCACGCCGCCGATCCGTCGTCGTTGCTCTTGCTCGAGTTCCTCGCCCGCGAGGTAGGGCGGTCGCGACTGCTGGTGCTGGGGACCCATCGCGACACGGATCCGGAGCTCGCGGCTGCGGCACCGCAGCTCGCGCGGGTGGCGCGTCTCGCGCATTCGCTCAGGCTCGCGCGTTTCGATTCCCAACAGACCGCGACGCTGGTGGAGCGGTTGTCGGCAGGACCGTTGAGCCACGCGGTCACCGCCGCCGTGCACGCGGCCACCGATGGCAATCCGCTCTTCGTCGTCGAGATGGCGCGGCTGGTGGCCAGCGACTCCGCTGTCGCGGCGGCGCTCGTCGGCCGTGGCGAGATCTCGGTCCCGCCCACGATTCGCGCCACTCTCCGCGACCGGATCGCACGGCTCGACGATGCAGCCTCGGCGATCCTGCACGCCGCAGCCGTGGTGGGACGCGATTTCGCGCCGGCGGCGGTCGCGGCGCTGGTCGAACGCGACGAGGTCGATGTCGTGCGCGGGCTGGCGCATGCCGTGGAAACGGCGCTGGTGGCGCGTACCGCACCCGAACAATATCGGTTCACGCACAACCTCACGCGCGAAGTACTGCACGACGAGCTCCCGGACTCGCGACGCTGGGTGCTCCACGCCCGCCGCGCCGAGCAGCTCGAGGCCAGTGCCGCTGCTGCGTCGGAGCCGGGTTGGTCGGAGATCGCCCACCATTGGCTCGCCGCCGGGCCAACGGAACGGGCACGCGCGGTCGCGGCGCTGGCGCGTGCGGCCGAGCAGGCCACCCAGCGGATGGCTTTCGACGACGCGTCACTGGCGCTCGAACGGGCGCTCGCGTGCGCCGAGGCGCTCGGCACGGGCGGGGCCGCGCGTTCGGCCGAGCTGCGGCTGGCGCTGGCGCGCGCGCGAAATCTCGCCGGAGACTCGGCGGGAGCCAAAGAGGCGTGCTGGGCGACCGTCGAGGCCGCGCGCCGCGCACACGATGGCGAGCTCTTGGCGCGTGCGGCGCTCGAATACGGCTCGGGCTACGTCTACGGTGCGGTCGATGCGAAGCTCGTCGCGCTCCTCGAAGAAGCGCTGGCCGCTTTGCCCGCAGCCGACGGCGCACTGCGCGCGCGGCTTCTGGCACGTTTGGGCGCTGCTCTCCAGCCAGCCCCCGATCCCGAGGTGCCGCTGGGCTTGGCGCGCGACGCCGTCGCCATGGCGCGTCGGGTGGGGGATGCGCGGGACTTGCTCGCGACGCTACGCGATGCCGGGTCGGCGCTCATGGACAGCGGACCGCGCGTCGACCGCATCGCGTTGAGCCGCGAGCACGTCGAGTTGGCAGTTTCCCTCGGGCAGGCCGCCGACGCCTGGCGCGGCTCCATGCGGCTGGTCTTCGATCACCTCGAGGGCAACGAGGTCGCCGCTGCCACCGACGCGATCGCGGCGGTGACGCGTCATGCCGAACGTCTCGTGCATCCCTACTATCGATGGCCGGCGCTGGCGCTGGGCGCGATGATGCTCACCCGCGAAGGGCGCTTCGCCGATGCGATCGCCGCAGCGGCCCAGGCGCGGGCCGTGGCGCGCTCGGCCCGCGATCCCAACGCGGAGCGCTCGCTTGCCATCCAGGAGCTCTGCCGGTTGCGTCTCGAAGGGCGACGCGCGGAAGAGCGAGCGGCCGCTCGTGCTCTGGCCGGGCGCTTCGCGGGTGTCGCCTCCGGCGAGATCGTGGCGCGGCTCTGGCAATTCTGCGCAAGCGATCCCGACGAGCCCGAGCCCTTCGACGTGTCCGGCACGGTGGCTGAGAGCCTCGCGATTCACGACACCTGCCATCTCCAGTTCCTGGTGGAGATCGCCGAGCGCCGCGGGGACCGTGCGCTGGCCCGAGCGATCACGACGGCCTTCACGTCGCGTCGCGGCTCGAACGTTCGCTGGGGCCTCTTCGGCGTGATGGTGGAGGGGCCGGTGAGCCATTGGCTCGGACGCGCGGCACTCGTCGAAGGGCGCGCTGACGAAGCGCTCGGGCTCTTCGAGGGTGCGCTCGCCGAGGCGCGCGCCAGCGGTGCTCGCCCCTACGCGGCGTGGATCGCGCTGGACCTGGGCCGCGAGCTCGTGGCGCGAGGGGACGCGGCGGATCGAGAGCGCGGGCGCAGGCTCGCCGAGGACGCGCTGCGTGAGGCGGTGAATCTCGCGATGCCGGCGCTGGAGCTGGGCGCGCGCGCCGTGGTCGTCGAGCTCGCCGAATCCGAGCCCGGCGCGCGCCAGGAGCAAGAGGCGCCGCCGGTGCGAGTCTCGGTGTCACGGCCACCGCGTTTCAGCCTGGAGCGCCAGGGCGAGCTTTGGACGGTCGTTCACCAATCGCGGCAGTTCCACCTCGCCGACACCAAGGGATTGCGCATCCTCGCGGCGTTGATCGCCGAGCCCGGACGCGACTGGCACGTGCTCGATCTGGTGGCGAGTGAGGGTGGCTCCCAGTCGGCACAGCCTGACGTGGGCGGTGTTCTCGACGGTCGCGCGCGCGCCGAGTACCGCGCGCGGATCGCCGCACTGCGTGGCGAGATCGAGGAAGCCGAGCGCTGGAACGACGGGGTGCGTGCAGAGCGCGCCCGCAACGAGTTGGAGGCACTGATGGCCGAGCTGGGCAGAGCGCTCGGGCCGCGGGGGCGGGTGCGCCGTCAGGGCTCGGACGCCGAGCGAGCGAGGATCAACGTTCAGCGGCGCGTGCGCGACGCCATTCGGCGCATCGGCGACCTGGATGCCCTGCTCGCTCGTCACCTCGAGCGCTCGGTTCGCACCGGCGCAGTGTGCCGCTACGATCCGGAGTGAGTGGCGATCGCGCGGTTCGCCTCCGCTCACGGAGAGACCGCCGAGGTGTTGCCCTCGGCGGTCTCGGATACGGGGCGAGAGAGGGGGGGCGGGCTGCTGCCCGCGCGTCACCTCACGCGTCGCGGCGCTCGCGTCGCGCGCGCCGCCGCATCCGTGGCACCAGTGTCGAGAACGCAATCAAGATGCCCGAGGTGGCACTCGGTGCGCCGATGGCGCCGCAGCCGGCAGCAAACGTGGCAGTGACCGCCTTCGCTGCGTCCATCGTGACCTGGCACGGCGCGGTGCCGGTGCACACGCCGCCGCTCCACCCCGAGAACTTCTGGCCGGACGCCGGCGTCGCGGTGAGCGTCACCACCGTGCCTGGAGCGAAGTTCGCGGCGCACGCGGTCCCGCAGTTGATTCCCGCAGGATTGCTCGTGACGGTCCCGCTGCCGACCTTGGTCACCGTCAGCGCGTACGCCACCCCATCGAAGGTAGCGGTGACGGATTTGGCCGCGTCCATGGTCACCTGGCACGTGCCGGTGCCCGTGCACTCTCCACCCCAACCCGTGAACGTCGAGCTGGCCCCAGGCGTGGCGGTGAGCGTGACGACCGTGTTGGGGTCGTAGGCCGCGGTGCACGTGGCGCCGCAGTCGATCCCGGGGACGTCGCTGGTGACGGTTCCGACACCGGTGCCGAGCAAGGCAACCGAAAGCGAATAGGTCGGCAGCGAGAAGATGGCCGTCACCGTGCGTGCGGCAGTCATCGGTAGCTGGCAGGTCCCCGTGCCGGTGCAGGGGCCGCTCCAGCCAGCGAACGTCGAGTCGAGGCTGGGCGTGGCACTGAGCGTGACGGTGGTGTTGTAGTCGTAGCTCGCCACACAGCTCGCGCCGCAATCGATTCCCGCTGGCACGCTCGTGACCGTGCCGCTACCCGTGCCGGCCTTGTTCACCGTGAGCGAGAACGTCTGGAGCTGGAAGTTGGCGGTCACCGACTTCGCAGCATCCATCGTCACCTGGCAGCTACCCGTCCCCGAGCAGGCACCACCCCAACCGGTGAAGACCGAGCCGAACGTCGGCGGTGCGGCGAGCGTGACGACCGTGCCGTAGTTGAAGCTCGCGGCGCAGGTCGCGCCGCAACTGATTCCGAGCGGGCTCGACGTCACCGTACCTGAGCCGTTGCCGGTCTTGGTCACGGAGAGTGCGAGCGACGCGAGCGCGAAGTTCGCCGTGACGCTGCGCGCGGCGCTCATCGTCACCTGACAGCTTCCGGTGCCGCTGCATCCCGAGCCACTCCAGCCGGTGAACGTGGAGCCGACGGCGGGCGCGGCGCTGAGCGTGACCAGGGTGTTGTTGTCGTAGGAGGCCCCACAGGTGGCGCCGCAGTCGATGCCCGCCGGGCTGGATGTGACGTTGCCGGAACCGGTGCCGCCCTTCGTGACGGTGAGCGCGAAGGATTGCAGGGCGAACGTCGCGGTGACGTTCTTCGCGGCATCCACGCTGACGGTGCAGAAGTTGGTGCCGGAGCAGCCTTCACCGCTCCATCCGACGAAGGTCGAGCCAGCCGCTGGTGATGCGGCCATCGCGACCACCGTGCCGTAGTCGTAGGTGCCGGTGCAGGTGGCGCCGCAGTTGATGCCCCCGGGTGTGCTGGTGACCGTGCCCGAGCCGTTGCCGGCTTTCGTCACCGTCACGGGGAAGGTCTGCAGCGTGAAGATCGCCGACAGGGTGCGATTGGTGGTCATGGGTAGTGAGCACGTGCCGGTGCCGGTGCACGGTCCCGCCCAGCTCGTGAACGTCGACCCGGCCGCGGGTGCCGCCGTCAGATTCACTTGTGTCCCGTAGTCCCACACGTAGACGCACGTCGGGCCGCAGTCGATGCCGGCCGGCGAGCTGGACACGGTTCCCGAGCCCGTGCCGACCTTGTTCACCGTGAGCTGAGCGCCCTGCAACGTGAAGGTCGCGGAGACGCTCTTGGCTGCGTCCATCGTGACCTGGCAGGTGAGATTCGTTCCCGAGCAACCGCCACCGCTCCAGCCGTCGAAGCTGGTTCCGGGGGCGGTCGCTGCCGTGAGGGTCACGACTTCGCCGGCACTGAACGGCGCCGAGCAGAGGGTGCCGCAACTGATGCCGATGGGGCTGCTGGTCACGCTGCCCGTGCCGGTGCCGGTCGGCGTGATCGTGAGGTTGTAGGACTGGAGATTGAAGGTGGCGGTCACGCTGTGGGCCGCCGTCGCAGTGATCTGGCAGGTCCCGGTTCCCGAACAACCCGAACCACTCCACCCGGCGAAGGTCGATCCGAGCTGTGGCGTGGTGGTGAGCGTGACGATCGTGTTGGGGGTGAACGTCGAGGAGCAAGTCGCCCCACAATCGATGCCGGCGGGAGAGCTGGTGACGGTGCCGAGCCCATTGCCCGCCTTGGTCACCGAGACCGATGCCGACACGAAATTGAACGATGCCGTCACCGTTTGCGCCGAGGACAGCGTGACTTGGCACGTGCCCGTGCCCGAGCAGCCACCGCCGCTCCAGCCTGCGAACGAGGAGCCCGCGGAGGCCGAGGCGCTCAGCGTCACGACGGCGCCGGGGGCGAATCCCGCGCTGCACGTCGCGCCGCACGAGATCCCGGCAGGTGAGCTGGTGACCGTGCCCGCGCCGGTGCCGGATTTGCTCACCGTGAGCTGGATGTTGGAGTCGTAGACGTAAGCCGAGCCCGAGTCGGTGGCCGCGGCGTCGGCGAGCAGTGCGCCGATCGCTACGCGGCCGGACTCGACGTCGAGCCCGGCGCCGAAGCTCGCGCCGGCTGCTGCGTTGCCCGCTACGATCTTGTCGACGAGCGACCAGCTCGCGCCGCTGCCTTGGTACAGGTACGTGGCACCGGCGTCTGCGCCTGCGGTGTCCGCCAGCGGCGATCCGACCGCGATCGTGCCTCCGTCGAGCGACACCCAGGTGCCGAAGTTGTCGCTCGCCGCGCCGTCGAAAGCGGTGAGCTTCGCCTGCTGGGACCAGCTCACGCCGCTGCGCGTGAACACGTACGCCGAGCCACCGTTGCTCACGCCCGTGTCGTCGCCGAAGGCGCCCACGACGGCGGTGTTGCCGTACACGCTGACGGAGTTGCCGAAGCTGTCGTTGGCGGCACCATCGCTGGCGGTGAGCTTCGCCTGTTGCGACCAAGTGGTGCCGCTGCGCGTGAAGACGTACGCGGAGCCTGCGTAGCTCCCGGCGCCGGTGTTCTTGTATGCCGCCCCCAGGAGGATGGTGTCGCCGCTGATCGACGACGAGTAGCCCAGGGTGTCGTTGCTCGCCCCGTCGCTGGCGGTGAGCTTGGCCTGCTGCGTCCAGATGTAGCCGCTCGACCGCACGAACACGTACGCCGAACCCGAGCTCGTGCCTTTTGCATCCTCTTTCGGCGCGCCGACCACGATGTAGTCGCCGTCGAGCGCAACCGAGCCGCCGAACAGATCGCCGCCGGCGCCGTCGCTGGCGCGCAGCTTCGCGACCTGCACCCAAGTGGCGCCGTTCCACTGGAAGACGTAAGCCGCCCCCGAGTCTGCGCCGAAGTCGTCGTCGTTGTAGGAGCCGACCACCAAGGTGTAGCCCTGGATCGCTACCGAGACGCCGAAATGATCGCCAGCAGCGCCGTCGCTGGCGGTGAGCTTCTGGGTGAGCGTCCAGCTCGCGCCATTGCGCGTGTAGAGATACGCCGAGCCCGAATCGGTGCCCTTGTCGTCGTCGCGAACGGATCCCACGAGCAGGAGCTCGCCGCTCAGAGCTACCGATGCACCGAATCGGTCGTCACCGGCGCCATCGTTTGCCGTGATCGTGGACTGAGGCGTGAGCGTCGCACGCGCCTCGGACGCTGCGGCGATGACGAGGGTCAAGCCTGCGAGCGCGAACAGCGAGCGACGCTTGGGGCGTACCTTCCACGACTCCGTCGGCATCAGGCGGCTCCTTTCACGGGACCGAGCAACCGGCACCCATGTGCACGGCTCTGTGGTGAGACGAGCGATCGTACCATTGGGACGAGATTCGTTTTCAAGGGAAGAGTCGACCGGCACCAGGCGGAGGACGCAGCCGACGGGTGGCTCGTGGCGATCCAGCCGGGGGACCGCGTCACGCGCGGGGTGGACGCGGCGCCACGCTCGCGACGCCGGGGGAGCCACTGCCAGGTGGCAGCGGGCCGCCCCCGAGGAGCGCGAATGCGCCGCCGGTCGAGTCGACCAGCGGCGCATCGGGGATCCGTGCGAGGCGGCGCGACGCTCAGCGCGCCGCGCGCTTTTTGCCGGCGGCGGCGCCGCCCTTCTTCTTCACCTCACCGAGGCCGAATGCGGTCAGATACTTGTAAAAGGTGGGCGCGCTCACCTTCAGCAACTTTCCGGCCGCGGCGCGGTTCCCACCGGTCTGATCCAGTGCTTCCTTGATCTTCTCGGCCGTGAGGTTTGCCTTGCGGCCTCGCCCACCGCGTCGCGTCTTGCGTGGTGCGGGAGCCTCGGCTGCGGGTGCCGCTTCCTTCTTGGGACGACCGGGGCCCCGCTTCTCCGGAGCGACTGCGGGCACGTGGGCGCCGAGCAGCGCGAGCAATGGGTCGATGTGTCCGGAGATCGCTTTGAGCGGCTCCGAGACCCGCGCGCTGATGGCGTGGCCGATGGAGCCTCCGACGGAGCTGAGCAGGGCCTTCAGGTCGGATTCGAGGCGGGCGAGATCGGCGCGTACGGCATCCGCTTGCTTGGCGAGGTCGTTCGTGGGCATGGAATCTCCTTTGGGTGAAAACAAAGCAAAACCGGTCGGACGCAGAATGTAAAGCAATCGCTTCGAGACTGCGATCGTTCTTTTCTCGGATCCTCTCCCATTCTCGCCCGAGCGCCGGGCGATCTTCACGAGCGCATGCAGCGGAATCGTGCCTTGGCTTCCAGCATGGTTGCGCGAGCAATCACGAACGTCAGCGCGCGCCCCTGCGAACGCTTTCGCGAGCCGCGTCAGGGTGGCGGACGCATGCGACGACGGCGATACTCGTGCTCCATGTGTGGCCGGATCAGCCTCGCCAAGCCCGAAGAAGCAATCGCCGCGGTCGAGGCGAGCTGGCTCGGTGCTACGCCACCGCAGCCGCGCTTCAGCATCTTCCCGACGCAGACCTCGCTCGTCGTCGTTGTGGGGGACGGCGGTCGCTTGGCGCGAATGGCCCGCTGGGGGCTCGTTCCGAGCTGGGCGCAGGATCCGGCGATCGGCGCCAAGATGATCAACGCACGATCCGAGACCGTGGCCGAGAAGCCCGCGTTCCGAAACTTGATCGGACGGCGACGTTGCATCGTGCTCACCGACGGCTTCTTCGAGTGGGAAGATCGCCGCACCCACAAGGTCCCGTATCGCGTCCATGCACCGAGCTCGGGCCCGCTGCTCATGGCGGGCCTGTGGGATACGTGGCGTTCGCCGGAGGGTGCAGAGCCACTCGATTCGTTCGCGATCCTCACGTGTCAGCCCCGTCCCGACCTCACGTGGCTGCACGATCGCATGCCGGTGATCTTGCCAAAGGCGGCCGCGTTGCAATGGCTCGACACCGTCGGAGTGAGCAAGGACGACGCCCTCGCACTCGCGCAGCCCTACTCGGGGACGCTCGAGTGGCACGCCGTCTCCAAGCTCGTGAACTCACCCCGTTACGACTCGGCCGAGGTGCTGCGAGCCGTCGAGGCGGACCCTCAACGAAGTCTCTTCTGACCACGAACGCCGCGCACACGAGGCGTCGCCACGAGCGGCACTCGTGACCTGAGTCACGCGCCGCCCCGGCGCGTCGCGCCTATCGTCGTTGTTTCCGCATCGGGCAGGCGCCGTGCCATCTGCTCGTGTGTCCGTTCGCATCCTGTGGTCGACGAGGTGCCTCATGCATCGCTGGGCCGGTTCATTCTCACTGCACGTCCTCTTTCTCCTCGTCGCGGCTGCTCGAACACCGCTGGCTCATGCCCAGGTGTGGGAAGTCGGAAACCTGCTGCTGAAGCAATACACGGTGACCGCGGGGGCGGCGTTCGGCACCACGATCGGCATTGGAGACTTCGACGGGGGTGGCCGTCTCGACCTGGTGATCGGCGCTCCCGACTGGTCGTCGAATCAGGGGCAGGTGACGCTCTTTCGTGGCGCCGCGAGCGGGCGGGCGTTCGACGTGTGGCATGCGATCAATCCCGGCGGATCGGGTCGGTTCAGCGCGGCCATCGTCGTCGGCGATTTCGATGGTGATGGCGTGGACGAGCTGGCGGTGGGTGCGCCGGATGCGCTCGTGATCTACAACGCCAACCCGGTGGCAGCAGGGAACGTGACGATCTGGAAGTACATCAACACGTGCGAATGCTGGTCACTCGAG